>DASSAK010000017.1:0-4060 GCA_035685445.1 Nitrosopumilaceae archaeon
GCTGCATCTGCACCTGGTGATGAAACATACAGCCCAATGTGGAGAATTTTTGTGATTGAATGGAATAATCCTGAAGATTCTAGAGTTCTTGAAACAAAAGCAGATATTGATTCATTCAAATCAGAAGAACTCATTAAAGTAAATCTAGCGCGTCCAATGAATTCGGATCATATAGTTAATTGCCCATTTATCGATCCATTCCAGTAAAGGGATAAATTGCATTACAAATTTTCATTCTAATATTGAATGGAAAACTGTACATTGTTGGTGTTGGTCCAGGACACCACGATCATATGACTTTTCGTGCAAAACAAGCAATTGAAGAAAGTGACACAATTGTTGGTTATGAAACTTATGTCAATCTAGTACAAGATCTAATTGAAGGAAAAGATGTTTACAGATATGCAATGACACAAGAAGTAGAACGTGCACACCAATGTATTGATCTAGCTAAATCAGGAAAAATTGTTTCACTTGTTTCTAGTGGCGATCCAGGAATTTATGGAATGGCCGGATTAATCTATGAAACGCTTGCAGAATCTGGCTGGGATCCAAAAAGTGATTTACAAGTGGAAATTATTCCAGGTGTTTCTGCTTTGAATTCCTGTGCTTCAATTATAGGTTCACCATTAATGACTGATTTTGCAGTTTTGAGTATGAGTGACCTTCTTGTACCTTGGGAAATAATTGTAAAAAGAGTAGAGGCAGCAGCTCAAGGTGATTTTGTAATTGTAATTTATAATCCATCAAGCAAGAAACGAATTCATCAATTACAAGATACCAGAAAAATTCTACTCAAATATAGAAAACCGACTACCCCTGTGGCTATTATCAAAGGCGCTTTTAGAAATTCACAATCAGTTGTGCTTACAGATCTTGAAAACTTAGAAAACCATTCTGAAAAGCTGGGAATGATTAGTACCGTAATTGTTGGAAACTCTTCAACATACAATTACAAAGATTTAATGATTAATCCAAGAGGATACACATCAAAATACAAACTACAAGAACAAACAAATCCTAAACTCAAAGTCTAATAACTTTTCTTTATTTCTTCAAACAATTCTTCTTTAAGTTCTAGTTTGTCCCTAATTGGACCAATTATTTTAACAAGATAATTTGTAACAGTTTGTTTTAGATCAGTTGGATGAAGTTTTTTTGCACCAAAATCAGATTCTAGTTGTGAATAATTTGAATACTCAACATTCCCTCCAAATTTTTCAGGCCGTTCAACCTTGATTTCATTAAATTTATGAAATATTACGTGTCTTGAGATTTCTAATAATGGATTGTTTTGTGTGTTTCCTTCTTCACACCACGCCTTCTTAATTTTTGATTTAATATCATCATCTGAATCATGAATTAAAATTCCAGATTTAGGATCAGATTTACTCATCTTTCCAAGAGCTTTATGATTAGCAGTATCTGTTGGTTGAGATAAACCGGGCAAAAGTTGGTGATGCACAGCAACTGGAACCTTCCACTTCATTTTTGGAAAAATTTCACGCACTAACATGTGGATTTTTCTTTGATCCATTCCAGCATGGACAATATCGAGGTCTAAAGAATGAATATCTACTGCCTGCATTGGTGGATAAAGCAATTTTGCTAAATCAATTTTTTCTTCTACTTCGGATCTACCCATAATAGTCAAAGTTCGCATTGTTCGTGCAAGAGACATATGCTTTGTAAATCGCACAAATTCTGACCAATACTCCTTTCTGGAATCGTATAGATCAGAACCAAGAACGACATTTACACCTGGACAAACAAGTTTGAATGCATCAGAATAGTATTTTGAAACTTTGTTAATAATATCCCAATCACCCCCAAGCTTATCATTAATCACAGTGTGCCAATCTGCCAAAAACACTGTACAGTTTACGCCAGCTTTAAGGAAATCATTAATCTTAAACCCAGTACTAATAAGACTTCCAAGATGAAGAAATCCAGAAATTTCTATTCCAATGTAATGCTTTGGATTAGAATTTGTTTTGAAAAGTTCAATTAATTCTTCTTTTGTAACAATTTCTTCTGTTGGTGGCTTTTCTATTAAATCAACTTTTTCTGTGATATCCATTCTAAATCACGGTTAGATTAAAACCCTATAAAGTTACTCAAAGTCATCTAAGATTTTTCTGGGTTTTGTACTAAGATAAAATGCATGTCCACTAATTATAGTAGCTGCAAGAAAAATCTTTGTAGCAAAAATAAGATTCCAAGGTCTATCCGGATCAGCAAAACCTGTTGATAACCTATCAATGTCTGGAACATTGCCATTAACTAATTCAGCTGTTACATGTGCAGTAAGTACTGAAAAATTCCATAATACTTCATAAAAACAAATTATTGTAAAACCTAACAACATAAGTTGCAGCAAAGACATTTTCCAGCCAATTATTTTGCTACCTGCTGTTTTTTTCCAACCAATTCTCGAAACACAATACCATCCAATTATCGTAGAAAAAAATAACCAAGTAGACAACCGTGCAAAATTTTCAAACGGAATCACGGTTGTGTTTAACACCTCACCCATCACATACATTCCATTTTTTTCCCATTCTTCTAACATGGAAAATACTCCAAACGCAGTGATTGACGCCATAATTACCGCGCATACGTAAAAAATGTACAAGTAAACCTTGTATGCTTTGTCTGATTCATTGAGATGGCGAGTTTTCAATTATGCGAACTCACTGTTACTAGATATAAAAATTCATACCAATTTAGAGGAGTTTATTAGAGAAGTTTTGAACACCCCAAATGTGAAAATTCCAATAAATATTCCTCTAGTAGGTAAAGAGGAAATAGAGGCTGTAATTCGTGTTCTAAAGGAAGGTGCTCTCACAACAGCTGCAAAATATGGAGGAAAAAATGTTCAAGAATTTGAAAAACTTACAGCTTCATTTACAAAATCAAAATATGTAGTAGCTGTAAATTCTGGAACTTCTGCACTTCAAGCAGCATTACTTGCATTAGATGTCAAACAAGGTGATGAAGTTTTAATTCCATCTTTTTCATTTGTTGCTACTGCAAATGCTGTCCTTTCAACTAAAGCAAAACCAGTCTTTGTTGATATTTTGAAAAAAAATTATACAATTGATCCGGATGATCTCAGAAAAAAAATCACAAAAAAATCTAAAGCGATTATTCCTGTCCATCTTTATGGAAATGTTGCTTTTATCGATCAAATCTCTGAAATTGCAAAAAAACATAACGTTCACGTAATTGAAGATGCTGCACAATCCTTAGGATCCACTTTAAGAAACAAACATACTGGCACGTTTTCTGAATTGGGTTGTTACAGCCTTTATCCTGCAAAAGTTATGACATCGGGTGAAGGGGGATTGATCACAACTAACAATAAAAAATTACATGAAAAACTGTTAATGATTCGAAATCATGGAATGGTAGATGGTTATGACACAAGAATTTTTGGTTTAAACTTGAGATTGCCTGAAATCAGTGCAGCAATAGCTAAAATCCAAATTAAAAAACTACCAAAATTTTTATTTCAACGCAAAAAAAATGCAACAATACTTTCAGATTTAATTTCAGATTTATCAATCAAAATTCCAAAAGAAAGAAAAGGAGAAAAAGTAAATTGGTATCTTTATACTATTGCAATAAAAAATCGAAACAAAATCATGGAAAAACTAAACAAGAAAGGAATTTGTGCTGCAGCATACTATTTTACCCCAATTCATAAAACTCCCTTTTATAAGACCAAAATAAAACTTCAAAATACTGATTGGGCTGCATCAAGTGTATTGTCGATTCCAATTCATCCAAAAGTAAGCATAAAAAATCTCCATTTTATAGCCAAAAACCTGAGGCAATTATATCATGAATTTGCTTGAAAATCTAGCCGGTGAAGTCTGTAAGGCATTATTACCAATCCCAGAAGAAGTATACTTTGGAAACAAAAATTCATCAGTTGCAGTTTGTACTCTATCAAGTATAGATTTACTAAAGAAATTATCCCAACCTGAATTCTTACAAAAAATTGCAATAGTTGGACGTCTTCTATCAGAAAACAAAAGAATTGAATCACTAATTC
>DASSAK010000018.1:0-5124 GCA_035685445.1 Nitrosopumilaceae archaeon
GCTCTAATGTTTCTTTTAGTGCAGTATATTCTTCAAGAGACTTTTTTGTGTTCGAATCTTCTTCTAAGAGTTTTTGCGCTTCACCAATTACAGATGGCGCCTTTTTTTCAACATCTTCAATCATTTGCTCGATTTCTTTTAGTTGATATTTTTTTTCTTTAATCTTGGTACCCTTAAACACAATTTCCATCATGCCTACTCGGGGTGGAACATTAAGTCCCTTTACCACATCATCAATTGACTGAAAGGCTTTTTGTGCTCGAAGTAAAAGATCATCTAATTCTGGTGTCATTGTTTCGTTTTCAGAATCTAGTTTGTGAAACCACTCAAACTGAGTCAGACGAGAAACTACCTGTGGAGATTCTGGACGAGGAAGTATAACACTGCCAACTAGAAGATCAGCTACACCCAATACCTACCAACGAATTGGAGGATGTTTAAAATCTTTCTAAGATTAATTTTCTAAAACAAAAACGTCTTGAATTTTTTCAAATGTCCAAACATTAAAATCCAATAGGAATTGATCGGCGATTGTTGGCTTCGGATTCTAAATTAGAAACAACAATTGATAAAATTCTCGTTCAATCCGAAGATGAAGTTTACTCAAGTCTAAAATCTACTTTTGATGAATCCTTGCAAACTTTGGCAAAGTCTGAATCAAAGTTTGAGCAAGAATATGACAGAATTGTTGATGAGGGAAAAAAAGAGGCTGAAAAAATTGAAAAACAGATTGTTGGAAGCTCTGACTTGGAATCAAGAAACAAACAACTCAAACTTGTCGCCGAGTCTGTTCAAAAAGTTTTCGATAAGGCAGTAGAGCAAATCAAATCAGCAAACCGAGATGCAAATTATTCCAAATTGATTGAAACACTCCTTTCTGAAGCAACTGATACGCTTGGTACAAAAGAAGTAAACATTTCTACAAATTCTAAAGATAAAGAAATTGTAAATTCATTATTATCAAAATTTCCAGGTTCACAGTTATCATCTGATACAATTGATTGCTTAGGCGGAGTTGTAGTTGCATCAAAAGACGGTTCAATGTCTTTTAACAACACCATTGATGCAAGACTTGATCGCATGAAGCCTTTAATAAGGAAAGAAATTGCAACAAAATTCGGAATAAAGAGCTGACATGGTAGCACAAGGACGAATTGTTTGGGTAAGTGGACCTGCAGTAAAGGCAGACGGAATGTCTGATGCAAAAATGTACGAAACCGTTTCTGTAGGTGATGCAAAACTAATTGGTGAAGTCATTCGTCTTACCGGAGATGTTGCATTCATTCAAGTTTATGAATCAACTAGTGGATTAAAACCAGGTGAGCCTGTAGTTGGTACAGGAAACCCACTTTCTGTTTTACTTGGACCTGGAATCATTGGTCAAATTTACGATGGAATCCAAAGACCATTAAAAGAACTATCAAAAAAATCTGGCAGTTTCATTGGAAGAGGCATTACAACCACTCCTGTTGATTTGACAAAAAAATATCACTTTGTTCCAACTGTAAAAGTCGGTGACGAGATTCAAGCTGGAAATGTTATTGGGACTGTAAAAGAAACTGAATTAATTGATCACAGTATAATGGTACCGCCTGATCATCCTGGCGGTAAAGTAACAAACATCGTTTCAGAAGGTGAATATGATCTTGAAACTGATTTAGCTACAGTTGATTCTAATGGTAAATCATCAACACTAAAGATGTATCACAAATGGCCAGTTAGAAAACCACGTCCATATCAAAAACGATTTGATCCAACTGTACCTCTACTTACTGGACAGCGAGTTCTTGACACATTCTTTCCTCTTGCAAAAGGTGGAACAGGTTCAATTCCAGGTGCATTTGGAACAGGAAAAACTGTAACTTTGCACCAAATTGCAAAGTGGGCAGATTCTCAAGTCGTAGTATACATTGGATGTGGTGAACGAGGAAATGAAATGACCGAAGTACTTGTAGAATTTCCCGAACTAAAAGACCCAAGAAGTGGACGACCATTAATGGAGAGAACCGTTCTAGTTGCAAATACAAGTAATATGCCAGTAGCTGCCAGAGAAGCAAGCATCTACACTGGTGTAACAATTGCTGAATATTATCGAGATATGGGAAAAGATGTTGTACTTGTTGCAGATTCGACAAGTAGATGGGCAGAAGCTCTTAGAGAAATGAGTGGACGTCTAGAAGAAATGCCAGCTGAGGAAGGATATCCATCTTATCTTGCATCAAGATTAGCAGAATTTTATGAAAGAGCAGGACGAGTTAAAGCACTGGGCAGTCCAGAACGTAATGGCTCAGTAAGTCTTGTTGGTGCTGTATCTCCATCAGGAGGTGACTTTACAGAACCAGTTACAACTCATACAATGCGATTCATCAAAACATTTTGGGCACTTGATGCAAAACTCGCTTATTCAAGACACTATCCATCAATTAACTGGATGAACAGTTACTCTGGATATCTTTCTGATATTGCAAAGTGGTGGAGTGAAAACATTAGTGAAGACTGGCTTAGTCTTAGAAGTGAAACATATGGAATTCTGCAAAGAGAAGATACCCTGAAAGAAATTGTAAGACTTTTGGGACCAGAAGCATTGCCTGATGAAGAAAAATTAATTTTAGAAGTTGCAAGAATGATCAAAATTGGAATTTTGCAGCAAAACTCTTTTGATGATGTAGATACTTATTGTAGTCCAGAAAAACAATTCAAACTAATGAAATTGCTTGTAGAATTTTACAAAGGCGGCCAACAAGCACTAAAAGATGGTGCACCTCTTTCTGACATTCGTGCATTACCAATCATTGGAACCTTACTTAAAGCAAGAATGGAAATTAAAGACGATGAGATGGATAAACTAGATTCTCTTACTAAAACAATGGATGAACAGTTCAAAAGCATAGCAGGAGTAAAGGTTACACAATGACATCACAGGGTGGAGTCCAATACAGTAAGATTGCAGAGATTAAAGGTCCGCTAGTAATTGTTGATGATGTTGAAAACGCAGCTTTTGATGAACTAGTTGAAGTTGAAACAACAGATGGTGAAAAAAGATTAGGAAAAGTTCTTGAAGTTGGAAATGGAAAAGCAATTGTCCAAGTATTTGAGGGAACAACTGGCCTTTCAGTTTCTGGAACAAAAGCTAAATTTGTTGGAAAAGTTATGGAGATGCCAGTTTCAGAAGAAGTTCTTGGCAGAGTATTTGATGGATTGGGTAGACCAAAAGATGGACTACCGGATCCAATTGCTGATAAATTCTTAGACATTAACGGTGCACCAATGAATCCTGAACAAAGAGAGTATCCGCGTGACTTTATTCAAACAGGTGTTTCTGTAATTGATGGAATGTTAACTCTAGTAAGAGGACAAAAACTTCCAATCTTTTCTGGTTCTGGAATGTCTCACAACATTTTAGCAGCTCAAGTTGCTCGTCAAGCGTCAGTTGTTGGAACAAGTGATGAATTTGCTGTAGTTTTTGCAGCAATAGGTGTACAGTATAGTGAATCTGAATATTTTAGACGAAGCTTAGAAGAATCTGGTGCTTTAAAACGAAGCGTTCTTTTCCTAAATCTTGCAGACGATCCTGCTATTGAGAGAATTATTACACCTCGTGTAGCACTCACGGTTGCAGAATATCTTGCATATGATCTTGGAATGCATGTTCTTGTAATTCTTACAGACATGACAAACTATGCAGAAGCACTTCGTGAAATTAGTGCAGCAAGAGAAGAGGTACCTGGAAGAAAGGGATATCCTGGATATCTTTACACTGATTTGTCCACAATTTATGAAAGGGCAGGAAGACTAAACGGAAAAAAAGGCAGTGTTACACAAATGCCAATTCTTACAATGCCCTCAGATGACATTACCCACCCAATTCCTGATCTTACTGGATACATTACAGAAGGACAGATTGTACTTGGTAGAGATTTGTTCCGAAAGGGAATTTATCCACCAGTTAACATTTTGATGAGTCTTAGTAGAATTATGAAAGATGGTATTGGTGAAGGACGAACTAGAGTTGATCATCAAGAAATTTCTAATCAGAACTATGATGCATATTCTAGAGCACAAGAAGTTCGTGCATTAGCTGGAATTGTAGGAAAAGCAGGCTTGACTGGAGTTGATCTAAAATATCTTGAATTTGGAGACGACTTTGAAGAACACTTTCTATCACAAGACATTGATGAAAATAGGGCGATTGAAGAAACACTTGGCTTGTTATGGAAGGCTGCATCATTGTTACCAAAGAATGAGCTAACTAAAGTCAAAGACAAGTTTGTGGAACATTATTACAAGGAAAGATAATCAATGTCATTTGGACAAAATGTAACTGCAACAAAAATTGAGCTACTAAAATACAAACGTTCAAGCCAAGTTGCATCAATGGTTAGAAAAATTCTTGATGATAAAAGAAAAGTCTTGTTAAAAAATATTGAAGAAATGATTACAGAAGCAACAAAAGCTAGAGGTGGAATATGGGAACCTCTACAAGATGTTTACAAATCAGTTAATGAAGCCTATTTATCATTAGGCACAAGCACTGTAGAATCTGTGGCAGAATCTGCACCAGCAGTAATGGAAGTTGATGTTACTGTTAAAAGAGTCGTAGATGTAAAAATTCCCTCACTAAATGTTACCGAAAAGGATACAAAATCAATGCCATACGGTCTTGCAGATACTAATTCATCCATAGATAGAGCAGCAAAGCAAATCAAAGAAGCGCTACCTAAAATTTGTAAAGCAGCTGAATATGAAAACTCTATTTTCAGTTTGGCTAAGGCATTAGAAAAAACTCAAAAATTGTTAAACGCTCTTGAAAATGTAATTATTCCACAATATCAACAAAGAATAAAATTTATTCTTGCAACACTTGAAGAACGTGAACGTGAAGAATTTGCAAAGTTAAAAAAAGTAAAAGCAAAGATGGAGATGCGAAAATAATGGGCAAAGATGAGATTAAAAAATTAATTGACAACTCTAAAAAAACTCTAGAACAAGATCACGAAAATTTTAAAAAAACAATCAAAGATGAATTACAAAACTTCAAAAAGAAAACGTTGGATCAAATTTGATTTTTTTGAGTCATGATTTAAATATGGAACCAATTGAGGAATACCGAAAATGAGACCTATC
>DASSAK010000019.1:0-5208 GCA_035685445.1 Nitrosopumilaceae archaeon
ACATTCTTCTTTTGGTGGAATTGCATTAGGATTAATGGCAGGAATTTATCCATTATGGACTGCATACGCAGTTTCTCTTGGAAGCGCGCTAGTAATTACAAGAATTAGAAACAAGTTCAAAATTTCTGGTGATGCATCTGTGGCAGTTTTACTTTCATCTGGAATTGCAGCTGGATTAGTTTTGATTAGTCTTTCTAGTGGATTTACAATTGATATTTTTAGCTTCTTGTTTGGAAGCATTCTTTTAATAAGCACTCAAGACACAATCTTGATTCTTATTCTTACAGGCATAATTCTAGTCATAATTTTGCTTCTTCATAGACAACTAGTCTATTCTACATTTAATGAGGAGCAAGCCCAAGTTAGTGGAATTCCTGTTGAAAAAATCAACTATCTAATTATTTTTCTTGCAGGAATTACTGTCGTAACGTCAATTCAGCTTGTCGGAATATTATTAATTTCAGCGTTATTTGTGATACCAAATGTTACTGCGATAATGTATGGTAAAGGATTCAAACAAACTTCGTTACTTTCAATTTGTTTTGCTGTATTTTCAGTAGTAATGGGAATCACTATATCTTATATTTTTGATATTACGCCTGCTGGAACAATTGTGTTACTTTCAATTGGACTTTTTGTTGCAACTATGGGAATAAAAGCTGTTGGTCTAGTAAAGAGCTAAGAAGAAATTAGCGAATTAATTCTTCTTTTATCTTTTACATTCTTTACAAAGAATAATGATGTTGCAATAATTCCCAACGAAATTAATGGTGATACAATTTCTGCATATTTTGGTTCATATCCTTGTTCCTCAATAGAAACTATTCCTGCTGAGGGAATTTCAGTGATTTCTATCTTTCCAATCTTTCCACCACGTTGTTCTGCAAACCAGATGTTATTTTCATCATCTACTGTCATAAACTGAACAAAAGATGTTTGAGTTGGGATGGGAATTTCAATCATATTATTTGCATCTGGATTATATACTGCAAATTTATCAACTACGTGTAATGCAATCCAAATGTTTTGAAATTTATCAAAGGTTGGATCATTTGGTAATGCAGTAGTATCTACCACTGGAATTTTTTCATAAGTTTCTAAAATTGGATTAAACTTTACAATTCCACCGCCTTCATCGTGTTCTGAAATCCAAATGTTTCCATGTTTATCAAAAGTTAGAGTTTCTAAAATCGAAAATGATTCAGGTGATGGAATCTCCCTTATATCATCTGTTTTAAGATCAATATATCCAATTTGCCCTTCAAGTGTTTGGGTAAACCACATCTTTCCACTAGGATCATATAGTAAACCAAATGGACCTGAATCAGTAGTTGGGAGTTTGAATTCTTTGAACTCGGCAGTTTTTTGATTGTATTTTAGAATAGCATTTTTTGTAGGCACAGAAATCCACACATTGTTATCAGAATCAACCTCCAAAAATACTGGCCGTGGGGCTGCAATCAACGGTTGCAACTCTGGAAGAGAAATTATCTGAAACTCTTCTGTATTTGGATTAAAAACACCAATTTTTTCTGCTGGTGTATCTGTAAACCAAACCTTTCCATCATTATCAATTGTTAATGAAACTGAAATCTGTCCATCAAATTCAAATGATTCAAGCTGTTGATTGTCAAGTGAAAACTTCCAAAGTTTTGGTGCAGTTGAATCACTTATCCAAATTGTATCTTCTCCATCATAAACTGGATAAAGAGGTCCTGCAAATTCAGGAAAATCATATTCAATTAATTCTACTTTAAGATCATCTAGTCGTGGTTTTACAAGTAAATTTAGAAAAACACTCTCATTTTGATTTTTAGTTCTTTGTGCTTCTATCTCAATCTGCCAATTTCCAGAGAAACCAAATGTTACTTCACCTCTAAATTCATTTTCGCTTATTTGATTCATTGGGATTTCAATTGGGGCTATGTTACGTAACGGATTTGAAACTCTTACTTTGAGTTGATCAAAATCAGAAAATGGTTTTCCAATAGTATCAGCCACAGTTAGAGAAATAACATTTTTTCCACTTGTGAACGGTGTAATCTTTACATCAAACTTTGCATTTTCAGAAAATTCTATTGTGTTATATTCCTGAATTATCTGCTGGGCTTCAGCTTGTTGTATTTCTCCAGCAGGTAATGTGCCATTTGCTAACAAAGCTACAACACCTAATAATGCAATACCTAATGCAGCTTCCACTTTTAATGGATTTTTTAATTTCTTTGAGACTACTATGGAATCATTTTGAAAATTTTTAATGGCAGGATTTTGAATTTTATATTGATGATGCCCACCGATACCAATCATTATTGCCGCAAGAATAATTTTTGTTATGATTAATTTTCCATATGTGGATTCTGTAATCATCCCAACATCATCTTCAAGAAACCACATTAGCGTTGGACCAGAAATTATTACAACCCCTATCATCATTACAAACACTATAGAAAATCGTGGAATAGCAGCAAGTGCTAATTTTTCCCCAATTCCGTTTTTGAGCAAAGAAAGTGAGGGTAATAACGTAAAAGCAAAAAAGATTATTCCTCCTATCCAAACTGCTGCAACAAGATTATGAATATAATCAAGTATAACAGGAGGGGCTATTTCACTGGCTGCTCCATGACCCATCATGGTAGTAGTTGCAATCAACGCAAGTGATAATACAACCAGAGGAATCTGATTTTTTACTGAAAGTGTTTTAGTTCTTTCCATAGAAAACCAGAGACCTAGAAGAATTACAGTTATTGTCATACGAATGATCCATGTTTCTCCAAATGAAGTTTGTAATGCATCAAATGCCGAAGTTTGTAATCTTATTGTATGCACAGCTAGCATCAAAATGTTTGAAGCAAAAACAACGATGAGTCCAATGCCAATTAGTGACAAAAATTTACTATGATAGATCGACTGAAATTTTTTAAAATTATTTTTAATCAAAGTTTTATTTTGCGTTCCCCATATCATTAATGATGCAATCATTCCGCCAAGTACAATTGTTTGACCAACAAATCCAGGAAATCTTGAAGCTGCTTCTGGAAGGAACACGATATCAAAAACATCTATGTCAGTTTCACTAGGTTCCTCTAGTTGTACATCTCCTACACCAATTACGAATGCATAATTAACTAAATGCCCATCAACTTTTGATAAGACTTTGCTTGTTACAGTGTAAATACCATTTTCTAGCGGTGGTGTAGAAACAATTAATGACTTTTCATTTTCATAATAACGAACATCTTTGTTATCAATTTGGTTTCCTGTATCATCAAAAACTTCAACAGTACTAAAGTCAAGCTCAACCGCTTCGGAATATTTTGTAATAATCTCAGTTACTCCTACTGGAGCAGTTGATGATCGTGGTGGATTAGTTTCTTCTAAAAATGGATGGGCCATAGCTGATGGTAAACTGATCATTAAAATCAATAATGAAGCAAAAAGTAATTTTTTCATTTTATTTACATTCTACCTTCAATTAATTTAAACACACTTACTTTGTGGTTTTCGAAAATTTAAGTAATAATTATAACATGTGAAACATGTTTGCAAAACGTGAAATTATCGTTAATTTTTGCTAGTTTATTATTGATTGGAATTCCATCTGCTTTTGCTCACACATCAGACTTTGTTGGCCCATACGAATTTGAAGTAGGGTGGGAAGAAGAGCCTCCTGTTGTTGGCTTGCCAAATTTCATAGTTTTTGAAATTACAGAAAGCCCATCAGAGGGAGTAAAATCGGGAATTACAAACGCATTCAAGAACATGGATGTCACCATAAAATTCGGTGGTGTTGAAAAAGTAATGGACATAATTTCTGATCCAAAGCCTGGTCATTACAAATCAAAAATTATTCCAACAAAAACTGGTTCTATAGTACTTGAATTTGGTGGAGAGCTTAATGGTGTACCAGTTGATCTTACATTGCATCCTGAAGCTGTAGAAAACACTGCAGTACTTGACTTTCCCCCAAGACAAGCTTCCTCAAACGAAGAAATTGGACCATTAAAAAATGCTTTATCCTCACTTCAAAAGGATGTAAGTGATCTAAAATCTGGTGTTGCTTCAGTTGATAGTACAACTGATGAGAATACATACAACTTTGCTGTCCTAGGGTTATCATTAGGAACAGCTGCAGTAATCTTAGCGATAATTGCTATGTTAAAAAGAAAATAAGAAAGAGTATTTTCCTAAAGTTTTGGAATTACTCTAGATTTTGCACTGATTGCTATGATGCTCACAATAGCTACGCCAAGAATCATCATTGCAATTGTTCCAAACTCTGGTACAATTTTCTTTGTTGCTACTTCACCTATTGGTCCAGTAAATGGTTCATTTATTCCAAACCCTAGGAATTCAACATTTACGTTTACAGGTTTTGCATCAGAAGCTGCTGCTGGTAATGCCATTGTCTTATGAGTCATTTTACCATCATGGTCATGAACTCCTGTATCATCAAGAACGGTTTTACCATCTTGTGTTGCTTTGATATTGTAGTTGACATGTTCAACAGATTTTCCCATTTCAGTAAATGTTACTGTAATGTCCATTGTTTGACCTGCTTTTCCTTGAGTAGTTTGAATGTCTACCATTAATCCTTCTCCTCCGGCACCTTCTGCTTCAACAATTACAGTTCCTACCATCCATGGATGTACCATACAGAAATAATCGAAGGTTCCTTCTGTATCGAATGTGTGTTCAAAAGTTTCTTCTGACATAATCATTCCGCTATCAAATCCATTTGGTAGTGATGTGCCTACAGTATCAGGATTTTCTTTTAGATTTCCTGCTGTTACTGTATGTGGAGCTGTGTCATCGTTAGACCATGTTACTTCTCCACCAACAGAAACTGTTACTGTCGCTGGAATGTAACATTCGTCAGTTTCTTCACATCCTGGAACGCCAGAACCTAACGCTATACTAACATCTGCATTTGGATGATCTGCAAACGCTGTTGGTGCTGATAATCCAACTACAATTGCAAAAAGAACGAAGAATGAGCCCAATGTTATTGCTTTCATTAGGGAAAGTTCATTATGGGACACATAAAAACCTCTCTTGAATTCTCAGATCAAATACTGCTATTTTTCTATATAATACAACATTAGAACCAAATTAACAAATTGGCATTATTCCATTTGTAATTAACCATTGAATTCCTGAAACAAAATCCGAATCATCAATCTGTCCATCAGACCACCAACCAGCTGTTTG
>DASSAK010000020.1:0-7508 GCA_035685445.1 Nitrosopumilaceae archaeon
ATTGCCCGTTCTCTTGGCGGTGTGCCATTAGGAGCAATGGAACGATATGCTAGAAGACAAGGTGCTGAACACGAGCGAGTAATTGAAAAAATCAAGGTAAAGTACTGGTAAATTTTATACAAATACATAAATTCACTTTAAAATATGATAAGATATGGCAACTCACGGTTCGCTTACAAAAGCAGGAAAAGTTCGAGGTCAAACACCAAAAGTAGAAGGTAGAAAAAGAGTTGGAACTAGCTCTAGTCTTAGAAACAAAAGCAATTTTAAAAAAAGATTCATCCTAAACAGAACTCCTGGTCAAAATAAACCTGGACAAAGACGTCGAAGACGTTAGATCATTTTCTTTACACAAAGTTAGCTTTTGAAGAAAATTGTTAAAACAACAACCTTATAAAGTACTGGTACGGTACCTTACGGTATGGAAGATTTACGATTAGACAGTTTAGAAGGAGTAGGTCCTGTCACTACTAGAAAACTTAGTGATGCTGGAATTCATAACATTATGGATCTCATCATTAGGGGCCCAGTAGAAATATCAGAAATAACTGGAATGGAAAAAGAAACTGCTGAAAAAATAGTGAACAAGGCACGCCAGCAACTAATCGAAGAAGGACTAATTGCAAAAGACTTTGTCAGCGCAACTGACATTTACAAAAGAAGACAGGACATTGGTAAAATTACAACTGGTACTAATTGTATCGATACATTGCTTGATGGAGGAATTGAAACACAAGCACTTACCGAAGTTTATGGTGAATTTGGTTGTGGAAAGACACAGTTCTGTCATACAATGTGTGTTATGGTTCAAAAATCAAAAGAGGAAGGAGGTCTTGAGGGAGGTGTATTATACATTGATACTGAAAACACTTTTCGTCCTGAAAGAATTGTATCCATTGCAAAAGCAAACGAAATGGATGCAGAAAAGGTTCTTGATAGAATTATAGTTGCACGTGCATACAATAGTGCACATCAAACACTAATTCTTGAAGAAGCAGGACCTGTAATAGAAGAAAATAATATTAAATTAATAATTGCAGACTCTGCAGTTGGTTTATTTAGATCAGAATATCTTGGACGTGGAACACTTTCAGCCCGTCAGCAAAAACTAAACCACTTTGTGCATCTTCTAGTAAGAATTGCTGAAACATACAACTGTGCAGCAATTGCAACTAATCAGGTCATGGCATCACCAGATGTGTTCTTTGGTGATCCAACTAGACCAATTGGTGGAAACGTTGTTGCACATACTAGCACATACAGAATTTACTTTAAGAAATCTGGCAAAAAACGAATTGCAAGAATGGTTGACAGTCCACACCATCCAGAAATGGATGTTGTATTTGCCTTGGGTGACGCAGGAGTTATCGACCCTGACGAGGATGGAAAAAAGAAAAAGAAAACAACTAGTAAAAAGACAGTAGAGCCAGAAACTGTAGAATCAGCAGATTCTCAAAAACCAGACCCTGAAGAACCAGATTCTGAGTAAGTGTTAAAATAGGGCTAGGCGGGTCCTAGCAAATATGACTACAAAAAAGCCATCTGGCCGCTCTCATGGATTTAGACACAAATCAAGGGCAGTTTTAACAAAAAAACAGCCAAGAGGAGTATCGTTTCTTCTTAGAGAATACCATGAGGGAGAAAAGGCTCTAGTCATTATAGATTCTAGGCAGCATAAAGGAATGCCTCACAGACGATATCATGGCAAAGTAGGCACAGTTACAAATGTTGGAAGACGGTCTGTCACACTTGATGTGAAACTTGGTGATAAAACAAAAACCTTAATCACTAGATTGGACCATATCAAACCGTTCGGTGTATAAAAAATGGAAGAGGTCAAAGTCAAAAAACCAATCTCTATTTCAGAGGTAAAAGAAATTTTAGAAAAAGAGGATCCAGAGTCCATGGACCAAATTCAACGATGGACTTATGATTATGTTTCAAAATTTGTAAAACTTGAACCAAAAACTGCCAAGAAAATGAGAGAGCAACTCATTAAAGAATGTGAATTAACTCCTGAAGAAGCTGCAGAAATTGTTAACATTAGACCAACTACACTTGCAGAACTTCGTTCATTTACATTTGGTTGGAAAAAACTAATCCTTGCTGAAACTCTAGAAAAAATTCTAAAAATCATCAAGGAGAACTCGTAGTTAGTCAGGTGAAATATTTTGGAGAGGGCATATAACCCACCTAGAAAGTACGAAGAGTATGCGTATGTTTTAGATTTTAACGCAAGAGGAAAATCAACAACTGTACGTGGACGTGAAGGAATTATCGTAACTGCAATTGGAGAAGAAAGACTAACTTTGCTTGAAATTCTTGGCCAACCAAATTCTAACTTTGAGGTTGGAGAAAAAATTTTCATTGGAAAGGAAGGAAGAACCAAAGTTCTTTCTGTTCTTGGAAAGATGAGCTACGATAAAATTTCATCATCAGCTCAAACAGAACTACCTGGCGTTGTAGAAAAAATTGTTACAGAAAATGAACAGAGATTTGTAGACTATCTAAACAATGCGCAACCACTGACTCCAAGAATTCATGCACTAGAATTAATTCCAGGAATTGGAAAAACATACATGAAATCAATGCTTGAAGAGCGAGACAGAAAAAAGTTTGAAAGCTTTGCAGACTTGCAAGAGCGAATTGGATTCAAAGAGCCAGTAAAACAAATCTCAAAAAGAATTTTAGAAGAGGTTACAGGAGAAACACGAATGAATCTCTTCGTGAAACGATGAAAAAACAGCAGAGATTTGGGCAACACTTTTTAAAATCTGAAAAAATCGCACAAAAAATTGTTGATGTTGCAAATCTTAAAAAACACGATTCTGTTCTTGAAATAGGCACAGGAAAAGGCATTCTTCTTCCTTTTTTGTGTCAAAATGCAAAAAAGGTAACATCCTTTGAGACTGATAAAAAACTGTATCAAGATACTAAAAATCAATATGACTATTCAAATCTAAAACTAAAACTTGGTGATGGATTCAAATCAAAAGAAACCTTTACTGTGTTTGTTTCTAATCTTCCATATTCAAAAAGCAGAGATGCAGTAGAATGGCTTGTTCAAAAAAAATTTTCACGAGCAATTATTATGGTTCAAAAAGAATTTGCTGAAAAACTCCAAACAAAATCAAAAGATCGTAAAGCAATATCTGTTCTAGCTCAACATGCGTTTGATATTGTGCCTGTGATAAAAGTAAATAAAAATAACTTTACTCCAAAACCAAAAGTTGATTCAGTTGTGTTAAAACTAAAAAGCAAAAAAGTTGTATCCACAGAATTGATAAAAGCAGTAAATAAACTATTTTCATATAGAAGAAAAACAATTCAAAACATTCTCAAGCAATTTGGAATCAATAATAATTCAACTAAAAGACTTGATGAGCTTGATGGAGGTGAAATAATCAAAATTGCAAAACAAATTATCAAATGACACGTATTCCCCTGCAGAAGACACTTTCTTTTTAGAGGACCACATTAAAAATGAGAAAGGAGAGTGTGCTTTAGATATAGGAAGCGGTTCTGGATATTTAACAAAATCTCTTTTAAAATCATTTAGCTTTGTTGTCGGAACTGATGTGAACTTTGATGCATTGCAAAACCAATCAAATAAACCTGAAAACCTAGTTTGCTGCAATGGCGCTGATGCATTGCAAAGTAAATTTGATTTAATAATTTGTAATATGCCATATTTGGCATCTGAAGAAATCTCTGACATTGCAACCGATGGCGGAAAAGAAGGAATTGTCATTCCAATGAAAATTATCAAGTCTGCAAAAACTTGTCTCAAACAAGGGGGGAAATTTTTGTTTGTTTCATCATCTCTTTCAAACTATGAAAAATTAGCAGAACTGACTAGAAAAGAAGGATTTGAGGTTGCAATTAAGGCTAAAAAGAAGTTATTTTTTGAAGAATTAATTTTAGTTGAAGCAATATCACTTTAATTTT
The DNA here is from genome assembly GCA_035685445.1 of Nitrosopumilaceae archaeon. Taxonomy (GTDB): domain Archaea; phylum Thermoproteota; class Nitrososphaeria; order Nitrososphaerales; family Nitrosopumilaceae; genus DRGT01. Next base: position 3,949 of record DASSAK010000020.1, read on the forward strand.
TCTTTTGCAACATTTGCAATGGCTTCTGCCATTTCTTTTGTACCTGAATTTCCGCCAAGATCATATGTTACAACTTTGCCTTCGTTGATTACTTGATCAGTTGCTTCAAAAATTGCCTTTGCAATGTCTGGCTCTCCAAGATATTCGGCCATCCATGCACCAGATAGAACAGTTGCAGTAGGATTTACCTTGTTCATTCCCTTGTATTTTGGTGCACTACCATGAGCTGGCTCAAACATTGCGTAATTATCTCCCATGTTTGCAGAATATACATTCCCAATACTTCCTATGTTTCCTGATGCACATTCAGAAATAATATCCATAAATAAATTAGTACTAACTAGAACACTTCCATTGAATCGTTCTGGATTTTTTACTAGTTGCTGCGTCATGTTGTCAATGTAATATTCCTCAATTTCTATTCCAGAATTTTCTTTTGCAGCACGTTCTGCTTCACCCCAAAAAATCCCATCAGTTCTTTTGAGAATGTTTCTTTTTGTAATTGCCACAACTTTGTTCATGTTGTGTTTTTTTGCATAATCAAATGATGCATCAATAATTCTTGCACAACCCTTTCTTGTTGTTTTTCGAATTGCTACAGCAGAATCATCAGATGTATCAAATTCAATTCCCGCATACAACCCTTCAGTTGCCTCCCTAAAGCAAACAAAATCTAATTTCCTATCTGGTGATAATCTATCGTAGGTCTTGATTGGCCTGACATTTGCATATAGCTCAAATTTTTGTCTTGTAGATACTGCTACACTCCTTGGTGCATTTGGGTCTGGAATCGTTGTAGTTGGACCCTTAAAACATGCATCACTTTCTTCCATAATTTTTGCAGTTTCATCTGGAATGTAGGTATCGCCACCATGTTTTTGCCATTGCTCAGAACCTGCCTCACATCGAATTAGCTCAATCTGTGAGTTACAGGCGTTTAGAACTAAAGTCATTGCATCAACAAGCTCGGGACCAACTCCGTCTCCGTTGATAACTGCTGCTTTTTTACCCAAGACAGCCAAAGTTCACGATCTAGCGTATTTAATTGTACCCTCACTTTTTGATCAGAATTTTTTTCAACCTAATTTATTAACATGATATTTTAAATCTCATCAAATGTTAATTGTTCAATTATCTGACATTCATGTAGGGTCCCAGTTTCAACCAGACGTATTTGACAAGGTTGTAGATGAGGTGAACGACCTAAAACCAGATGTCATCGTAATTACAGGTGATCTTACAAACGAGGGATTGGAAAAAGAATACAAAGAATGCAAGAGATTAGTATCAAAACTCCGAGCAAAAAAAATCATTACTATTAGTGGAAACCATGATTATAGAAATACAGGATATTTACACTTTAAGAAATATTTTCCATTTGAAAACATTAACGAGCTTTCAAATGATGTCATCTTGGTCACTGTTGGAACAGCAAGGCCTGATAGAAATGAAGGAGAAGCTGGATACAGACAAAATCTCTGGCTTGAAAGGACAATGATCAAATACAAAGATAAGGTAAAAATTCTTGCAATGCATCATCACTTGGTCAGCATACCTGATACAGGAGCTGACAGACTAACAATTTCAGATGCTGGTGATGTTTTACGTACAATTGTTGCAACTCAAGTGGATCTAGTAATATGTGGACATAAACATAGGCCATGGATCTGGAATTTTGGAAAACCACTAATTGCATATGCAGGAACTGCATCATCAGAACGGGCAAGAGGACTTTTTGAGAATTCTTATAACATTATCACAATTAGTGGAAAAAATATTAAAGTTGATTTGAAAATTGTTGGCGGAAAAAGAATGCCACTTGAAGATATTGTGAAAAACTATTCCAGATTTGGTGAAGAATGAATTTATTTACAGATGTAGTTTAGCAAGGCTTGTGCAGAGATCGCCTAGCCTGGTAGGGCGTAGGATTGCTAATCCTATGACTTTCGGGTCACGGGGGTTCAAATCCCCCTCTCTGCGCCTTAATTTTAAAAAAATTAGACTTAATAGACGGATTTTTACCGTTTGTAACAATGGGGCGTAGAAAGACCCAAAAAATAATCAAAACTGGACCAAAAAATGTCACAACTGGAATGTGTCCTCTATGCAAAACAATAGGCCGAATTTTTATCACTGGACAGGTTGGTAAAGAACGGGGAAAATGCCCTGCATGTAATCAGGAATTTGACTTGTAGCGTGAATCTTTGCATAAATTCACCCATAACTTTTTAAGGAATTTTTTTAAATTTCAACTACATGAGTTCTGAAGAAGCAGAAACAATCTATGAGAGAGTAGCAAGACTAGAAGATGAGGTTGCTACACTACGTGCAGAAGTAGACATTCTCAAAAAAGCACTACGAAATAAAATAGCCCGATATGAAATTTCCTCAATAAAACAGGGAACTGACGTTAGTTCAATTATTGATTAATTTTATTTCTAACATTTTTAATTAATTCTAAAACAAAATCAACATCTTCTGCATTTGGATTAATTTCTAAATATTGATTAAGATATTTTAGAGATTTTTCATAATGAAGTAGTCTTTCTTCTAAAATCCCTTTATCTCTGATGTCTTCTGGTGCATTTGGTTCTAAAACCAATGCCATGTCTGTGCAACGCATCGCTTTCTTATACGAATAAGATTCTACATAAGAACGTCTAAGATTTCTCAATAGTCTTATGAGAATTTCCTCATCTGTTGATTCATTTAGAAATTCTGGTACAAACTCCACATGTCCTCCAAAATTTGTATCAAGAATTTGTTGAAGATCCTCAACAGTTACTAGTCGTCCCCCATTAAATGGATCAAGAATCATTTGTTGTTTATATGACACTAACACGTGACTTGGAAAACCAACAACTTTTAGATCTAGTCCGATAATTTTTGCAATCTCTGTATATAAGATGGACAATGTAATTGGAATTCCAGATTTTTTATCTATAACATCATTTAGAAAATTGTTTTTAGGATTGTAATAATCTTCCATATCTCCTTTGAATCCATGTTTTCCAAAAAGATGCTCATTCAACATAGAAATTAGATACGTAGGATTTTTTGATTCTGTTAAATCAAGTTTGATTGATTTTCCAATCTTTTCTATTTTTTCAATATACTGATTTACATCTAATTCTGGATATTCTAATATCTGAGCAAGCTTTAAGCATTTTTCAATCAAATTATAATTCAGAGCTTTTACAAACAGCATCCATTCTGTAACTAGTGGATCAAACTTGTCTGCCAATGGATAACTATTCTGTTCTTTTCAGATAAATCTGTGGATTCTTTAATTCACTAGTTGTTGGCGGATTTTCAATTAGAGTTTTAAAGGTATTTTTTCCAAGTTTCTCGTATATGTGTTGAGTAAAGTCCTTACCCATGCTTTTTCGAACCTGATATGATGTTGGATCAGTTCCCATAAAGGTCTGAAGATAATTCTGAAAGTCTTTGTCATCTTTTAAGATGTTTTGAATTGAAAATTCAGCCATTCCCTCCATTGTGGTAAAGGCAGCGTGATGAATTTGAATTGGTTTTAGCCATTTTTGATAAATATCTAATAG
>DASSAK010000021.1:0-27723 GCA_035685445.1 Nitrosopumilaceae archaeon
TTGTCTTCAAATAATTCTAGCATTCCTTGAATGTCACAGAATTTAGGCAGTGGAACAAACTTCTTTGTTTCTTCATCTTCAAAGACATATGTTCCTGCACCACACGCAAAGTGAATTGATAATTCGTATTTTGGTTTACTAGAAAATGCTTCAATTACATCTGTAAGTGGCATGCAACTTGGAACTGGGAACCAATCATCGGCTGTCACTTCACCATTTGTTTGCTCTTCTATTCTCTGAATACAGTCTGGAACTGTAATTCTATATTTCTCACGTTCCTGTTTTCCCATTCTTCCAGTAAGTGATACTGGCTGGAAGTTTACAGCATGTACTACATCCATGTTCTTTTGAGCATAGCGAATTATACCACCAAGTTCATGATCATTAATTGATTTGATAACGGTTGGAACAAAAACAACAGTGCTTCCTGTTTTTCTGCAACTATCAAGTGCATATGGAATTTCCCAGTGGTTCTTTGGATTTGTTCTTGCAGTTACACCATCAAAGCTAAGATACAAGTTGTTACATCCTGCAAGTCTTACCTCTCTTGCAGCTTCTGGATCCATTGCATGTCGGATTCCATTTGTGTTCATTTGGATGTGGTCTACACCCTCTTCTTTCATTATTTTGATAACATCAGTAATGTCTTCTCTTAGCATTGGTTCACCACCAGTAATTTGCATAGAGTTTCCTGGAATTGGTCTTTCTGCTCTCAGAGTCTTCATCATTGCTCTTACTTGGTCCTGAGAGGGTTCATACATGTAAGCGCCTTCAAGACCTTTCTTAACATAAAAGAAGCAATACCAACATGTCAAATCACATCTGTTTGTAACAATCATGTTTGCAAGACCGCTGTGAGACAGGTGGTTAGAACATAGTCCACAGTTGTTTGGACATGAACATTTCTCTATCATAACATTGGGAGCATGAGCGCCTTTACCATCCTGCCAATAAGTGCTAAATTTGTTATACATTTCATAAGAACCAAAGTAAAGTTCTTCACATTCACCGTGAGTTGGACATGTCTTTGTCATGAAGACCTTGCCATCTCTCTCAAAGACCTCAGCGTCCAGAATCATGTTACAGTCTGGGCATATGCTTTGAGTGAACCTAATAGTAGATTTCTTACCTACTTTCTTAGTGGACTGATTAGCAATCTGAATTAACGCCATACCTATCTAATGCCGATTTTCCAAAATAGTATTTAATGGATTTCATACTCGGCCCCGTGGGGATTTTCGGAATGCGTGCGTATCTGATTTAAATATCAAAACTGATCGATTAGATCGCATTGAGTATTTCTGATAAGAGTAGAAAGGCACTAGAAAAGATTGGGCTAACCAGTTATGAAATCAGAACATTTTCTTCTTTGTTAAAGGCAGGAGAATTAACAGCATCTGAACTTAGTCAAAAATCCGGTGTTCCCTACTCAAAAATTTACGAGGTGTTAGGAAGTCTTGAAGAAAAGGGTTGGATAGGCTCTGATGACTCAAGACCAACGAAATATTTCGCAAAGTCTCCTGCAACAGGAATTGAGACAACAAAACAAAGGATGGAATCAGAGTTTAAAGAAAATCAAAATGTAATTTTAAATGAACTTGTACCACTTTACGAAAAAAGTGGAACAAGTGAAAGGCCAGACATTTGGGTGTTGTCAGGTACCATAAATATTGCTGCAAAAATTTTAGAAATGGTTGAAACCTGCAAAAGTGAAGTTCTAATTGCGTTACCAGAAGCAAGTGAAGAGTTAGTCAAACAAGCACTTCCAAAGCTCCGATTATTACATGACAAAGGAGTTGAGATCACAGTTTTGACATCAGATAAAATGAACAAAGAATCACTAAAGGCAGTTTCAAGGGTTGCCACAGTAAAAGTAAGAGAAGGCATGTTTGGTGGAGGAATCATTTCAGACAAGCGATATGTTGTGATACTTTTAGGCCCCGAAATGGGAACGGGGGATACTGCAGAAACCGTTGCAATTTGGGCAGATCACGCGGGTCTGGCTGGTTTTGCTAGGTCATATTTCGAAAATTTATTAAAAGATTCAAAGAAATCATGATATGGACACATTAGATCAAGAAGTACTTTTTGTCGGAACTGCAGAGGCCGAACATGTAGAGATGTATCTAAAGGCAATTTGGCACATCAAAGAAAAAGGCGATGATGTAAAGATTAGTACAATTGCAAAAATGCTCAATGTAAGACAGCCTAGTGTCGTCCAGATGTTAAAAAAACTCAATGAGCAAAAGCTCGTAAATTACAACAAGGCAGGAGTCACATTAACAGAAGATGGAGAAACAATTGGAGCAAGTATGATGAGAAACAGTAGACTCTTAGAAGTTTTGATGGACAGTGCTCTAAAAATCGACGTTGATGAAGAAATGGTTTGTGGCGTAGAACATCATATGAACAAACAGTTTACTGATGCCCTGTGTACAATGTTAAAGCATCCAAGAAAATGTCCTCATGGTAATGAAATTCCTAAAGGCGAGTGTTGCACAAAGCAGGAATCCAAAGAGGACTAAAAAACATGGCTTGCTTTTGTGGATGTAAAACTTTTGAAAAAAATCCAAACGGATTCAAAATTGGTTGTATGAAATGTGGTCATGGACCACAAAATCACGATGATGAATTTAGAAATGCTTCAAGAGCAAATGAACAACAAAGTCAAAAGCGAGATGTTGACTTTGGTTAAAATCTTTATTCTCCAATAATTTTTACTAGAACTTTTTTAGAACGCCTTCCATCAAATTCACCGTAAAAAATTTGCTCCCATGGACCAAAGTCAAGCTGACCATCAGTTATTGCAACAACAACCTCTCTTCCCATAACTTGTCGTTTAAGATGTGCATCTGCATTGTCTTCTCCGGTTTTATTATGATCATATTGATCAATGGGTTCATGTGGTGCCAGACCTTCTAACCATCTTTCATAGTCTTTGTGCAGACCACTTTCATTGTCGTTAATGAAAACACTTGCAGTGATATGCATTGCATTAACTAGACAAAGGCCTTCGTTTACTTTGCTTTTTTTTACAAGTTTTTCAATTTGAGGAGTAATGTTAACAAACGCTCTTCTTGTCTTTGTGTTAAAGGTAAGATATTCAGTAAGTGACTTCATAAAATGTAAAAAATTTTCCAGTCTTAAAAATTCTAAGGAGCAGGCTCAGAACTCAAGATCCATATCATCAATCAATGGGATACGTTCATCACTGCCTGCAGGCAATGATGTGACAAAATCCTAATTGAGTCTTTCAAGAAGCTTGATAAATGGCAGACCCCATTTGAGTAAGATATGGTTAAGATAGATACCCCAGCATCATTAGAAAGTTTCAGAAGATTTACGATAGCTAGTACATGTAGCTCATTTGCTCCAAAAAGTTACTTGGAAGATTTTGAGGTTTTTCCTGAGCGAGAAGAAGACTTGGGTTCAATTTATGTTGAAGCAGCAGACAAAGTAACACTAAAAAAAATTCGAGACATTACTTTTGTAAATGCCCGAGATGTTTTAGGAATAATCTATAATTCGAAAAGTGGAAACACCTCACTAAAATGGAGGCAAATAAGACGAAATAACGGCAAAGTTTCTGGCGAGGCCTCTTCAAACTCTCTTGTGAACTTGGCTGAGGCTGGAGTCATTACTCTTGATTGGGTTGAAAACTATGTTCGAAAAAAGACTCAACAGGATGATACCAAAGTCAATGAATTAACAAACTAGTTCTTTTTCTTTTTTATTGCTGTAGGGGTACATGAATGCATGATTTCAAAAGTAATTGATGATAATTCAGTTTCAGTAATTGCCGAAGATTCAGATGATTTACTAACATTACGAAGAATTATCAAAAAAGGAGATAGAATAGTTGGAGATACAACACGAGTAATCAAACTTGACAAAGAGTTTTCAAGACCAGACAAAGGTGAAAGAATAAGAATCAGAATAAGTCTTGATGTTGAAAAATCATCACTAGATAATGTCTTAGATAGATTAAGAATAGGTGGAATAATTGCTGAATCAACAAATGAATCGGTACCTCATGGTTCGCATCATTCTTTTGTAGTAAAAATTGATGATGCAATCACCATATTCAAAAAAAAATGGACACAGATTGAAAAAAAACTAATTCATTCTAAAAATCAAAAGTTTGGTTTTGTATTAGTTGCAATCGACACTACAGATTGTGGTATTGCAAGATTAAAGGGAACACATTTACAAATAATGCCAAACATTTATTCTGGCTCTAGTGGAAAGCGTTACAAAACTAATTTCAATATAGAAAAATTTTTTGACCACGTACTAAATGCAATTTCTTCAACTGTCAAGGAGAAGGATATTTTGATTTTCTTTGGCCCAGGTGAAACAAAGAAAAAGTTTAGCAATTTCTTTCAAAAATCACGAATCTCTAAAAATCACAAATTTGAATTGGTTGAGGGAATCGATTCTGGTGGCGAGGATGGAATATACACATTCACAAAATCAAACATAATGAAGGAAATAATGTCTGAAAGCAAGCTTGCAATTGTCTCATCAATAATTGATGAAGTAATGCTTCGAGCAAATCAAAAGAGCAGAAAATTCACAATGGGTTTTGATGAAACCCAAAAGGCAAATCAGTTTGGTGCAATAGATTCCATGGTTTTTTCTGATAAGGTAATCCAAACTCTTGATGAGCAAAAGGTAATAGAATTTCTAAACGATGTTGAGGGCAAGGGCTCCAAGGTGTATAGTGTAGATTCTACAACAGATCTAGGTTTGAGAGTATCGGGTCTTGGCGGAATAATTTCATTGTTACGATTTCCAATTAATGCTTAGATTGTTGAATCTACAAGCCACTTTAGATACGGTTTGTTGATAGAATTTACGTTAATTTCTGCAATTTCTGGAACATCATAAGGATGAGTTGATTTGATTTTTTCTTTGAGTTTTTTCTTGTTTTTTTGAATGGTTTTAAAAAGTGCAAGATATTCTGCTGTGTTTTCAACCTTTCCCTTCCACGTGTAAACTGAAGAGATTTTTGTTATGTTTACGCATGCGGCTAGCTTAGTCCTAACTAACTCATTAGCGATTTTGTTCACAGATTTTTTGTTTGGATATGTTGATACAATTATCGCGGGATTCACAGTAACTGATAAATTTACGTGATTAAAAAAAGTAACAATTAGTTTGGAACTTGATTTTATTACACAAAATGCAATTATTTACGTACTTTTGGCGTGGATCGTTATTTTAGCTGTTGCCAAAGGCCTAAAGTTAGATAATCGTGGTTTTGAAATAAAGGCATACAGTCTAGTTTACAAAAACCAAGGTGTTCAAACAGTCCTAACCAGAATGTTATCCAGAACAAAAAGAGGAATCAGAATATTTGCAGATGTAAGTGTCATTGCAGGCTTTGCAATGATGGGCTTTGCATTTTGGTTTTTGTTATCAAATATTTCAAAATATTTTGTAGAACCAACAGAATTTGCAGAATTAACTGTTCTGATTCCAGGAGTAACACTAACTTCTGCATCAGCAATAATGTATTTTCTTTTATCAATTCCAATTGTACTAGTAATGCACGAAGGAGCACACGGAATTGTTGCAACTCTAGAAAAAATTAAAATCAAAACAGGAGGATTTGCAATATTTATTGCAATGTTTGCTGGATTTGTTGAGCCAGATGAAGAAGAGTTCAACAATGCAAAAAAAATCTCAAAGCTAAGAGTAATTGGTGCTGGTGCAACATCAAATGTAGCATTCTCATTTGCCTTAGGCTTAATTTTACTAACAAATCCACTCTTTGCTGTAGTTCTACCAGAGCCAATTCTTAGCACATTTTACGAATTTTCAGAGGGTGTAATGGTTATTGATGTAATGCAAGGTTTGGGTGCTGAAAAGGCAGGACTGCTCACAAATGACATCATCATAAAAATTAATGATGTTCAAATTGTTTCGGCAATAGATTTTGAAAAAGCAAATCTAAGTCCTGGAGACGTTGCTTCAGTAACGGTATTACGTGATGGACAAGAATTACAATTTCCAGTTGAAATAATGCCAGCTCCTGATGATCCTGAACGAGGTTTGATTGGAATTATGAGAGACACTACTCCTCCTTTCAACCCCATTTACAATTTCATTGAATGGAATAATCCACAGCTTTCAATGTTTTTGCTTTGGCTATGGATGATTTCGTTTTTCATTGGAATAATTAACATGCTTCCATTACCAATTCTTGATGGTGGAAAATTTATTCACAGCATAATTGATAAAAAAATTTCAGACAAGGCAGTTAACGGAGTAATGTGGAGCATCTATGCGTTTACATTTGCGTTATTTGGACTAAACATAGCACTATCCTACATGAAGTCTGGCTGGTTTACGATATAAAATCAAATCAGATATTAAAGAAAAAAATTCTAAAATAGTAAAATGAAATGCGATAAATGTGAAAACCAGGCAGTATATTCCAGAAAATATTCAGGCGAAAACATTTGCTCTGATTGTTTTTCTACTTCAATTTTAAGAAAAACCGCAAAAACAATTTCAAAATATAAAATGATTAAAAATGAAGATGTAGTTTGCGTTGCAGTTTCTGGGGGCAAAGACTCTCTTGCATTATTGCATATTCTTCATAAAATGTCAAAAACTCATCACTTTAAAATCAAGGTTATAACAATAGATGAAGGAATTACAGGATATAGAAACGAGGCATTACAAATTGTCAAAGATTTTTGCTCACAGTTACAACTTGAATTTAAAATTTTTTCATACAAAGAACTATTTGATCTCACCATAGATGAGGCAATTCACATTAGAGAAAACGAAAAAACTACCTCTTGTTCTGTCTGCGGAACATTAAGAAGAAGAGCAATCGACCATGCGGCAAAAGAAGTTGGTGCAACTGTGATTGCAACAGCTCACAACCTAGATGACACCTTACAAACATTTCTTATTAATTTGATGTCAGGCGATACAACAAAGATAGGATGGATGAGTCCCGATAATTCAGATAAAGTATTAAGAAAAATAAAGCCGTTTTGTGAAATTTACGAGTCTGAAATTGTATTTTATGCATTCACAAACAAAATTCCTTTTCAATCAGAGCCTTGTCCTCACATGAATGAAGGAATTAGAACAGAAATTCGTGAATTTTTAAATTCATTAGAAAATCAACATGCTGGAATAAAAAATAATTTATACAATTCTGTACTACGAATTTCTCAAAATCTTAAAACTACAAGCTTCAAACAAACAAATTCATGTAAAAATTGTGGAAACGAATGTACCGGAGAAGTTTGTTCTGTTTGTAAAATGGTTTTAAAATTAAAAGAAAACCAATAGCGAATGCAAATATAACATTATTTGGTAACAAAAATTGGTAGTAGGGAGGATCAGGGTGCCAGCCGTGCCCTGTTCTGAAACCGGCTATAAGCAGAGATCAGTAACTACTGGGTAAATCTCTAGATAGGTAATTCCCACTCGGTGTACGGAAATGAAATCACGCCGAGGCGGGTGGTTGCAGGACTGGAATTATCCGAAGGGATAACTTCTATGACCGAACCATCGAAAGGGATGAGGTCCGGGAGGGAGCAATCCTAAGTTGGAGCATCCACGCTTCCTCGTCAACGTGGCGGATCTTGTATGCCTTGAAATGGGGTTATCAGTCTAGACTGGAACCAGTAGGGCTACTACCATTAACATTTTTAATTTAAATTAAATTTTCAAATGTTTTTCAATACAAAACTTCAAATTTTTCAAATTCATTCTTAAATTTTTCATTTCTAATTTCTATATCTTCAACTCTGGCATTTGCAGGTCCTGCATGGCACCATTCCACAACAGAACTAACATTAACATCCTCTCCTTCTAAAACTGCTTCAACCCGTCCATCCTTGAGGTTTTTCACCCATCCGGAAACATTGTTTTGTTTGGCCTTTACTTTAAGCGCTTGTCTGAAAAAAACTCCTTGTACCTTACCTTTCACAAAAAGTCTAACTCTTTGTTTGGCCATGTTCAAAGTCTGATTTTTACAGCCATTAATCAATTTTGGGTTGTAAAACTACTTCCTTTCTTTGATTCTAGCCCTACCAGTTTTTTTCGCAGCAATGCTACCCACTTTAGCACCTGGAGGGGCATCTCTTGAAACGGTTGAGCTTTGTCCTACATGTTGATGTCTACCACCGCCATGAGGATGAACATATGCAGCTTGTGCAACACCACGAACAATTGGATATTTTCTTCCTTTAGATCTAAATCTTCTCCACTTTCCTCCAGCACTCATCAATGGTCTTTCTCCAACACCACCACCAGCTAAAGTTCCAATCATTGCACGATTTTTTGGATTCAACGTTGTAAATTTTCCAGAAGGAAGTTTAAGAATCACACCCTCCTCGCCGTGAGAAAAAACTGTGGCATTACCACCTGCAGACTTTACAATTTTTCCGCCATCACCAAAATGTTTTTCAACATTGCAAACAACTGTTCCATCAGGAATATTCTGAATACTAATTATGTTACCTGCTTGAATTTCTGATTTTAATCCAAATTGAATCTTTGAGCCAACCTTAGTTCCAAGAACTGCCGGAATAAACGAAATAGAGCCATCTTCAAATCGTACTTTGGCCAAAGGAGCATCTCTTCCTCTTTCATGGAGAAGATCGATAATTGTGCCCTCGTGCTGCTCAGAGAGAGAAAAATCAGGATATTTTGCACCACTTAATTTTCCAGTGCTTACAGCTCTAAACTGAAATCCTCCACGGCCCCGTCTTCTAACTAAAGGTCTTTTACCCATTTTGATCGATTTTTTTCATTACTGATTTTAAGCTTGTGATTAAAGCTAGTAGTATGTACAAAAATGGAACGCCAAAGATATAAAAAATAGCCAGAGTGAGTTTTGTTATGAGTCAGAATGCATTATCACTTAAGGTATTAGAAGCATATACAAGAGATGTAGGTAGAGGTGTTGCCCGAATTGATTACGATTCCATGGATACCCTAAATGCATCAACTGGTGATGTTATTGAAATTAAAGGAAAAAGAAGAACTGTCGCAAAGTGTCTCCCACTTTACCCATCCGATGAGGGAAAGGGAATCATAAGAATTGACGGACTTGGAAGAAATAACTCTGGTATTGCAATTGGCGATACAATTACGGTTAGAAAAATCAAAGCGGTGGCAGCTGAGAAAGTTGTTGTTGCTCCATTAGAAGCAATTCCTCCAATTGATGAACGATATCTAGCTGATGCATTAGAAAGTGTCCCCTTGATAAAAGGGGATAATGTGATGGTTCCTTATTTTGGTGGACGATTAACTTTTCAAGTTATTGGTGTTACACCAGCAGCTGATGCAGTACTTGTTACACAAAAAACTGTTTTTCATATTGCAGAAAAAGGAGAAACATTACGTGGTGTACCACAAGTAACGTATGAAGATATTGGTGGACTAACTGATGAAATTAAAAAAGTTAGAGAAATGATAGAGTTACCATTACGACATCCTGAAATTTTTGAAAAATTAGGAATTGAAGCACCAAAAGGAGTTCTTTTGTATGGTCCGCCAGGAACTGGTAAAACACTACTTGCAAAGGCTGTTGCAAATGAAAGTAATGCTCACTTTATCAGTATATCCGGTCCAGAAATTATGAGTAAGTTCTACGGTGAAAGTGAAGCAAGACTGAGAGAAATTTTCAAAGAGGCAAGAGAAAAAGCTCCATCAATAATTTTCGTTGATGAAATTGATTCAATTGCGCCAAAAAGAGAAGAGGTAACTGGAGAGGTAGAGCGAAGAGTTGTATCTCAGATGTTATCTTTAATGGATGGATTAGAAGCTAGAGGAAAAGTTATTGTTATTTCAGCTACAAATAGACCAAATGCAATAGACCCAGCACTTAGAAGACCTGGACGTTTTGACAGGGAAATAGAGATCAAAGTACCTGACAAAAAGGGAAGGCAAGACATTCTTGCAATTCACACCAGAAACATGCCACTAGATGAAGAGACAGTAAAATTAGAAAAGGTAGCATCTGTAAGCCACGGTTATGTTGGTGCAGATTTGGAATACTTGTGTAAAGAAGCTGCAATGAAATGTTTGCGTAGATTATTACCTGAATTAAATTTAGAAGATGAAAAAATTCCGCCAGAAACTCTTGACAAACTAATTGTAAATGGTGAAGATTTCCAAAAAGCGTTAATTGAAGTAACGCCATCAGGAATGAGAGAAGTTTTCATAGAAAATCCAGATGTAAAATGGGATGAAGTTGGTGGACTAACGGATGTAAAACGTGAGCTTCAAGAAGCAGTTGAATGGCCAATGAAGTATCCTGCATTATATGACAAGTTAGGACACAAAATGCCTCGTGGAATTTTGTTGCACGGTCCAAGTGGTACAGGTAAAACCCTCTTAGCAAAAGCTGTCGCAACACAAAGCGAAGCAAACTTTGTGTCAGTTAGAGGGCCTGAATTGTTATCAAAGTGGGTTGGCGAATCAGAAAGAGGAATTAGAGAAATTTTCAGAAGGGCAAGACAGGCCTCACCTTGCGTAATATTCTTTGATGAAATTGATTCTATAGCTCCAATCAGAGGAGCAGGAGGGGAAACTGCTGTAACTGAAAGGGTAGTAAGTCAGCTTTTAACAGAACTAGATGGAATGGAAAACATGCACGGAGTTGTAGTACTTGGCGCAACTAACAGAGCTGATATGATAGATCCTGCATTACTTCGACCAGGAAGATTTGATAAAATAATTCAAATTCCACTACCTGACAAGGACAGTAGATTAAGCATATTGAAGATAAATGCTGAAAAAATCCCAATCATTTCAGATACTAATGATCCTACGCATGTTAATTTAGAAAAGATTGCTGAATTAACAGATGGAATGAGTGGTGCAGATGTCGCAGCTATTGCAAATACTGCTGTATCACTAGTCATACATGAATATCTTGACAGCCATCCAGATGCAAAAGAGATTGAGAAAAGCTCAACAGAAGCTAAAGTAACAATGAAGCATTTTGAAGAGGCTGTAAAGAAGGTAAGAGAGCAAAAGGATCTCAAAGTTGGCCAAAAGGTAGTTGCCTCTTATTACAGGTAGTTTTAATAAAATAAGCTTACAATAGCACCTCAATGTCAGAATATAGAGGCTATGAAAAAAAGTCTCTTGCTTTTCTCAAAGATAACAAAGTCAAAGTTGGCGATTCTGTAAAGATTCTTGCAGATTTAACATATTTTGGAATATTAATGCCAAGATACGAATCAACTGATGATGAACACATTGTTTTGAAATTAAAAAGTGGTTACAATGTAGGGCTAGAAATTAGCAAAATAAAAAAAATAGAACTAATCTCAGAAAAAGAGTCAAAAAAAGAAACTATACAAAAAATTGAAAAAAATTCTTCTTTACCAAAAGTACTTCTTTTATCAACAGGGGGAACAATTGCCAGTAAAGTAGACTATAGAACTGGCGCAGTTACACCAGTACTAAGTGCTGAAGATCTAAATGCATCTGTTCCAGAATTGGCTAAAATTGCCAATGTTGAAGCTGAGGTATTATTCTCAGAATATTCAGAGAATTTAATGCCAGATCATTGGATAAAAATTGCTGAAAGACTAGATAGCTTAGTAAATTCAGACTATCAAGGAATAATTATTGCTCATGGGACAGACACAATGCAATATACTGCATCTTTTCTATCCTTTGCATTAGCAGGATATCCAATACCAATTGTTTTAGTTGGATCACAGAGATCATCAGATAGACCATCCTCTGATGCAGCTTTGAATTTAATTTCAGCTGCAAATTTTGTAATTAACTGCAACACTAAAGGAGTCTTTGTGGTAATGCATAGTAATGAAAGCGACAATGCTATTTCTTGTCATTTAGGAACGAGGGTAAGGAAAAACCACACATCAAAAAGGGGTGCATTTCAAACAATTGGCGGAGATCCAGCGTTTCTTATCGTAGATAAAAAAATTCAAAATAATCTTAAAGAAAATTTTTTTAAAAATGACAATTACAAGCCAAGAATTAAAATTGATACCAATGTTGCTTTGATAAAATATTACCCAGGCTACGATCCAAAATTAATTGACAACATAATTGAGTGTGGCCACAAAGCAATAATTTTTGAAGGAACTGGACTTGGTCACATTGGAAGGTCAATGTATGATCATGTTAAAAAAGCACATGAAAATGATCTTTTTTTGGGAATGACTTCTCAATGTATTGATGGTAGAGTGAACATGAATGTCTATGAAAGTGGAAGAGACCTTATGAAGTTTGGAATAATTCCATTATCAAACATTATTCCAGAAACTGCACTAGTAAAAGCAATGTGGGCATTGGGAAATAGCAAAAACAGCGAGGAGATGAAAAAATTAATGCTAGAAAACATTGCTTCAGAATTTACTGATTAACTTTTAAAGAGAGATCTTTTGATAAAAATAGATGTCACAAGTATCAATAGAAAAAATTGGTTTGAAGGTAGGACTAGAAATTCATCAACAACTAGCAACTAGTAAAAAATTATTTTGCAATTGTATTCCAATAGAATTAGACGAATATACATCAAAGTTTACACGTAAATTAAGAGCCTCAAAAAGTGAATTAGGAAAATATGATCCTGCCGCACTTTTTGAGAGTACTAAATCTCAAACAATCGTATACTATGCAAATTCACAAAGTAGTTGCCTAGTAGAAAAGGATGAAGAGCCCCCACACAGTATAGATACCAATGCAAAAAAAATTGCATTACTAATTGCAACTAGTTTGAATTCTAATATTTTTAATGAAATTTATCCTATGAGAAAGATTGTAATAGATGGATCAAACACATCTGGATTTCAACGAACTATGCTTATTTCACAAGGAGGCAGTTTTGATGTGGATGGTAAAAAAATTGGCGTTCAATCGATTTGTCTAGAAGAGGATGCTGCAAAATTACTCTATGATAAAAATTCTACAAGAGAGTTTAGTCTTGATCGTTTAGGAGTACCTCTGGTTGAAATTGCTTTAGAACCAGTAGCTGCTGCTCCAGCAGAAATGAAAAAAATTGCCTTATCCCTTGGTAGGCTTTTACGGGCAACAAAAAAAGTTACAAGAGGACTAGGTTCAATTCGACAAGACGTTAATGTATCAATAATGGATGGAGGGGTTGTAGAAGTCAAAGGAGTACAGCAATTAGATCAGCTAGAAAAGGTTGTTCAATATGAAGCAACCAGACAGTACGGTTTGAAACTAATTGCCGAAAAATTAAAGGAAAAAAAATTAGAAAAAATTTCAAGAGTTTCTGATGTTTTTGACATTACTCAAGAATTTAGAGAGTGTAAATCAAAAATTATTCAAAAAGCTCTAA
This sequence comes from Nitrosopumilaceae archaeon, assembly GCA_035685445.1. GTDB lineage: Archaea > Thermoproteota > Nitrososphaeria > Nitrososphaerales > Nitrosopumilaceae > DRGT01. The sequence continues at coordinate 13,325 of DASSAK010000021.1, forward strand.
AGGAAAACGCCATTATCAAGGCAATTAAAATCAAAAATTTTGCTGGAATGCTTAGTTATTCACCTTATGATGGAATAAGGCTTGGCAAAGAAATTGGGCAATTGGTAAGGTTTTTTGGAATTGGAGGGGTCTTTCATTCTGATGAGCTTCCAAATTACGGTATAGAAGAGTCTGATGTAAAAAAAGTAAACAAGATTGCAGGAATTGGTGAAAATGATAGTTTTCTATTGATTGCCGCACCAAAATCAAAAATTGATTTTGCCATAGAGTCCATAATAAATCGAATTGAATCTGCATCAAAAGGTGTGCCTGCAGAAACTAGGTTAGCAACCCAAACCGGTGAAACCGTATATCTCAGACCAAGACCTGGTGCCTCAAGAATGTATCCTGAGACAGATATTCCTCCAATAATTGTTTCAAAAAATGAACTTGAAGAAGTAAAAACACAAATTCCAAAATCATGGAATGAGTCAATTTCAGAGCTGCAAAATAGATACAAATTAAATCCCCAGCTTGCAGAACAGATTTTTGATTCAGATTACTTAGAATTATTTGAAAAAATATGTAATGATGAAAATAATTCACCAACATTTGTTGCGTCAGTTCTTAGTTCAACCATAACTAATTTGCAGCGACAAGGATTAGATTCTCAACTTTTAAAAAAATCCGAAATTTTAAAAACATTTCAATATTTATCAGAAGGAAAAATTTCTAAAGAATCCGTTGAAATAATTTTTGAGTCTATAATGTCAGGAAAAACAAACTCCTTAGAAGATGCAATTCAAAAATTATCTCTTGGAAATATTGATGAAAATATGCTTAATGAAATATTAGATGAAATAATTCAAAAAAATTCCAAACTAATAAAAAATCAAGGCCAAAGAGCTATTGGACCAATAATGGGAATTGCAATGAAGGAATTACGTGGAAAAGCTGATGGCGAAACCATCAACAAATTATTAAACAAAAAAATTAATTTTGAATTAAATAATAAAAATTAAAAATTAGGCAAAAATGCCCCAATTTTGATTTGTTTATTCTATTTTTCGTCTGCCTGTTCCTCGGCCAGTACGAACCCACATGCCTTTTCCGCTAGGTCTACCAGAGGTTTCAGCTATATCACTAAATTTGACTTTTTTTGTGCCTCGGCCCATTGAAACATATCTATCCTTGGCAGCTTCTTTTCGTTTTGCTTGAACGTCTTTGTAAGCAGCACCTGTCCAATTGTCAGCTTCTTTTTCAGAAACCCTTCGTGATGTTCCTCTGCCTCCTACACGAACTACTTTACCCATGAGTAATCTACCTGTTACTAGCTTTTAAAGTTGTTTTATCATAAGACAAAATTTTGAATGATATTACGAATGCGGGAGGTGGGATTTGAACCCACGAACTCCTAGGAGATAAGGACCTGAACCTTACGCCGTTGACCAGGCTGGGCGACCCCCGCACCGTAGAATTTAGAAATCTAGAATAAGTTTCTTTATTGAATAAAATAGCAAACTAGAAACGATCAAAAAAATACAATACAATATGGAGTTTAGAGAAATTTATTGTAATAATTGTAAAAAGGTGTTAGGGAGATATAATAGAAAATACTATACTGATGATAAAATTGGAGAGCTTCTCAAGACTAGTCATGCATTGCATGTTAGAGAGGGGCATGAAATAGAGCTAAGAAGAGTGACTGAAAAATCCTAGTCTAATGAGTCTTTAAATTCTTCAAGAAGTTTCTTTTGGTGTTTACTTAGTTTTTTTGGAATGTCCACAACTAATCGTACATATTGATCTCCACGACCCCAAGAGTTTTGACGTGGCAATCCTTTTCCTTTTAATTTGATGATGGTGTTTGGTTGTGTTCCTTCTTCAATCTTTATCTTTTCTGGTTTTTCTAGAGTTGGAACATCCATTTCTTTACCTAATACTGCATCAGTCATTGAAATTTTTTGATCAAAAAATAGATCCGGACCGTCTCTTTTGAATTGTGAATGTGGTTTGACATGTATTCTGACAATCAAATCTCCATTTGTGCCATCAGGTACATATTCTCCTTCTCCAGGAATTGTATAATCTCCAGAATCAATTCCTGCTGGAATATTAAAAGAAACGTGTCTGGTGCCTTTTCTTTTTCCAATTCCATTACAGCTTTTACATGGTTTTTCAACAATTTTTCCTTGTCCTCTGCATTTTGTACATGGTGCAACAGTAACAAAGGAGGCAAATCCCATTTTTCTTGATTGCCTTACTTGACCCTGGCCATTACATGAAGAACAAGTAACTTTTGATGTGCCTGGCTTACATCCTGAACCATTGCAAGAATCACATTCAACATCTTTTTGAACATCAATCTCCATTTTTTTTCCTTTTAGCACGTCTTCAAGAGTTATTGATGCTTCATAGAGAATGTCGGATCCTTTTCTTTGACTAAATCCACCAAATCCACCTCCTCCAAATATTGATTCAAAGATTGAATCCATTCCGCCTGATCTTCCAAAAAGGTCACTGAAAATGTCGTTAAAGTTTCCACTTGCACCTTGAAAAATATCTTCTGTACTGTATTTACCATCTACACCTGCATGACCATACTGATCATAGATTTTTCTTTTTTCAGAATCAGATAATACTGCATATGCTTCAGATATTTCTTTGAAATGTTCAGCTGCTTCCTTTGATTTGTTTCGATCTGGATGAAATTTTAATGCGAGTTTTCTGTACTGGGATTTAATTTCATTAACAGGAGCAGTTTTAGAAACTCCCAAAACCTCATAATAATCACGTTTTGCGCTCATAGATTAGTTTGTTATTGTATTCAGGTATAAATTGTCTAAAGACTATTTATTTTCCTGCTCTGACGTTTTTTGTTCACTGGTTTGTTCTGAGTTTTCTTGTCCTCCAGAACCAGCACTTTGTTCTTGGTTTGGTGGGGGCGTGACATTTTTGTAAAGTTCTGTTGTAATTTCGTTAACAATTGTTTTTAGTGCGTCTAATTTTTGTTTTAATTGATCAGAGTCTTTGTTCAAAACTTCTTTGAGTTCTTTGATAGCATCTGTAATTTTAATTCCTTGTTCTTGTGAAATCTTGTCTTTAAGATCTTGATTTACTAATTTTTCAGTAGTGTAAATGTAGCTTTCAGCTTCATTTTTTAGATCTATTTTTTCTTTTTTCTTCTTATCTTCATCTGCAAATTTTTCTGCATCTTCTTTTAGTTTTTCAATATCATCTTTAGATAATTTAGAGGTAGATTCTATTGTAATCTTGGCCTCTTTTTGTGTACCTAAATCTTTGGCAGTTACATTGATGATCCCATTTGCATCAATATCAAATTTAACCTCAATTTGTGGTACGCCTCTTGGCGCAGGAGGAATATCAGTTAAATTAAAACTCCCAAGTGAAACATTATCAGCTGCCATTGGTCTTTCACCTTGTACTACATGAATGGTGACAGCTGTTTGATTATCAGCTGCTGTTGTGAAAACTTTACTTTTAGAAGTTGGAATTGTAGTATTTCTTTCAATTAAAGGTTCTCGTACTCCTCCTAATGTTTCAATTCCAAGTGTTAATGGTGTGACATCTAGTAATACAATATCGCTGGTTACATCTCCAGCAATAATTCCAGCTTGAATTGCAGCTCCTGCAGCAACGGCTTCCATTGGATCAATTCCTGATTCAGGTTCTTTTCCAATAACTTCTCCGACAAATTTTCTTACCAAAGGCATTCTTGTTGGACCCCCAACCATCACAATTTTTGAAATATCTGATGAAGAGAGTTTAGCGTCTTCTAATGCCTTTTCAATTGATGGTTTACATTTCTCAACTATTGGTCTAACTAAATCTTCTAATTTAGCTCGAGTCAATCTTAATTCTAAGTTTTTAGCACCGCTTGAAGGATCATGTGAAATAAAAGGCAAATTGATATCAGTTTCCATTACAGTTGATAGCTCAATCTTTGCTTTTTCAGAAGCTTCAGCAATTCTAGTCATTGCTGTTTTGTCTTGGGCAAGATCAATGCCTTCTTTTTTCTTGAATTCACCAACAACATAATCAACAATTGTTTTATCCATGTCAGTTCCACCAAGTTGAGTATCTCCTGACGTACTCATTACTTCAAAAACTCCTCCACCCATTTCCATTATAGTAACATCAAGGGTACCTCCACCAAAATCAAACACCAAAATTTTCATGTCTTGCTTGGCCTTGTCTAAACCAAATGCCAATGAGGCAGCTGTTGGTTCATTGATTATTCTCACAACGTCTAGTCCAGCAATGGTTCCAGCATCTTTAGTTGCCTGACGTTGATTATCATCGAAATATGCAGGAACGGTGATTACGGCCTGTTCTATTTTATCACCAGTAAAGGCTTCAGCGTCTTTTTTTATTTTTTGTAAAATAAATGCAGAAATTTGTTGGGGTTTGTACTCTTTATCTCCAACTTTGAAAGTATAATCTGTTCCCATTTTTCGTTTTGCAGCTACAATTGTGTTTTCAGGATTAGTGACTGCCTGTCTTCTTGCAGGTTCACCAACTAATAATTCGCCGTCTTTAAATGCAACGACTGAGGGGAATGCCTTTTCACCAACAGTGGCACCTTCTGCAGCAGGAATAATAGTTGGTTTTCCACCCATTACTACTGCAGCCGCAGAGTTGCTTGTTCCAAGATCTATACCTATAACTTTTGCCATATTATTCACCTAATTTTTCTGATTTTGGTTTCTTTGATATTTCAACCAGAGTTGGTCTAATAACCCTATTATGAGAAATATATCCTTTCCTGAGTTCTTTTGTAATTGTATTTTCGTCAAGAGTGGGATCCTCAATAATTGAAATTGCTTCATGAAGTTTCGGATTAAAAATTTCGCCTACTGCATCTATTGGAGTAACACCATATTTTAATAAAAGTGAATTCATGTTTTTTAAAATTGAATCCAATCCTTCAGTATCAACACCATTTTCTGAAAAAACTTCCTTTGCTCTGACAAAATCATCATAGATTTGTAGGAATTCAATCATTAATTGATCAATTTTTGTATTTATACCATTTTGAATGTCAGATTGGATTTTACGATTAAGGTTCTGCAAGTCAGCTAGTGCGTATTTGAGTTTTGATTCGTATTGCGCAGTTTTTTCTTTTTCTTGAGCCAATAACTCTTTTAATTCTTCAACTGATAATTCTTGCTCCTCAGATTCTTTTTCAAGTGCTAATTCATTAGATTTTTCTTCTGATTCTTCATCTGATTTTACTTGAACGGGTATTTCATTTGATTCTTCTTCTGACAATTCAAATTCGTTTTTTCTTTGGCTAATTTTATGTTTATTGCCACAAAATTCACCTCATATAGGTTAAAGTAAAAGAAGATTTTTTGATGAATTAAAATGAAGCCAGGTTCGTATTACTCAACAATTATTCCATATGCCATAAAAAACAAAAAGGTAATAGAATTCATCAATTGGAAGTTTGAGCAAAAATTTGATAAAATCAAGCAGAAACGTAAAGACGCATATTACAAAATTATGCAAGATTCTCATCAAATTTTTAAGGAATTATTTCCAAATAACGAATTTCATACTGACATTTATGAAAAACTAGAAAAACATTTAAGAAAATTTGAAGAGAGTAAGAAAAATGAAAAGTTTCCCTCAAAAAGTAATCCATATCAACATGCTGGATTAAACTTACAAAGCTCTCGATATCTATGCAATTTTATAATTAGCTCTAAACCAAATCTTATTTTTGAAACAGGTGTTGCGTATGGTATTAGTTCTTCATATATTTTACTTGGATTAGATTTTCTTAAACAAGGAAAACTTATTTCCACTGATTATATTTTTTTCCCATTTCATTCAAAAGAAACCGTTGGTCAAGCAATTCCAGATTATTTGAAAAGTAAACACGAACTTATTGTAAGTCGTTCTAAAGAAAAATTATTTGATATTTTAAAAAATACAACCAATATTGATATCTTTTTACATGATAGTAATCATACTTACAAACACATGATGTCAGAATTTAGAACTGCATGGCCCAATATTAAGGAGGGAGGATTTTTGTTATCAGATAATGTCCATTGGAATGATGCATTTTTAGATTTTACAGACAGTATAAACAAAAAACCTTTCATTACAAGAGAAGGTTTTGGCATTATTAAAAAATAATTTATTGAATTATTTCACATAGAGGATTTGCTTTAATTAATAATAAATCAGAGTCCTTTTTGTTTTTTTCTATGCTTTCAAAATCAGCTTTTGAGCAAGCAACAACAATTGTTGTTTTGTCACTATGAAACAGATCAAAATTAGGAGTATTAAATGACTCGACATCCCCAATATAATCACGTAAACGTGAGATTAAATTTTGCAGCATCTCAATTTTATCTCCACGCATTTCATGTTGATCTAAATTCCATGATAAGGCAATTTTAGTTCTGCTTGCTTTAAGATCATTTTTCTTTAGCGTAGCACGAATTTCGTCTATTAGCCTTTTAATGTAGCCATCAATTCCTTTGATGCTTCCATTAATCAAGTACATCAGAGTATTTGCGCCCTCAAATGATGAGCCTAATGCCTTAAGATCATAAAGGCCTTTGATCATATCATCCAAGTATAGGTTTTTGAATTCATCAGAAGATAGATCTGATTTTGTAGTATCATCCTGAGCAAACTTACATACTTCTAAAACACTACAAAGACTTGAAAATCTCGAAAGTATGTCAATAGCATGAAAATGTTCAGAAGATGAAAGTGAGACAAATTTTTTTTCTTTTTTGCCACTTGACAATAATTCTGCTAATTCTTTGTCCTCTTTACTGTTAAACGAACCAATAACATTTGTGGCATTTTTTAGATCAGTAAGAGGAAAATAATAGTACAAAATTGATTTGCCCACCTCAAAACCAGTAACATGTTCTAACAATGAAATGTTTTCATTGTTTCCACCAAACCCTATCGGAAGTGTATAAACTATTGCACTATTTTTTTTTAATGAAGAAGTTGCATCTTTAAATTTTGAATTAATTTCTATTTTAATATCTTGACCAGTTTTTCTAATTCGAGGAGAAAAGAAAAGATACTTTGCTTTTGAAATTGCAACATCTATTGGTTCCATTGATAATAATGGTTCATCCTCTTTAAGTGAGGTTACATTAGGATAAGTCTTGGCAATTTCGGGTTTTAATGAGATTGCCGAAGGTGCAGATTCATCAATAATTGAGACATCAGCACCTTTGATCGCCATTTGACATGCTAAAGCGTATCCTTCAGTACTAAGTCCATATACAACAACTTTTGCTCTCCCCATTTCTACTCAAGTTGGGTAATTAGACTAAGAAAAACTTATTGAACTTGAAATAAAACAGAAAGGTGAAGAAATCAGATTAAAACAGAAAAAATTATTTTTACATCATAAGTGAAACGATAGCAAAATCACAGAAGAACATTTTAAAGGAAATCAGATTAAAGTCGTCGTCCGGCAGCCCGGTAGAGGAGAAAATCCGCCGAATGTAGAGGTCAAGCATAGGGGCCTTTGGAGCCCTTGACCCCAGTTCGAATCTGGGCCGGGCTATCTTAATTTTCACAAATTATGCTAAAAATCCAACCTAGTGAGCAATTTGGTGGCTATAGAAAATGTTCCAAGTGCAAGAAGAACCAATACTGCCATCTCAATAAGTATAAAATCATTAATTGTTCCAAAAAATCCTGCTCTTATAACATCAACAACATAGGTTAATGGATTAATGTAAAATGCAGATGCAAGTGGTTCTGGTGCTCCAGTTGCTGGATAAAACGCAGTGCTTACAAATGCAAAGAATAGAAAAACAGTGTTTATGGTAACATTAAACCCTTCACTTGATTTTAATCGTGTAGAAATTATTGATGCAATAGATCCAAACAATACAGAGCCTGTAATAGCTGCAAAAATAATCAGCGGTATAGTGACATAACTAAATTCAATTGCTTGAAAAAAAACTGGAAATCCTACTAGTGCAATTAAAAATGCACTGACTAAACCAATTATACCAATTGTAAAGATATTACTTAAAATATAATTTGTTCTGGTGAATGGGCCAGACATAATTTGTTCAAACATACCATATCTTCTATCATTCCAAATTATAATTCCAGAAACCAGTGTACTATTCATTATGTTAAAACCAATCATTCCAGTAGCTAAAAATGCAGGATAAGTAATTTCTTTTGTTTCAAATGAAACTTGATCTATTAATGAAGTATAAGCAAATCCTGCAACGAAAATATAGATTAAAGGAAAAATTACTTGCCATAACAAAAATCCTGGATTAAGTGAAATTGTGAGATTTCTATTAACTAATCTAATTATGGGATGCATCAGATGATTCTACCACTTTGAGGAAAATTTCTTCAAGATTTGTTGGCATTGCGGACAAATCTTCTATTGGTATATTGTTGTTATTTAAAATTTGTAAAATTTGCAATAATACTGCTTCAGATTTATCTGACTGAATAGTAATGTCAGTGCCAGAATTAAAATTAATTTTGCAATCATCAATATTGTTTAATAAATCAGAGATTGATTTGTTAGTTCCTAAAAGATGAATTTTGATAGTTTTTTCTCTACCAAATGTGTTTTTCAAATCATCAGGAGAATCAACAGCAATAATTTTTCCTTTGTTTATTATTGCAATTTCATCACAAATGTATTCAGCCTCAGTTAAAACATGTGTAGTATAGAAAATAGTAAGGCCTGATTTTGCTTTATTTTTTAAAAAATTCAATAGTTTTCGTCTTGCGGTAGGATCGAGTCCAACGGTTGGTTCATCTAAGAAAAGTAGTTCCATATCGTGCATAAATTCACGAGCTACCTGAACTCTTCTTCTTTGACCAATTGATAAATCATCATTTTTTTTATGGCGAATTTCTTTCAAATTAAATTCTTCAAGTAGCTCCTCTACTCGTTTTTTTCGAATTTTTTTTGGAACATTCCACATCATACCATATTTATCAAGAGATTTTTCAACTGAAAGAGTTGGTTCATAGCTTGGCTGCTGTAAAACAACGCCAATTCTATTACGTATTTGTAGAGGTTCTTTTACAGCATCAATTCCTAAAACCGATAACCTACCACTAGTTGGCGGAACTAAAGTTGTCAATAATTTGATTGTGGTTGATTTACCAGCACCATTTGGTCCTAAAAATCCAAATACTTGTCCGGATTTCACATTCAAATTTATTTCATCCACTGCTTTTACAGAACCATATGATTTCGAAAGACAATTAGTTGTAATACTATACATGAACCAATTGCGATCTACTCACTAATTTAGTTAATGAAATTTTTATTAAGTGATCACAATAACCGGTATTAACTTGACAGAATATGAATCATTATTAGAAAAATTATTAGAACAAAAACCTGAGCTTTCGCGATCGGCTATTGAAGAAAAAATAAAACAAAAAAAAGACAAAATCGGGGCAGGGTATCTGACTGATCAAGGTGCGCTTTTTCTAATTGCTTCTGATCTTGGTGTATCTTTATCTGAACCATTAAAAGTTGAGATGAATCTAAAGGATTTGTTTGTAGGAGCAAAAGAAGTTTCTTTAGAATCTAGAGTTCTAAGTCTTTCCCCTCCAAAACAATACACTAGAAAAGATGGTTCTCCATTCCTTCTCAGAACTATGACTGTTTATGATAATGATTCAACTGCAAGTGTAAAACTTTGGGATGAAAAAGCTAGTTTACCTGAAATTGAAACGTTGAAACCCGGAGATCTTGTTAAAATAATCAAGGCATATGTGAAATCGGATCTTAATGGTAAGCCCACAATCAACATAGGTTCAGGCTCTCACATCGAAGCATCTCATAGTGAAAGTGATATTCCATCGATTGATGAAATTACAATAGATGTTAGCAAAGTAAAAGAGGGAGACACAAATTTGGCAGTTTCAGGAAAAATTGATGGAATGATAAGTTCCATGGAGTTTACAAACTCTAGGGGACAACCAGGAAAGGCTTTGAGGTTAAGATTGAAGGGTAATGACGGAAATTCCATTAGAGTTGTTCTGTGGGGAAAGGATGAAAGCAATATTCCAAAAATTATTTCTCCTGATGCAAAAGTTCGTTTATTGGGAATTAGAGCTAAATCTGGCAATCAAGGACTTGAAATTCATGGAAATGAGTCTACGATTGTAGATATTGAAGGAAAGAAAGAGGCCGAGCCAATTCTTTTTAGAATAATATCTATGGCAACACAGGAATCTGGAAAAACCATGATACTAGGTGTTGATAAGAACAAAAGAATGTTCAACATTTCTGATTCTTCGGAAAATACATTACAATTCAAAGAAAATGATGTGATAGAATGCATGCCATCAAAAGTTTTTGGAAGTTCAATCACATTAGATGAAAATTCGTTTGTACGTAAAATAGATGACGATTCTACAATTCCAAGTAAAGCCGAGATGAGAACAAAGATTTCAGATGTTAAGGTTGGTGAAAGTTATTGTATTGAAGCAATAATTTTGAAAGTGCCCGAAAGAAGAGAAGTTCAAACAAAAAATGGCGAATCTGTTTCACTATCAGAAATGTTTGTTGAAGATGACAGTGGTCAAATATGGATTAAAGGATGGAGAAATCAAGCTAGGTTAATCGATAATTGTTCAATTGGGGAAATAATTTCAGTTACAGCTGTTAATGCAAAATCAGGTTTAGAGGGCAGAATAGAATTGTTTTTGTCTCCTTTTTCGATTATTTCAAAGAAAAACTAGTAATCCCAAAATCCTCTAGTCATAACATACTGTCTTTCAGCTTCATAAATCTGCTTGTAGAGATTTTCATCGTCAACCATATTTCTTAAAATCCTTGCTGCAGTATCTGCGCCAATACCATATCCAGATAGGACAATCAAAGCGGTCTTTCCAAAATTTTCTATTAAAGAAGATACTTTCCAAGCTCGATCAAACTTGTGTTTTTCATCAGAAGAAATTTTTTTGCCGGCATGTTTTTTCTGAATTATTTTAGGGAGATCATAGTCAGAATAAAAAGTAGCAGTTATCTGCCGTGCTTTACAATAAGGACATGATAAAGAATTTGTTATTTCATTTGTTTCAACAACCCTAACCCATTTTCCACATCTAGCACAAACCAGTCTATGTTTTGTTGAAAAAAGCCTTGATTTTATCATATCCAATATTCCCTTATCAACATTAGAAGGAGATGAATAATATTTTGTAGTATGATCTAAAATGGGAATTGCTAATTTAGAAAATTTATCAACATCACGCCAATTAATCTGAATTTCATTATTTTGAATTTTTTGTAAAATTTTTCTTGTTCCTTCCAAGTCATATTTGTCGTGAAATAATTCTCTCATAGCCTCTTTGACTAGCGGAGTTTTTGAATATCGATCATAAAGAAACCTAGCAGATTTTCTTTCATAAATTGCCTCCCTACTAACAATTCCAAATTTTTTAGCAACACACCATGTTCTCCAACTTACATTATGAGTTCCAGCTAATGATGCAGTAATAATTGAAGGTAAGTCATACTCATCCTTTATGACTTGAAGTAGTAATTTTTGTGAAATTCTAGATTTTGAAGATAATACAATTCTGTATGCATCAGAACGTGCTTCTACTAAATATCCCAACATAGATGATAACATAGAAGATAACAAAGTGGATAGTGTTGAGTTAATTTTTGTTCCAAAGCAAGCGTGTATAACTATAGATCCTTCAGAGCATACAGATTCAACTACAATAGTTTTTTCATCCGGAATTGAATCAAAATTCAATTTTGAAATTATATTGTTAATTAATTTCAGAGAACCCGTTTTCACTTTTGTTCTAAACTGTCCTACTTTTTTAGCTGTATTATATTCAACAGGTATGCTTTCACCCTCCCAATATGGGACAGTAGTGCCACCTGCTCTGAACGGTTCAACATTTACAATTAACGATTTTTCATCAACATTTAGGATTCGCCATTGCATGCCTCTAAGAACAAAAATGTTTCCAGATTCACCATAATCGCCTACAAATCGCTGATCTAAAGTGCCAATTATTTTTTTACCAACTGAATCAAAAACTTTGAATTTTAAAATATCTGGTATTGTAGAAAGATTTTCAAAATAATATTTGAATGATCTTCCTTTCTTCCAAAAAACCATTTTTTCTCTATCAAAAAACAGCAAATAGTTTGAATCAAGAAGTTCTAAAACACTTGAAAAATCATTTAGAGAGATATTTCGAAATGGATATGCTAATGTTACAGTTTTAAATGCATCTTCAACTGATACTTCACCTAATTGCATAGCCAAGCCAACTAAATGATGAGCTAGGACATCTAAGGAACCATCATGTATTTTTTGTTCTTCAATTTTTCCTTCCTTGATTCGTTCTAGTATAGCTTTAGCTTCAAATTCATCATCAGAATTATTTGTAATTATCAAACCTTGGGCTGAAGAATCTCTATTATGTTTGCTTCTTCCAATTCTTTGAACGAGCTTTGAAACTTGTCTAGGTGAACCATAGTGAATGACTAATTCAACAGAACCAATATCAAGACCAAGTTCTAATGACGAGGTACATACTACTATTCCAGGTTTTCCTTCTCTTAGCAATGCTTCAGTTTCTTCTCTAACTTGTTTTGATAAAGAACCATGGTGCAATTCTATGTGGATATTAGATTTTTCTTTCAAGATTGATGCTAAAAATTCAGATTCGCCCCTGGTATTTGTAAAAAGCAACACAGGAGAATTAAGATTTAGTTTTTTAACATAATCAATGATGGATTGTGCTACATCAGAAATTGTTCCATCAATATATTTTACGTCTACATCATATTTGCGAAGTGTTGTATCTTTGATTATCTTACACTTTCTTTTTGTTCCAACTACAAATTTTGCTGCTTCATTCTCATTTCCTATAGTTGCAGATAAACCTACGCGGGTAATCTCAGTGTTTGATGAAAGTTGAAGTCTTTCTAAGCTAAGAGATAGTTGGGAACCCCTTTCACTAGACAATAATTCATGAACTTCATCAATAACAACCCACTCTAATTCCGATAATGCATTAAGCACTTTTTTCTGAGTTAATAGGATAACTAATGTTTCAGGTGTTGTAATTAAAACATCTGGAGGATCTTTTGTTATTTTTCGTCTAACTGATTGAGATGTATCACCGTGTCGAATTTCAATTGTTAATTCCTCATTTTTTGCATATCTAGTGATTCTCCTAAAAACATCACGATTAAGTGCACGTAAAGGAGTGATGTAAAGCACTTTGATTTTTCCAATTTTTTTTGATTCTCTAACTAAGGAAAATATTGGTATAATTGAGCACTCTGTTTTACCAGAACCTGTTGGTGCAATTATTAGAGAATCTTTCTTTTGTAAGATTGTTGGAACGGCTTTTTTCTGAATTTCGGTTAACTGTTGAAAACCAAGATTAGAAAATTTAGACGTTAAGGTAGGATCAAGTAGTTGATTCTTCTGCTTGTTTTGACCTCGATCTTTCATAAACCATTACGCCAACAAGTCCTATTGCAAATAAAATAACTGTAATTACTGGTATTGAATCAAAAATTCCTGCCATAATTTATCTGTTAATTTCATGGTTAAATAGATTAAGATGGATTAGTCAAGCCCAAAGAAGAAATATTGTAATTAAATGAATTTTCTGAAAAAGGTGAATATGCTTTGCCAGAAAATTTGCTGCCGTGTTTTGAGAGTTTAATTTTGGTATGGGTAAACATGTTAATGGATTTTTCTAAATTTTCAATTTCATGGTGATCAATGTTTCTAATCATGTTCGTGATTACAGTTGATATGTTGTTTTGAATTGTAATTTTTGACAAGTCGTGCATGTATTTCATAAAGATGATATTTTTTTCCAGAGTTAATTCATCTTTAGAATATTCAAACGAGTACAAATCAGTAATGTTATCAATTACAATCAAATCAAAATTTGATTTAGGAATTTTTGATAATGCTTGAATTTGTTCTGCAGAATTAGTAATTCTGCTGACTAGTACATTATTCATTAACGAGTAATCCATGTTATTGTTTTGCATTACTTGAAGCATTCTTTCAGGTCTGAATTCGCCTGTTGTATCTTGAAAATAAACATGACCACCTTGTAAAAGGGAATTTATTGAAATTTGTATCAAAAATTGTGTTTTTCCAGTTCCATTTGGTCCAAAAATATCTGTAATAATTCCATTTTTGATGCCTCCTCCAAGAAAATGATCTAGTTTTTCTATACTTGTTGGAATCATATTCAGTAATTATTTATCCAAAATTAAAAGGAATTATTTTTCATTTTTAGGCAAGGCTTTTATTCAGGATAACATCGTATGCTGACAAGTGAAAAATCAGTGTCGCAAACAAGTGCTAAAAGACCATTAACAACACTTCAGAAGAGTACCAAGAAAAAAG
>DASSAK010000022.1:0-45380 GCA_035685445.1 Nitrosopumilaceae archaeon
CCTCCAATTCATTTTTTATTTTTACAAGATTTTGTAAATCCTTTTTTTCAATCTCAATAATTCCTTGTCTTTCAAGCCTTTTTACTGCACGCCACATTGTGGTTCTTGGTTGAAGGAATTTTTTTCGCAATTCGCTTTCTAATGCTTGGCCACCATTATTGAAAATAAAATTTATCAATTCTTTATCATCTTCGCGCAAATTAGGTCGTAGGTTGAAAATTGTTTCTGGTTCAAGGGGTTTTCCAGTTCTAGTAATAGATGTTGTAATTTCTGGCTTCTTTTGAGCTCTTTTAAGAAATACCACTCCCATTACTCCTGCTGCTGCAATAGCACCACCAATTACAATCAAGATGCCACCAAATTCATTTTCAGGTGTTGTGGTGGTAGGAGGGATTGGAACAGGTGTTCCAAAAACATAGTTTATTTCAGAAGAACCACTTGGAAGAAACAATCTGGTTCTCTCATCTACAATTTCCATGTTTAGTGGCAAAGTGCTCATTCCAACTATAACTGAATTTTCAGGCATTAGTAGAGTGTAATCAGTGGGAGCATCCAAAGTAAATGTCCAAATTCTTCCTTCTTTAGAAACCAAGTCATGAATATCATAATTTACTAAAATTGTGGATAAACCAAATGTTCCAATTGTGGCAACATCATTTGTAATTTCAGAAGAAAGTAAAATATCATTTTCTCCTACTGCCACAAAGTTATCAATTTCATCACCAAAAAGATTCAACGTAAAGTTTGCTGCTAACGAATCTACTTCAATTTCTGAGTAGACGTGTGTTGAACCATCAGAATAAATGGTTAGATCCATGGTCTTGGTTGAGCTATATGAATTCTGAAATGGCATGGCAATTGCCATCATAATTAAGCCAGCCAAAATAATGGGCATTTTTGCCATCGTTTGGAGAATACTTTCAGTCCTTACAAAAAGCATTCCATCCTCTAAGATAGACTCCTGCCTATGTAGAGGGTTCAATTGTTGATTCATTTTGCTTAATACCTTAGATTCATGGATTCGACAAGATTCTGAAATCTTCTAAATTCCTGGAAAAATTGAAGTCCTTTCTCAGTAATCATAAAGACTCGATTTCTGTCGTTTTTTACAGATTCTACCAATCCAGCAGTGACAAGTTTATCACATTTGTCTAAGACGGCATAATGTGAGAGGTTTGCCCTTCTTGAAATTGCAGATACGATGACTCCGTTTCGTCCACCTTCCATAGTAACGTCAAGGATGTCACCCATGATGCCCATTTCGGACCTGTATTGTTGTTTTGACATGACATACTATACGATTGCTTGCTTTATGAGGGACATTTTGAAACGTCAAAGCGGAACGCAAAGCGGAACAGTCGTTTCATTACATAAAAATTCAAAAAAACTAGATTTTTTGATGCGCGGGAAAAATTCCAATGGATTCGTATATTTAATAACGTCCTTTATGTACGATTCAATAAGTCATGGTCGGACTATTTGATCGCTTCAAGAAGGAATTTGAAGATGAGGAAGGCGGAATGGTTGAAGAGTCTTCTGAAACCACTTATGAGCCAGAGCCGGAACCAGAGCCGGAACCAGAGCCGGAACCGACACCAGAAGTTGCTCCTGAATCACAGCCGGAACCTCAAACTCAATCCTTTGAACCTCAGTCATCTAGCTCTATTGGTATAGATGCTCTAATGAACAAACGAGTGAAGCTTGAAGAAGCCATTGATTATGTGGGGGTAATGATCAAAAATCTCAAAGACAAAAGAACTAAGCTAGAAAAGGAGATCGAAGATGAATCAGTCGATATTAAAAATCTTAAAGAAAAACTAGTCAAAGTGAGAGAATACATTGATGAGGAAAATAAGGGAATTGAGGACTTGACTCAAAAGAGAACTCGGGTAGAAGGTGAGGCTGATGAGGTAGGAAATATTATCAATGATCTAAAAAACAAATTATCTGGTATTGATAGTGTTGTTGATACGGAGGGTAAAAAAGTGCAGAGTTTTAAACAATCAAGGCCTCAATAAAATTAAAATTTTGAATTTTTAAAAAAAGATTTTACATGAATCGTGAAGTTGTAGAGGGAACTTCAGAATCCATTGGAGTGTTTGGGAATTTGTTATCAACTGTACTTTCAGCAACTGCTGCTGCCTCTTGTAGAATTTTATCTGATTCAGCATTTGTTGATTCATCAATTCCAAATGTTGCATCTCCGGAGAATGTTTCTGTCATCAAACCTCCCAACATTTCAGCCATCTTGTTAATCTCTTGATCAGCACCTGGCATGAATTTTGCAAGTGATGATTTTAGATTCTTCATTAGGCCTATTGTTGGCATGATTGTTACCACAGTATCACCAAGGTCATGAGCAGTTGTTAATCGTAATTCAATCTGTTCTAATGCCATTCTAGCATTACCAAGAATTTTTGAAACTTTACGAATTTCGGCTAATTCATTTGATAGTACTTTACTTGTTTGAGTGTCATGTTGTTGAGTTGCAATAACAACTCTTTGAAAAATTTTCTCATCTCTTTCTTTTAGTTTTGAGAGCATATTATCTAATTTTGAGATTTGTCCTCGAAGCCTCTTAATGGCCATCTCAACTCTTGGTTTTAGCGGACCCTTTGGTTTAAGGGCATCGTTAATCCTTTCCGACAATCCGGGAGTTGGTGGTTTAGACCACTTGTTCTGAAAACCAGTCACGATGGCTCCTTTAATTATAGACTATTAATTTCCGATGTGAAATATGGTTTACTGTCCATAAAATTTCACTAACAAAAAATGTACGAAATTGCATTAATGAGACTAGATATTCAAAAGAGCTGTTCTTTGAGGGTGAATCTTTTTGATATGATTCTGCACCGTAGTATCGTTATTCAGGGCTTCGCCACAAAGGGGACACTTTACCATTTTATGTTTGAGGTTAAAAAAAATGTATTTAAATATTGTTTTTTAGCCGAAATTAGCCAATTTGGTGAATTAACTCAATCTTTTTATCAGCTATCAGAATCACCAATTCTAGATTTTATGACTCAGATGATTAGAACTAGCGATAAGTGTCAAAGGTGTGGTAAGGGGTCTATGCTTACAGATGATAATACTGGTGAGATGTTTTGCTCCAAATGTGGATTTGTTGTCTCAGATAGGAGTGAGCAGGAAGGTCCAGAATGGCGATCGTTCTCAAAAGACGAACATGGTGATAGAGCAAGGGCGGGAACGCCTACATCGCTTGCAATGCATGATATGGGCCTTGCAACAATCATCAATCCAATAAACAAAGACGCCTCTGGCAAGCCACTTACTGCCTCAATGAAAAGCACCATTGAACGTCTAAGAACTTGGGATAGTAGAAGCCAGGTTCATGAGCCAGTTGATAGAAACTTTAGACAAGCCTTTAGTGAGCTAGATCGATTAAAAGACAAACTTGCATTATCTGATGCTGTAATTGAAAAAACTGCATATATTTACAGAAAAGCTTTGGATAAAGGTCTAGTTAGGGGAAGATCAATTCCAGCATTAGTTGCTGCGTCACTTTATGCAGCTTGTAGAAATACAGAAACCCCTAGGACATTAACTGATGTAGCAAATGGGATTAATATCAAAAGAAAAGATGTTGCTAGATGTTATAGATTATTACTCAGAGAATTAGATCTGAAGATGCCAGTTGTGGATCCTATAAAATGTGTTTCAAGGATTGCTAGTATTGCAAGTCTTAATGAAAAGACAAAAAGAAAAGCTCTTGAATTTTTAGATGAGGCAACTAGAATTGAGGTGTCTGCTGGAAAAGATCCAATGGGCCTTGCAGCAGCAGCGCTTTATCTTTCGTGTGTTATGATGGGAGAAAACAAAACTCAAAAAGATATTGCACAAGCTGCAGGAGTTACAGAGGTAACAATTAGAAATCGTTACAAGGGTCTAAAAGAAGAGTTAAAACTTTAGTCTTTTTATTATTGAAAATTTTCATAGAGTTAAATTGAATCTAAAACTTGGTGGTGTGGGTATAGCTATAATTGGTATTTCAATTTTTATCATTTTTCTTGGAATGGGTTTTGAAAAAAATAGTGCTGATGATGTTTTTCATGTAACTTTGGCAGATCCTGCAATGTATAAAAACGGCGTATTTACTGATTTATTTGAAATTGAAAAAGGGATTTATCAGTTTGAGTTTGTTCCAAATGGAGATAGTCCTAAAACGTTGACAATTTCTCTCTCTGGACCTGAACATAATTATGTTGAAAAATTTGTGCTAAATTCAGAATCTCATGAAACTGGAATTTCTCAGTATTTTACTTGGAATTATACAGGAGATGGAGAATCAAAAATAGAGATTTCTTCTCCCCAAGAGGTTCAGATAATAATAAACCCGCATGAAAATTATGATGGTCCAGTATCGATTTTTTTGAAAAAATTGCCTTAAGAAATTTAGGTGGCGTGATCCCTCACAGCAGAACTTTCAGAGATTACCTCTCTTGTCAAGATTTTGCGCTTGACGCCTAGCTTGTTCTGCGGGATCACGCAGTTTTAGTCGATAGAAATTATATCCATCGGCATTATTTCATATACGAATTTAAAGTATTTAATATTTAACATTAATTTTTATAAAAAAAACTAGTAAAGTAATGATTTTTTCATGCGTAAAATACCGAAATATAGAATGATCTCAATTTTTGGTTGTGATTAGAATCAAACCAATTAATAGCATCGCTAGGAAATTTTTGTCGTTGAAGCCTGAGAAACGAAAGAAGGTCAAATTGATAATTTTACTTGCAGCAATTTGGTTTGTCGTAACATTGCCCTTACCATGGGTTGTAAATAATCCAGATATTCCAGAATCTGCGTTTGTAAGTGTTTTAGCTATAATCGGAATAATTTCAGTCCCATTTGTAGTTCTTGGAATAGTTTGGACACTTAAACCAGAACTCACTACTTGAGATAAAATAGAAAAACATGGATATACCCAAACTTCCTTTTGAAACAAACCTTTCGGAGATACAAATAGCTGTAAATGCTGCAATAACAGCAGGAAATGAAATTCTTCAAGTGTATGGAAAAAATTTTTCTTCCGATGTAAAAAGTGATAATTCTCCTATTACGGAAGCAGATCTGAAAAGCAATAATACTATCAAAAATATTCTTTCAAAAACAAATTTCTATATTCTTTCAGAAGAAGATAAAGACGACGAAAAACGATTAAAAGAAAAAAAGATTTGGATTGTTGATCCTCTTGATGGAACGACTGATTTTGTGAATCGAACTGGTGAATTTACAGTTATGATAGCATTAGTTGAAAATAAAAAACCGATTTTAGGAATTATTTGTTGGCCAACAGAAAGAACATTATTTTTAGCTCAAAAAGGTTTTGGAGCATGGAAGTTTTCTAATAATTTGTGGGCAAAAATTTCAGTTAGTAATATTTCACAATTAAAAAAATGTAGGGCTGTTGGTAGCAGACATCATCTTTCAGAGAATGAAAAGGAATTACTAAAAAAACTCCAAATTTTAGATTTTACAAGTATTGGTAGCTCACTTAAAGTTGGAAAAATCAGCTCAGGAATAGCAGATGTATATTTAACAACAACAAACAAGATGAAGGAATGGGATACATGTGCTTCATATTGTATAATTTCCGAAGCAGGTGGAAAAATGACAGATATGAAAGGGAACGATATGTCTTATAATAATAAAATTGTGAACCATAAAAATGGAGTCCTCGTAACAAATGGTTTGGTTCATGAAAAAATTGTAAATGAGTTTAAAAAATTATAGTAGGTTTTTTGACTTTAGGTATTCCGTTATTGCCTGAGCACTTTCATCAAGAGTTTGTTTTTCTGTATCCACTGTAAAATCTGGATTCGGTGGTGCTTCGTAAGGATCATCTAATCCTGTAAAGTTTTTAATTTCACCTGCTCTTGCTTTTTTATACATGCCCTTGACATCACGCTCTTCACACTTATCAAGAGAGCATTTTACATAAATTTCAGAAAATTTTTCATTATCGTCAATAATTTTTCTAGCATTTTCTCTATTTTCAATATAGGGACTAACTAAAGAAACTCCTACTGGAACCTTGTGTTTAAGAAGAAGTTTGGCCAGATGTGCTACTTTTTTGTTATGTTCATCTCTTCCTTCTTTTGAAAAGTCTTTTGGGGACAACCACTCTCGTAATTCATCTCCGTCAAGCATAGCTAAGTTTGGAATTGTTTCTTGAAGTTTTCTTAGAATTGTGGTTTTTCCAGAACAAGGAAGTCCAGTCATCCATAATACAAATGCCATTGCAATCTACAAGAAAAATTTACTGCTTAAAGACCTTACGATGATTATTGATTTTTGAACCATTGTCGTTGTTCTAAGAGATCTATTTCCTTTATCATCTCATTAATTTTTTTTGTAATACTCATTACGGATTTAAATTGTTCATACATTTCTTGTTCTTCTTCTTTTGAAAGAATTGTTTTTTCAGCTTGATCAAAAAAATGCTCTTCCTTTGAAATATGATCATTAAGATAAATTGAATAAGTTCTTAGAAATCTTGCTACAGGTTCTCGCGCATCTACTCCATTTTTCCATCTTTGAAGATGTTTTGATATTTGTCTTGCAATTCTTCTCCCAAACTCATGTTCAATCAAAAAAGTTCTAATTTCCTTTTTTAAAGAATCATAGCTTGCAACGCAAGGAAAATATGAATTTTCTTCCCTTGAGTAATGAATTGAATCTAGAAATTCAGAAATTATGATGGTGATCTTTTCGATATCAGAAAAAGGAATCTCTTTACCATCATAAAGTGCTTGATAACATTTAGAAATTACTTTTTCGAGTCGCTTGATTTGTTCGTGATCCTTTCGTAGAGTTTCTGTAGCAGTCAACTAAAACACTAAAAATGTAGTGTTTTAATTTGTATCTAATTTTCAAGTAATAATAACATCGGTGCCAATCAAGCTTGACTGATTTGTCTTTTAAATAGATAAAAAGCAATAATCGCTGGACATGGAATTTGTTTTGTTTAGCATAATGGATATGTTGAGAACATATTTTAGTGAAAATTTTCCTGTATTGGAAAATGAATTTGAGATTATTGAATCAAATTTTCTGTTAGATGGTTGGTTTAATTTTCAGCAGGCAATAGAAAGCCTGTCAGGCACCGATGTTGCAATAGCATCTGCTCCTGTTGTTCTTTTAGCTGCCGGCGTCACTATTTTTTTAGGTGTTGCAGGGGAAGCGTTTTTCAAAAAAACTGGAATTCCTGATGTGGCGTTTTTAATGATTCTGGGCGTAATAATAGGCCCCATATTGGGAATCATCAAACCCAATGTAGTAATAGAAATTGTTCCATACTTTGCGGCTCTTGCATTGATAATAATCATGTTTGATGGAGGTCTAAATTTAGATATCAGAAACATAGCAAGAACTGCGCACTTTGCGTTACTTCTTGCAATTCTAGGTTTTATTGTATCAGTTATAGTGGTTATGCTTTTGGTTCATTATGGTTTGGGTTGGGAATGGTTAGATAGTTTATTACTTGGTTCAATAGTTGGTGGAAGTAGTTCGGTAGTTGTTTTTGGTCTTGTAAGAAACTTTCGAGTTTCAGACGAAACAAAATCAATGCTTAGTTTTGAATCTGCAATTACTGATATTTTAGCAACCATCATTGCATTCATAATGTTTGAAGCAATACTAACATCACAATTTAATTTAGAATTGCTTGGTGAAACTATTGGAAGAGCTGTTGCAGTTGGTCTTATTCTGGGTCTAGGTGTAGGAATTCCTTGGATGTATGTTACAACAAAGCTTTCAAATGCACAACACAGCTACATGCTAACTCTTGGAGTTTTGTTTATGCTTTTCTTTATGGCAAATGAATTCGGTGAATCAGGCGCAT
This sequence comes from Nitrosopumilaceae archaeon, assembly GCA_035685445.1. Taxonomy (GTDB): domain Archaea; phylum Thermoproteota; class Nitrososphaeria; order Nitrososphaerales; family Nitrosopumilaceae; genus DRGT01. The sequence continues at coordinate 7,868 of DASSAK010000022.1, forward strand.
TAACTGCTCTAGTATTTGGTTTAATGCTTGGAAACAAGAACCGTTTGTCAAAAGTTCTAAAATTTAAGCTTCCACAAATTGAGTCGGGGGATTCGATGCATAGCCAACTAACTTTTCTAGTTAGAGCATTTTTCTTTGTATTTGTTGGATTATTAGCAAGTTTTGGACAGATTGAATATGTTGTTCTTGGTATTTTTGCTACCTTAGCCATATACATTGGAAGAATAATAATTACAAAGGTTTCTTTAACTAAGAAATTTTCAAAACTGGATAAAAAAGTCACCGAGGTAATGATTCCTAGGGGTTTGGCTGCGGCAGTTCTTGCTACTCTACCACTTACCTATGGACTACCAAATGCTGAAGCATATCCACAGATTGTGTTTTTCATAATAATGACATCTGTAATTATCACAACGATTGGTTTAGGTAAAGCAAAGAATATTCCTCCTCCTGACAATGTTGAGGGAGGATTTGTAAAAAGATCTTCAGATGATGAAAAAAGTAAAAACAATAAACCAAGAATTGTAAAGCTAAATGATGATGAAAAAAGTAAATTATAAGTCTAGAGATTCTTTCAATCCTTTGTAACGATTTCGTATGGTAACTTCCGTAACATTTGCAGCTTCGGCGATATCTCTTTGTGTTTTATCTTCACCATTTTTAACACACGAAAGATAAAGTGCTGCTGCTGCAAGGCCCATTGGATCTTTTCCAGCAGATACTTCATTTTTTTGTGCTTTTTTAAGAACTTGGATTGCATAACGTTTTGTTTTTTCTGCTATTCCAATCCTACTAGCAATTCTTGCAACACATTGAATCGAATCAGTTACTGGCATTTTTAGATCTAGTTCTTTTACTAGTAATCTGTAACATCTTGCAATATCTTTTCTTTTGATGTTTGCAGCAATTTCTACATCTTTTAGATTTCTTGGTGTTGCAGTATCACGGCACGCAGCATATAATGCTGATGCCATTAACGCCGAGATTGATCTTCCTCTAACTAGGCCTTTTTCTAATGCTTTTCTGTAAATGTAAGCGGCCTTTTCAATTACGGCATCAGAAATTGCGAGTTTATCTTTTAATCTATTTAGCTCACTAAATGCTTGTCTAAAGTTTCTATCAACTGGCTCATGAACCTGACTTCTACTATCCCAAGTTCTTAAACGTTCAATAGTGCTTTTCATTGAGGCAGTAAGTGGCTTGCCAGAGGCGTCTTTGTTTATTGGATTGATGATTGTTGCAAGACCCATATCGTGCATTGTTAATGAAGTTGGAGCTCCTGCCCTTGCTCTATCGCCATGTTCGTCTTGTGTAAATGAACGCCATTCTGGGCCAGATTCTTGTAATTTTTCAGATAAAACAAAACCACATTTGGAACAAAACATCTCACCAGACTCATTATCGGTAACTAATTTCCCCCTAACACATCGAGGGCACATTTGTTGATTTGATGCTTGCCGTACCATAATAATCACTAATGTACAGATTTCTTCTTAGATGGGATTTATGAATCAACAAGTTTGTTCTGATGCATCTAGGAACATAGAAAAGCCCAAAAATCCCCAGAAAAATAGGCCATAATGAGATACTGGGAATCATTACCCATAGTTTTACTATTTTCCGTAATTATGATTCCCTCTGCTGAAGGTGCCACAATTAAACAGACAGTAGACGGAGGAATGGATATAGAAATCACACACCCCGAAGTGGCAGTAATAGATAGAACAATTACTATTTCTTTTTTAGTGAAGAATAATGGTTGGGAGAATAAACAAGACGTAACTTTTACTTTTAGTCCAGATTCGGTTATAGTCCCAATTGAAAAAAATCTAATTCAAATTAAAGAGATTGCTGCGGGTGGTTCATATGGAGAAACGATAAATTTTAAAATTGCTTCTGATGCTTCGCTAGGTTCGCACTTTGTAAATATAAAATATTCTCAAGTTTTGCTTGCAAATAATCAAAATGCGAACCCTCCAACCCAAACAAACATAGCTATTCCTATTTTAATCAAAGATAATCCTAACGTGACAATTCATACAATAACACCAGAGTCATTATTTACCAATGCAGAATTTCCATTTACAGTTGAAATTGTTTCAGAAGATATTGAAATTAATGACGTAAGGTTAGAAATAATTCCACCAAAAGATATTGATTTTAGAGGTGAAACATTACATACATTTTCATCAATTCAAAAAAATACTCCAATCTCTGTAACATCTAGAATTATTGCACCGTCACAAGAGATAAACACTCAATATAACGTTCCATTTCAAGTAATAGTAACATATATTGATGATGTTGGTAATGAAAATTCTGATTCCAAAACTGTTTCTCTATTAATGCGGCCTAGAACTTTTATGGAGTTAACAACGGATGGTGGAATTTGGATTGGGGATTTTTTTATTGCGCCATATGTTAGTGTGGGTACAATAATAGGAATACCAATAGGAACAATACTTTCACTTGTAATTAGAAAAAAATATTACACAAAATCAAAGAAAAAAACTAAAAGAAAATAATTCTTTGTTATTTTTCTAATTTTCGTGCTCCAGAATATTTCTGTTTTAACTCGTCTTCAAAAAAGAATTTTTCTTCAAAAGCAGGTTTAAGATCATCAAGCCATATTGCGTTCTCATCATATTTGGCATAGAATGGTCTTGCTACCCAATCAGGATTGCGTCCTTGTAAAAATCTTAATGCAATTACTTTTTCTCCATTAATTGTTACAATACCATCAACCTGAACTTTACCAGGAGTTGCAGACATGCTTGGTCCTCTTACAGTTCTACCAAGACCACTAACTTGTTTGTAGGCATTTCTAAAAATTTCATATGCTTTTACTAATGGAATGCCAAAGTAATGTTGAGCTCCTGTATCTCTAACTACAAACATGTAGTAGGGTATACATCCTAGCTGAACTTGCTGCCTCCACATTTCTGCCCACATATCAGCATCATCATTAATGTGAGCTAAAAGTGGTGATTGTGTTCTTATTTCTGCACCAGTTTTTTTAACACGTTTTATTGCGGCTTTAACTGATCCTGTTGAAAGCTCCTTATGATGATTAAAGTGAGCCATAATTGCGGGATGCAATCCTTTGTTTGAAATATTTTCAAAAACTTGTAGTGTTTCATCAGCATCATCATCAGTCAAAAATTTGTATGGCCAATATGCTAATGCTTTTGTGCCAATTCGAATAGTTCTAAGATTTGGTAGATCAGCTTCTAGTAATTTATCAATGTAAGTTTTGAACATTTTAGCTTTCATAATCATTGGATCTCCTCCAGTGAATAGTATATCAGAGATTTCTGGATGTTCACTAACATATTGTACTAATTGGTCGCCTTCCTTCATTGCAAATTTCATTTCATCCATTCCAACAAATTGTGGCCATCGAAAACAAAAACTGCAATATGCATGACATGTCTGGCTTTGACTTGGAAAGAATAAACATGTCTCTTTATACTTGTGCTGCATTCCGTAAAGTTTTGTTCCATCTTTGAGTGTAGGAACATTAAGTTCTAATTGTCCAGCGGGATGAGGATTTAATTGTAATCTAATTTCATTTGCGATTTCAGCAATTCTTTTTTTATCAGCTCCTTCTCGTAGAGCAATAGCCATTTGTTCAAAATGTTTAGGTTTTAGCATTCCTTTTTGTGGAAATGTTAAAACAAACATTGGATCATTGGGTATGTTATTCCAATCGATAAGCTGTTCTACAACATAATTATTTGCCTTAAATGGAAGTACATTGCCCACAACTTCCATCTCAAATTGTTGTTCTTCAGAAAGGTTTTGGATTTGAGGTAATTCGCGGAAGTTTTGTAGTGTATATGATTGAATTCTGGGTGATTCAGTTTCGCTCCAAACTGATTTTTGTAATGTCATTTTTTATAATTGAGCTTTATCCCTTTTAATGGTTAACATATAAAAAATAAAAATTTAGGCGTAATTTTTATAGTTGAAAAAGTTTGTAAAAAATTCTCTTTTTAACCAACAATTAGAATTGACTACACAACCTATTCTTAGGATGGTTAAAGTGATTATAGGAAATTTAGATGGCAGAGGAGATAGTAGATGCAGTTAGCAGCCAAGTAGGTCAAATCCAAAACCTTTCTGAACTTGTTGCGTCATCTATTTCTTTTCAAATAGCATTAGCAGTTCTAGTTATAGGAATCCTTGCAATTGTTACTGTATACAGAAAATTTTCTTCATGGGTAAAAAAACAAAAATTTCATTATTCAAGACCGCATATCTCTAGATTAGTTAGAACTGCAGTATTGCCGTTTTTTGCAATCGCATTAATATCTTCAGTTAATGCTTATCTTCAGGTATTCGAATTATTTGATGAAGAAGCAGAAATTTTATCTGCTGAGATGAGTTTAGAAATGACTCCTGGTGAAACATTTGCAAAAATTCTTAATAGTATTAACATTCTTGTGATCGGGTATACAATTGCACAATTAATTCCACTAGCACTCCAAAAGAAAGACAATAGTGAACAAGAAAGAGAGGATTTTGAAAATTGGAAAGAGATGAAAGGTTTCAAAGACGATGATGATGATTTTTTTCATAAAATCTTTGAGTGGGTTCCTCCAAAACAACCACCAAAGGAATTAACTACAGAAGAATTTGAACAGAATCTTAAAACTAAAGAAGGTATAAGGGTCTTAGAAAATTTTCGTACTTCAGCAGGTGCTCCCATAGGAAGCTATCGTAAATTAGTTGATAAACCATTTGAAGAGTTTAAGAAATCAGAAAGAGCAAAGTATGAAAAATATTTTCATGATTGTATTTCTGGAAATAATGCAACAGGGCTTGAACTAAAAACAGGTCAAGAAATTGAAGAGATTTATGCAATAGATGTTTGGCGAGAAGAAAAGAGACTACAGAATTATGAACCGATTATACCTGCGACAAGGCCCCCAGGATATGCTGAAAAAAAGAGAAAAGATTTACCCAAATCATTCAAACGAATTCTTCCACTTGGAATATTTGTTGCAATAATAATTGGAGTTGTTAGTTGGTGGGGAGTAGATTTATTCATACTAGCAACTGCAACTGGAGGTTTGTCAATTGGTGTTGGTCTTGCATTACAAGAAACACTACAAAATTATTTTGCATACATATTGATTAGAAAAGACAAAATATTTTCTGAGGGAGATAGAATTGAGTTAGAGTCGGGCTACAACGGTTATGTAAAAAAGATCACTCCAAGAGTAACATATATCATTCACCCTTTCTTTGAGTCATATGCTATAATTCCAACAAGGCAATTAGTTAATGCGCAGATCATTAATTATACTAAGGAAGAACAGATATTTCCAGCCATTGTAGACGTTGGCGTATCTTATCTTAATAATCCAAGACAGGTTGCCTCAATTTTAATGAAAGTCGGAAAGCGTGCAATGAGTGAAATCAAAGATGAAAAGGGAAATCATTACATTGTTCAGAAAAGATGTCCATATTTAGACGAAAATAGACCAAGTTGTGGTTGTGATGAAAATATTCATACAGATTTTAACCAGCCGGTTGTAAGATTTAACAAATTTAATGATTCTTCATTAGACTTTACAATGTGGGTATTTGTTCCAAATTATGGAACTCAATTCAGAGTAGAAAGTGCAATGAGATTAATGATATATGAAGAATTTAAAAAATATGATATTAGAATTCCATGGCCTATCAGAACAATATATCAGGGTGATGACAAAAGAGAATCAACTGAAATTGCTAAACTTGATGAATCAAGAAAGAGAGTTTTGAATGAATATGGTATGGGTGATGTCCCACAGGGATCAGAAGACATGGAATAATTTTTCAAAAACTTAAGAATCCCTTTAATCTCGTTGATTTATTGACAAAATTTACTGTTATAGGAGGAAAGGCATCACAAAATTTAGCAAAAAGAATAGCTAGAAAACTAAAAGCAGATTACATCAATACGGAATTAAGAATATTTCCAGATGGAGAAAGTAAAATTACATTTTCAGGTGAACCAAAAAAAGGTGAAATTATTGTAGTACAATCTACCTATCCGCCAGTAGATTCAAACTTACTGCAGTGTTTGTTATTAGTCTCTAAAGCAAAACAGTACTCTGAAAATGTAATTGCAGTAGTACCATATCTTGGATATGCAAGACAAGATAAAGAATTTCTTACAGGAGAAATAGTATCGATACATATAATTTCTAAGTTGTTTAAAGCTGTTGGAGCAACAAAGATAATTGTTGTTGATATTCATAGTACCGTTGGATTAAAATATTTTAAAATTCCAGCAAAAAATATTTCTGCAATTTCAGAACAAGTAAAATTTTTTAAAAAATTAAATCTAAAAAATCCTTTAGTAGTATCACCAGACTTTGGTGGAAAGACTCGTGCTAAAGAATTTGCAAGTTTATTTAATACAGATTATATTGCATTAAAAAAACAACGAAGCAGAAAAACAGGTCAGGTAAAAATTATTTCAACAAACCTTAAGCATGTTACGAATAGAGATATAATTTTGGTAGATGATATGATTAGCTCCGGTGGAAGTATAATTAAAGCAACAGAATTTCTAAAAAAGCAAAAATGTAAACGAGTTTTTGTTTCATGTACACATGCATTATTGGTAAATAATGCTGAAAAAAAGATCAAAAAAGCAGGAGTTTCAGAAATTATCAGTACAAATACCATCCCAGGTACAACTTCAAAAGTAGATGTTTCAAATATCATAGCTAAAGCAGTATTATAAATGCCTGAAAGCTTCTTCATATTATCAAAAGAAAATTTAGAATTGGCAAGAGATGAAGTAATTGCAATTGCTAAAACCTATGATAGGTTTGCAAAATCACAATCATTTTCAAATTTAGTTATAATTCAGTCAAAAACACCTTGGCAAAAAATTGCTAAACGTGCCACATTTGTTAAAACAGCTGGCCAACTTTTAAAAAAATTATCAAATTTATTTTTAGATGATTCTTATTTTACTCTTCTATTAGAAGCAAAAACATTTGCTTGTAGAGTCATTAATCTTAATGAGAACAAATTTGATCCCACAAATTTAGAAGATGCTATGGGAAATATGATTTCAAAATTTTCTCAAGCTAAGGTTTCGTTAGATGATCCTGCAATAATCATTTATTTGATTTTAACAGATTTGCAAGGATTTTTTGGGTTTTCAACGGGGCTTAAGAAACATGAACAGACAAAAAAAATGCAAAACCATCCGCATGAGCTTGATTGGAAACTTTCGAGGGCCATGATCAACCTTGCTGGTTTTAAAGAGGGTGACACTTTATGTGATCCTTTCTGTGGAACTGGAACTACACTTTTAGAAGCTGAATCGATGGGCATACATTCCATTGGAATAGATTTTGATAAAAAAATGTGTAATGTAGCCATGAAGAATCTAAAAGAAAATAAATTTGATTCTAAAGTTTTCAATTCAGATTACAAGTATCTGAATAAAATTGAGAATAGATACGATGGAATTGTTACTGATCTTCCATATGGAAGGGCGTCTAAGACATCAGAACCACCAGAAAAGCTATTACGAAATTTTATTTCAGTTATTCCAAAAAAGAAGCGATTGGCTATAATGTGTAAAAAAGGTGTTGAAAAAGGTTTGAAACTAAATCTCTCAAAAAAATACGAAATTTATAGACATAAAAGTTTGACAAGGATAATTTTAGTAAAATGAAGATTGTGTTTTTAGGAACTTCTGGAGCTCAGCCTACTGAAAACCGCGGACTAAGTTGTATTTGTTTAGAAAGAGATGCTGAAATTCTCATGTTTGATGCGGGTGAAGGTTCTCAGTTTTCTTACTTAAAGTCAGGCCTTGGATGGAATAAAAAAATGAAAATCTTTGTAACGCATCTTCATGGAGATCATTGTATTGGAATTCTTGGTTTGTTACAAACCATGACTATGCACAGCAGAACAGAACCGTTAGAAATCTATGGTCCTGATGGAATTGAGGAGTTTATTGCAGCAAACATCAAAGTTTTGAATTTTGGTTTGTCATTTCCTATAATGATCACATCAATTAAAGAAGAGATGGTTGTTGATGAGAAATCATATTCAGTATTTTCATGCAAGGCAAACCATTCTATTCCTGCTTATTCATATCGTTTTGAAGAAAAAGACAAGCCGGGTAGATTTAACATAGAAAAAGCTAAACTGTTAGGAATCCCAGAAGGAAAATTATGGAGCCAGCTTCAAAATGGTCATGAGATAAAGATTGATAATAAAATAATCAAACCTTCAGATGTATTGGGTGAAAAACGTCCTGGCAAAAGAATTGGAATATCTGGCGATACAAGACCTACAAAGGAGTTAGAGAAATTTTTTCGAAATTGTAATTATCTTAGTTTTGATTCTACATTCTTAGATGAATTAAAAGAAAAAGCTATTGAAACATATCACTCTACGGCTAGAGAGGCTGCAATACTTGCAAAAAATGCAAATGTTGAAAATTTAATTTTAACTCATTTTTCTGCGAGATACAAAGATGAATCTGTTTTAGTTGATGAAGCAAAAACCATTCATAATTCTGTTATTGGTGCAAAAGATCTTCTTGAAATTGAAATAAAATAAACTATGTTTGGCAATTTTAAAAATAAACTAAAGGATGCTAAGAAGATTGTTTTTGTAACAGGTGCAGGCATTTCTCACGAAAGTGGTATTCCAACTTTTCGCGGAAAGGGTGGTTTTTGGAAAAAATATGATGTGATGAAGCTCGCCACCATTGATGCGTTTAATGAAGATCCAAAGTTCGTATGGGAATGGTATGAAGATAGAAGAAAAAACATTCTAGCTGCACAACCAAATCCTGGGCATATGGCAATCGCGGAGCTTGAAAAATATGCCAAGGTTATAGTTATTACTCAAAATATTGATGGCCTTCACAAAAGAGCAGGAAGTACGAATGTTTTAGAACTACATGGTAGCATTATAAGAATAAAGTGTACGGTTTGTAGTTTTAAAGAGAACATTACTGAGAAATTTGAAAATTTACCACCATTGTGTAAATGTGGTGGAACTTTAAGACCGGATGTGGTTTGGTTTGGAGAAGCCCTTCCACAAGATGTTTTTAGAGATGCAGTTTTGCATGCAAGTTCCTGTGACGTAATGGTCATTGCAGGAACCTCACTTGTTGTATCTCCTGCAAACACTTTGCCAATCTATGCAAAACAAAATAATGCGTTACTAATTGAAGTTAATCCTGAACCAACCATAATGACACACGATATGGATTTGTCTGTGAAAACTACATCGGCACGGGCACTACCACAATTAGTTTCAATCTTTAAAACATCAGTCTAAATTACTTTATATCCAGTAATGAAATCATATTTATCCAAAATATATGGAAAAAAGCAAAAGACCTACAGCCATAATTAGGCCTATGAAAAAAGATGATATTTCTAATATCGTTGAGTTACAAAAGGAATCATTTCCACACATGGCTGCAGAGGGAGTTATTTGGAAACCAGATCACTTATTGGCACATCTTAGGGTTTTTCCAGAGGGCCAATTTTGTGCAGAGTATAGGGGGGAAATTGTTGGCTCTTGCAGCAGTTTGATAATAACTCTGCAACCTGAATACAAAGAGCATTCTTGGCTAGAAGCATGCGGGGATAGCTTTTTCAAAAATCATGATAAAAATGGAGACTCCCTTTATGCAGCTGATGTTTCTACACATCCCAAATTTAGACGTCTTGGAATTGCTACCAAATTATACAATGCAAGAAAACAACTTGCGATTGATTTGAATCTTAGACGCATAATAGCGGGTGGTAGAATTTTTAATTATTGTGAGTATGCAAAAAAGTTGTCTCCTTTAGAATATGTACAAAAAGTAAAGAAAAAAGAAATAAAAGAACCCGTTCTTTCATTTCAACTTCGAAATGGCTTTAAATTTATCAAAATCCTCCCGAATTATCTTAAAGATCCAAGGTCACTTAACTATGCAACTTTTATTGAATGGAAAAACCCAAACTTTAGAGAAAAATGATTATTGATTGTCATATTCATATAAACCAGTATGAACTTCTAAAGAAAGTTTCCTCATTAGAAGAGCGTCTTAATGTGTTGCAAACAGAAATGGTGAGCAACAATGTGGATTATGCACTAATATTATCATCATATATGGTAAATGAAGAACGGCCGTCAACTTGGCAGATTATACAGGGAATAAAAAAATATGATAATTTAGGTGTGGTTGCTGGATTTTCGCTTAACAACCACACTGATGAGGATCTAAAAAATTATCGTAAATGGATTAAAGATGGTTTGATAAAGGGTTTGAAAATTTATGCTGGTTATGAGCATTATTATCCGTATGATAAAAGATACCAAAAGGTGTATGATACCTGTGTAGAATTTGGCATACCAGTTATGATTCATACGGGCGATACTTATTCTGAAAAAGGGAAACTACGCTATTCTAGACCATTAAACTTGGATGAAGTTGCTGTCGACAATCCTGAATTAAAGATTGTGATGTGCCACCTAGGAAATCCATGGATCCAAGATGCTCAAGAAGTAATTTACAAAAATAAAAACGTCTATGCAGACATTTCTGGATTGGTGGTAGGTGAATTTGATCATTATTTTGAGAAAATGATGAGAGATAGAATGGCAGAGCTTATCAATTATGCAGGGGAGCCAAGATATTTGATGTACGGAACTGATTGGCCAATTAGTACAATGGATTCTTATCTTAATTTTGTAGTAAAATTAAAGATAAAAAAAGAATATCGTGATCTTTTAATGTATAAAAATGCCAAGTCATTGTTTAAGATTTAAATAATTTTTGTAAAAGCAGCTCACTAGAACAGTGTTAATTACTAGGATTGACCAAACACACCGTTAATGATTGTGTTTGGAGAATCTCTTGGATTATAAACTGATGATGAGAGTGTTCCATATTCTTGATGCTTAACAACCATATCAATAAAGTATGCCGTATTTGATGCATCGCTTACAAATGTTTCAAACATTGATGAATAAAAAGTCCCTGAAAAGAGTTCACGTTCAGTAGTACGTAGTGTTACTGAAACACTAATAGTTTTACCAGATGTATCTTCATATCGAAGCATTACACTGTCATCTGCTTGTTGTGTAGTTTTCAAAGATAGGGTTTCATATGAAATTGTATTTTCATTATTTATTTGTGAGGGGTCATCATTGTTTGCCTTTGTTTTATTATCTTCATTTACTGATTTTGATGAGTTTTCTTCTAGCTCTTCGTTAGTGTTGTTTTGGTTGCTATTATCATCCCCAAAAATTGTTTTCTTAGTTGTGTCAGTTATTCCTTTAATTCCTTTTTGAGTAGAGTCAGTTACTTCTTTGATCCCTTTTTTTGTTGAAACGGCTACCTCGTTAGCATTTTTAGATAGTAATTTGGACGACTTTTCGTGAATGTCATTTACTTCATTAGTTACAGTAACAATAGTTCCTTCAACTCTTGTTTCTGCGCCTTTAACAGTATCATCTGTAATTTTACCAAAATCTTTTTCCACAGAGTCAAGTAGATTTGCTGATGTCTCGGGTAAGAATTGGTTTATTTCATTTGCAAATACTATACCACTTCCTAAGATTATAGCTCCAATTATTGCTATTTTTATGAGCATGAATACGACTTTGAAAATTATGATTTTATTGCAGAACTAAAAAAATTGATTTAAACCACTCGAAAATTCTTTACATAGTGGGCTAGCCTTCAGAAACAAGCCAATCAATAACATCTTCAATGTTTTTTGCTGTTAAAACTATCTTTATTGGACCCATGGGGGATTCTTCCTCATTATCACATAAAGCAACTGAGTTTGAAAACGCTGCCTGTTTGTTGAGATAAAACCATGTGGAATCATTATGTAGGTTGTTGTTCAAAAATCGTCTATAAACACGTTGAGTTTTACGGGAACGAATTACTTCAAAAATATTTGATAAGGTTTCAAGATTTTCTGATGTTGCTTTTAAAAAATCATTATTAGTTTGGATTTCAATGTTAGGAAGAATGTTTGAAATTGCTTGTTCAACTTTAGTTTGATCTTCTGAAGGATTAATTGTACAATATGCGGTTATTTTACAATTAAAATTAGGAATTTTCATTACACCCAGCTCTGAATTGTTTTGTACGCCTTCTCAATTAATTCATTTTTTGTTAAATTATTATTTGAAATAGTTTTGTCAGCTGATGCAATAGAACTACTGAGGCCTACACCAATTTCTCTTTTATCTCTTTCATTAAATAATTCTCTCGTTTTTGGATCATCTGATCTACCACGTTTATGTAAAAAATTAAAGCGGGTATCAGATGATGCTTCAATTAAAAGAAGTTTAACTGTTCCAATTTTTTTAAAGACTTCAATTTCGTGATTTGATCTTATTCCATCAATAATTACAGTGTTTGAGTTAGAGTTTACGATATTTGGTCGAGTTAGTTCTGCTACAACTCCTAGACCATTTTTTTCTCGTAGCTCAAGCATTAGCTTACCTAGATTTTTTCCCGTTGGTTCTAGATTACGTCTTTTTGCTTCAGCTCTTACTGCATCACCCATATTGAAAACCTCAAAACCTTTTTCTTTTAATCCAGCTGCAATTGTAGATTTTCCTGCACCAGGCATTCCAGTAAGACAAACTATGAGTTTTGGCAAGTTCGATGAAAGTTCACAGAGCTAGTCTATGAAGTTACCGGAAATCATTATAAAGATACTATTACAGTTTCTGTGATGCGAACTTTTGTTGCTGCTGAAATTAATAGTAATGAAGTTTTAAATTCTATTAAAAAATTCCAAGTAGAATTTGAAATTAAGGCAAAACCAGTATCATTAAACAATATTCACTTTACATTATTATTTTTGGGAGAAATTTCAGAATATATGTCAGAAAAAATTCAAGACACATTAAATTCGATTAAATTTGAAGCATTTGATGTAAAATTTCAGGGAGTGGGTGCATTTCCAAAACCAAGTTTTCCTAGAGTGATCTGGGTTGGAACTGATAAAGCTGGTGGAGAAAATCTCAAAAAATTGGCTTTGCAGATAGAAGGTGCGTTATCTACATTAGGATTTCGCAGTGATAAACCATTTCGGCCCCACGTAACTATCTTTAGAATTAAAAATAAGATTGGAAACATCTCTGACAAGTTGAAAAGATACAGTTCAGTAGAGTTTGGTAGTCAGAGAATTTCTGAAATTAAATTTAAACAAAGTACTTTGACCCCTAGCGGTCCAAATTATTCGGATTTACAGGTGATTAAAGCAAAATGAAAAAAGTTATTGAAAAAGCAAAACAAACCGTAATTCCAACAAAAAAGCTAGTACAAGAAAAATCAAAAATTGCTTCAATTGCATTTGATTTAGTAGACAAACAAGTTTCAAAATATCCTCAGATTGCACATATTGAATTTGGGGGCTCTTATGCAAAAGGAACGTGGCTTCCAGAAAAGGCAGACATTGACATATTTTTGAAATTCAAAAAAACAACTTCAGAAAAAAAATTCGCAGAGATTGCAAAAAAGATTGGATTTTCTGCAATGAAAAAATACAAACCATATGTTAGATATTCAGAACACCCATATGTTGAAGCTCACATTAAAGGAACTAGAGTAAATGTGGTTCCTTGTTACGATGTTGTAAAAGGAAAATGGCAAAGTGCTGCAGATAGATCTTCTTTTCATACTGCATTCATGCTAGAATCTCTTACTGGTCAAATGAAAAATGATGTTAGATTATTAAAAGAATTTCTTAAATGTAATAATGTGTATGGGGCAGAAATTGCAAAACAGGGATTTAGTGGATATGTTTCTGAAGTTCTGATTTATAATTTTCGAAGCTTTGAAAATACAATTAAAAAAATTGCAAAAATAAAGCGTAATCAAGTTATTGGTAATGCATCAAAAAAATTCTATACCCCAATTGTAATTATGGATCCAATTGATGACCAAAGGAATTTAGCTGCAGCGATATCTACTGCAAATATTGGAAAGTTTGTTTTAGCTTGTAGAGATTTTTTGAAAAAGCCTTCCCTTTCGTTCTTTAAGACAAAACCCAGCTCCAAGAAAGTTTTGAAAGATAGCTTTGTTTTAAAATTTGATTACAAATCTAGGAGCCCAGATATAATTTGGGGTCAGGTAAAGCGCGCAGCAGCTGCATTATCTACTCAAATGGAAGTTGAAGGATTCCACGTATTACGCCACATGGCCTTTTCTGATGAGAAGAAACATGCTTGTCTTATCTTTGAATTTGATTCATTAGAAATCCCAAAACACAAAGTTCATGAAGGGCCTGAATTTTTTTCAGAGTCTGACGCTGAAAGCTTTATTTCAAAAAATTCAAAGAAAAGCGAAATGTTATGGATTAACAACAAGGGAAAAATTTTGTCACTTCAAAAAAGAAAACATGTCAATGCAAAATCGTTTTTGCAATATTTATTAAAAAACAATTTGGAAAAATCTGGGATTCCAAAAGGACTCAAAGATGATATTAAAAAGGGATTTAAGATAACTTCAAGGAAAAAATATTAAACATTGTAATTGGCACGACAAGTTTTTCTTCCAATTAGAAAATTAGCTGAGCCTCCTTATTCAAACATTTTAGGGTTTCCAAAAGCAAGCAAAACACAACTCCAATCACGAATCAAAGAACTACAAAAATTAAAAGTTACTGCGGTTTGCTTCGAAGGATCATCTATGATTGGAAAATTATATGTTCTTGGAAAAGGATATGTGGGAATTGTTGTGCTAGCAAAACAAAATCAAAACAAAGTTGCACTAAAGATTCGCAGAACTGATTCGCAACGGGATGGAATGAAAAATGAAGCCAAACTATTAGAAACTGCTAACAAAGTAAAAGCTGGGCCCAAAGTAATCAAAAGTAGTAAGAATTTTTTAGTGATGGAGTATTTAGATGGTAAGAAAATTTTTGAATGGATAAAGGAGCTAAAAGGAAAAGGTGCTTCTACAAAGTTAAAAAAAACTGTGAAAAAGGTTCTAGAGGATTGTTATAAGCTTGATCAATTAGGTTTAGATCATGGAGAATTAAGTAGCATTTCAAAACATGTGATTGTAGGCAAAAAGACGTCACTAATTGATTTTGAAAGTGCTAGCACAAACCGCCGTGCCTCAAATGTTACTGCAGCTTGTCAAGCAATTTTTATTGGGTCTGGCATTTCAAAAATGGTTAAAAAAATCTATAAAATTCCTCCAAAATCCAAAATGATAACGGCATTACGAGCATACAAAAACGAGCAAACACGAAAAAGCTTTGATTTTGTTTTGAAAGTATTGAGGTTGTAAATGTCAAAAGTTGCAGTTAAAGCTTTGAAAAAGGATCGAAAACTTGCAAAAATTATTGAATTAGTTGGCGAGTATAAAATAAAAATATCAAGAAATTATTATGAATCGCTAGTAGAGGCAATAATTACTCAGCAGCTTACGGGTTCTGCTGCTAAAGCAATTTCAAATAGATTTCATGTGTTGTATGGAAAATCATTTCCAAAACCAATTGATGTAATTAACACTCCGGATTCTAAGCTTCGAAAAACCGGCCTGTCAAGAATGAAAATAAAGTACATCAAAGAGCTCTCAAAAGCTATCGAAGCAAAAAAACTGAAAATACGATCACTTTCAAAGCTGTCAGATGAGGAAGTAATTGAACATCTTACACAAGTAAAGGGAATTGGTCGATGGACAGCTGAGATGTTTTTAATTTTTTCCTTAGGAAGAATGGATGTATTGCCTGTTGGAGACTTGGGATTAAGAAAAGGAGTGCAGCTTTACAAATCATCTGATAATCTTCCAAAGCCAGTTGAAATTGAGAAATTAGCTGAGAAATGGAGGCCATATAGAACTGTGGCCACTTGGTATCTGTGGAAAAGCCTCAAAACGTTTGATACAATTGGGTAGCAAATGATACCTCAAATATGTAATATTGAGGTATTATAAAATGATAATTTTTGTTTGAAAATTAAATGTAGTTATTTAAATTTTGAAATTACATTAACCCATTTGTTCTCTTAATTTGTAACCATCTAATCTATCAAGAATTTCTTTTTGTGCTATTTCTTCAGTGTAAACTTGTTTTAAAATCGTTGAGAATTTTTCATAATCAGATGTTAATATTTCTGCCATTGATTTCAAAGTGCTATGAGATACATGTGAAAGGATAGCATGTGCTGCAACATATCCAAATTCTTCTCCCATTGCTTTCAGTATGGGGTTAAATTGTGGATTTGATTGTCTGCTAGATTCACTTATCTTTGAAATTCTCTGAATTGCCAATATTGTAATGAGTAAGATTTTTTATTATAGCACAGGCGTGTAATATGATATAACAAACTAGCATCTAGCCACAAAATTTACCAAGGTTAGATTAAAAAACGTAATCAATATGCAACATAGAGGAATATAAAAAATAATTTTGTGGCCCAGTTGATTTAAACGCTTTTTATGACTAGATCAAAGGGCAATTGATGTTTTTGGTTTAGTTTGTTACAGTTCTTTTTGCAAATGCAATTGCGATTGCTGCAACCATAGCAGCTCCACCAATTCCCAAAACTAACATAAAGTTATCTGCTTGTTCTAGACTTACTTTGTTAGTTTTTTGTATGGAAGGTTCTTGCTCTGGGCTTGTAGTTATTAATTCAGTTTGTGGAACATAGTCATCTTGTTGATGTTCTAATTCTCCAGTCACTGCTTTGACTTGTCTAATGTCATCCTCGCTGTAGCCAATATCTCGTAATCTTTGATCAAGTTCTGCTTCTGAAATCATTCCTTTCTCATATTGCATAATTGCACTGCTAGCAGCAGAACCTGCATATGCTGGAATACTTCCAACTAACATTCCTGTAACTAGCGCAATCATCAATACGTTGATGGCAGATGTTAGAAATCTCATTGATTTTTTCATCTTTGATAAGGTGTATAAGATTCCAAACATCAGATAACTTTCAGTAAGTTATATGAAAACACGAACTAGTGGTGGGGCCGGTGAGATTTGAACTCACGACCACTAGCACCCCAGGCTAGCATCATACCAAGCTAGACGACGGCCCCACACGTCTGAAAAAATACGTGAAATTATTAAATCGTCGGATTAATCATTGAATGATGAAGATTTGTTCAATTTGCAATAAGATTTCAGCAACGAATGAGGATCATATTGATTGCATTCAAAAACGAAAGATAGAGTTAGAAGATGATGATTTTAAACAAAAGCTTCCGGAGAAATTAGATATTGCAAAAAACTCTGAAGATCTTCAACCTGAGATTAAAGCTCTTTTAGAACACATGACAAAAGAAAAAGAACGAGATAAATAATTATCGTTCTTGGGTTGTAGGCCTTACTAAAATTTCATTAACATTGACGTGGCTTGGTGATTCTACTGCATATAATATTGCATTTGCGATATCACTAGCATGTAAAGATTGCATTTTTTTAGAGTTTTCAACAAAGCTTTGCAAAGACTCATCAGTAATTGTGTTAGTAAGTTCAGTTGCTACTACACCGGGTTCGATGCAGGTTACTCTAATATTTGCACGCGTACTAAATTCCTGTCTAAGCCCCTCACTTAGTGCAGTGACTGCATGTTTTGTAGCGCAGTAAACACTTCCAGAGGGGAACACAATTCTTCCTGCTACTGATGAGATGTTTATAATATGTCCTGATTTTTTTTCTTTCATGTGAGAAATTACAGCAGCAGTACAATACAAAACGCCTTTGATGTTAACATCAATCATTTGATCCCATTCATCAACTTTAAGATTTTTTATGAAGCTCAATGGCATTAATCCTGCATTATTTACTAAAACATCAACAGAGTTCCATTTTTTTAGAACCGCTCCTACAAACGAATCACATTCTGCTTTTTTTGTAACATCAAGTTTTTGTGAAAATACTTCACCTCCATTTTGTTTTATTTCTTCTTCAAGCTTTGCAAGTTTGTCAGTTCTTCTGGCACCAATTGCAACTTTAGCGCCTGCTTTTGATAGAGTTAAAGCAGTGGCATAACCAATTCCACTACTTGCACCGGTGATTATTACAACTTTATCTTTGAGCATTTGATAAATCTAAATCACAAATTACAGAGTAAATATGTTTAGTTAGGAAATTTCAAGAATTTTTCATAGCTGATTTATTAAATGAAAAAAACGTAAAGGATTCATGAAGCCAGAAAAATGTGCTTATTGTGGGGATATGACTGATATGCCATTTGAGTGCAACTACTGCAAAGATCCTTTTTGTGCAGAACATAGGCTCCCTGAAGAGCATAGATGTGTCAAATTAACATCAATCAGATCACGAAAATTTGGCCAAAAAAAAGTTATTCGTGATGGTGGAAAAAATGGTCCTAGTTTTTTTAAAAAGATGTTTGGAAAATTCAAAGACTAGTACATTGCCTTTGTAGGATCAATTTTTGTTCGTCTTGCCTGATAAAGTAGAGTTGCAGCTAGTGCAAACAAAACAATTGATGTAAGCCAGTGAGCAGTAATTATAGTCACGTATGCAACACCAAAACCAATCATTGCTACTGCCTGAATTGAGAGTTTTATCCAGGAGGAAAGTTTTGTAGCCCTTGCAATCATCTCAATAATGAACAATCCTGCTGCAGGATAAATGGTGAGTAAGATAAAATCAATTACATCTACATCAAGGTGAGACAATTTGTATTTTAAAAATTCTAAAGTATATTTCTAGTCTTCCAATCTAACTTTCATTGCAATTTTTTTAGCAATCAGTGCCTGAGCATTCTCATATGGAAGTGTTGCAATGTCTTCTGGTTTGAAGGGCCCATATTTCTCAAGGTCTGCTCCAACAATTTGGTCAACCTCCCCAAGAAATCTTACCACAAGGGATTTTGTTTTGTTTTTTTGAGAAATTGTTTCTAAAACTCTTGTTCTGCCATTTAGTGTGGCTGAAAGAATCATTTCTGTTCTTTCACGAAGCTCTTCCTCTCCATCGAGAACGAATTTTTCCTCATCTAAAAGATTTCCAAAATCCAATCTTTCCACACTTTTGGCTTTTGAAAGACGTATACTTAGCAGCAAAGTGGTAAGATTTGTCGTGATATTTACTAACTCGTCTTTGATTTTAGCTTCAACGTTATCATATTCTTCTCTTTTTAGTTTTCCAATAAAATCTGAAATCATAGTGTAAAGACTTGGATCAATTTCCTGAATAGATTCATTTTCAGTTTCCCGTAAAACCGTTCCATACAATGAGTTGATGTCCATTTCTTTTGATCCTGACATTTCTTACCTAATCCTTAAATGATGGATGTATTTGTGTTAGCTTTAGGTATAAAAATGCCGTATAAAGTTAGCCATGGAAAAGCGATCCAAATTTCATATTCACCCGACGAGGTTTTCTCAAAAATTCAACATGAGGGAATTAAATTCATTGATTTACAATTTTCAAGCTTAACTGGTAGATTCCACCACACAACCATTTCTGCAGATACATTTTCTCCAGAACAAATGAAAGATGGTTTACCAAAACTTGATGGTTCCTCTATTGTTGGGTTTACAAGTATTGATGATTCTGATCTAGTTCTCAAACCAGATCCAAATACCTATGCCGTAATTCCATGGATGGAAGATAGTAAAACTGCGAGGTTGTTGTGTGATGTTTATTGGGGAATGGGTCGGGGTAGACTAGAAAGAGACCCTAGAGGAATTGCACAAAAAGCAGAAGAGCACCTAAAGAATCAAGGATATGATTATTCTGTTTGGGGCCCTGAAGTTGAATTTTTTGTTTTTGATAAAATTCATTGGGATGTTTTAACTCCATACAAAGGCCAATCATATTCCATTGAATCGGTTGAAGCGCCATGGAGCCAAGAAGGCACAGGTTATCCAATGGGTCTTCAAGAAGGCTACTATCCTAGTACTCCATCTGATACATTAACGCCTTTTAGAAATGCATGTGTAGATGTTTTAAATTCAAATTTTGGTGTTTTGTGTGATAATCACCATCATGAAGTTGCAACTGCAGGCCAATGTGAAATAGACATTAGATTTGATTATCTAACAAACGCTGCAGATGCCACACAATCTTACAAATTTGTAATTCGAAACATAGCTAAAAAACACAATAAAATTGCAACGCTAATGCCAAAACCAATCTCAATGGATTCAGGTTCTGGAATGCATACCAATGTTAGTTTATGGAAAGGAAAAAAGAATGTGTTTTATGATGAAAATGACAAGACGGAGCTTAGTCAAATTGGTAGATATTTTTGCGGCGGGATACTTAATCATGCTAAGGCATTATCAGCAATATCAAATCCAACAACAAACTCCTACCATAGACTTGTACCGGGTTACGAAGCTCCAGTTTACATTGCATGGAGTGGAAGTAATCGATCTGCAATTGTTAGGGTTCCATTACATTTCAAAGGGCCAAAGTATGCATATCTAAAACGCTTAGAATTTAGAGCTCCTGATCCTTCATCTAATCCATATTTGGTTTTTGCAGCTGTTCAAGCTGCAGGCCTTGATGGAATCAAAAAGAAGATGGACCCTGGCGATGAAGTACGTGAAGATATTTACAAAATGAGTAAATCCGAGCGCGCAAAACGAGGAATTGGTGTTTTACCTGCTAATTTGGGTGAAGCACTTGATGAATTGGAAAGCGATAGGAAATTTCTAAATCCAATTTTTGCAAACGATGTTATTGATAAAATCATAGAATTGGAGAGAAAAGACCAGAGAGAAATTTCAATTAGACCACACCCACATGAGTTTTATTTGTATTTTGATGTTTGATTTTTACTACAGTCTTCCAGTCATTTGAAAAACAAAATAAAGAGATATTGCAATTAGTCCAAACCCCCCACCAAAAAACATGGTTCTTTTGCTTTCTGCTATTGATGCTTTGTAAACTAAAACTCCGCCAGCAAGACCAATAAATAAAACTAAGGTTCCAGTGACAACATTATCAAAACTTACATCTGTTATGATTGGGTGGAAAAAACCTGCAAGTAAAGCAAAAAAAACAACAAGATAGATGTATTTTGCACCAGTTATTGCTTTGGTGCTGAGTTTGTTCATTAAATCACGTTAAAAGAATAATCAAATAAACTTTTGAAGAGATTCCATTGGTAGAAATTTACATCATGCCGCCCATGTCAGGCATTCCACCCATTCCAGGTGGCATTCCACCCATTCCACCCATTCCAGGTGGCATGCCTCCTTCTCCTCCAGCTGGGGGAGAAGGTGATTTGGTAGTTGAGATAACATCATCGATTCGAAGTATCATACATGCTGCTTCTGATGCAGCAGAAACAATTTGATGTTTTACAGCTAATGGTTCAATTATATCACTTGATTTCATACTGGCAATTTTGGTTTTCATTACATCTATTCCTGTCCATTTTTCACCTTTGAGTTGTTTTGAACGCAAAAATGCTAAGGTATCAATTGGATCCATTCCAGCATTTTCTGCTAATGCTAATGGAATTGATTCTAATGCGTCAGCAAATTTTTCTGCTGCTAATTGTTCACGTCCTTCAAGCGATTTTGACCAACTTCGTAATTTAGCAGCAGCATAAGTTTCTGGTGCACCGCCACCAGCAACAATTGATGGAACTTCCATTACATCTTTTACAACCATAATAGCATCATGAACAGATCTTTCAACTTCATCTACTACTCTTTGAGAACCTCCCCTTAGTAATAGAGTTACAGATTTTGGATGTCTGCATCCTTCGATAAACACCCATCTATCTTCTTCAATTTTTCTTTCTTCAACTAGAGCCGCTGAACCTAAATCTTTTTCAAATAAATCATCAAGGTTTGTTACAATTCTAGCGCCTGTTGCCTTTGCTAGTTTTGTAAGGTCGCTTTCTTTGATTCTTCTAACTGCCATTACACCTGCTTTTGCCAAATAATGTTGAGCCATATCATCAACACCTTTTTGACAAAGAACAACATTTGCGCCTGAGCCAATTACTTTATCAACCATGGTTTTTAGCATTCTGTTTTCTTCATCTAAAAATGATTTCAGTTGTTGTGGGTTTTGTATATTGATTTTAGCATCAGTTTCGGTTTTATTAATTTCAAGAGGAGTGTTTATTAAAGCAATTTTTGCGTCGGTAATTTTTTTTGGCATTCCACCATGAATAATTTCTTTATCAAGAACAATTCCTTGAACAAGATTTGAGTCGTTAATTGAACCACCAGCTTTCTTTTCAACTTTAATGTCATCATCATCAACTATGAAATTTTCTCCTTCTTTTTCTGCAACAGCTAATACTGCTTTAACAACCAATTCTGCTAATCCTGAAGAATCTTTACGAACAAGTTTTGTTAACATTGAAGTCTTTGCGATCTTTAATAGTATGGCTCTATCATTTCCAGAAGTAGTTTCTGCAATATCTTGAAGAAATTGTTTTGCTTTTTTTGCTGCTTTTCTATAACCATCAACAATGATTGTGGGATGAACATCCTGATTGATTAACGATTCAGCGTTTTCTAATAATGCACCTGCCAAGATTACCGCAGAGGTGGTTCCATCACCTACTTCATTATCAGTTGTTTTTGAAATTTCCACCAGCATTTTTGCTGCGGGGTGTTGCACATCAATTTCTTTGAGAATTGTAGCACCATCATTTGTAATTGTGACATCGCCCAAAGAATCAACAAGCATTTTATCCATTCCCCTTGGGCCAAGACTAGTACGAACTATTTCAGCAATAATTTTTGCAGCTTGAATGTTATTTTTCTGAGCCTCTCTTCCTTTTGTTTCTGAAGATCCTTCTTTTAATAAAACAACAGGCATGTTGCCTTTGCTAGCTGCTTGCATGCTCATAATCACAAATTTTCCAAATTCCCTTATTATATCTTGTTTAAAATCCAGAGTTGTCTTATTTCGAGTTTTACAAATCGGTGTTTTTAAATTGGGAAAATAGTTGGCAGAGCATAGTGGCCAAGTCTTCAAGTAGAAAGTCTTATGATAAAGTATTTTCGAAATTAAAAGACCATAACAAGTGGTTTGAAAATGCTATACCACTGATCGCTAGTGAAAATGTACCTAGTCCTGCCGTTCGAGAAGCAATGATTTCTGACTTTGGAAATCGTTATGCAGAGGGATGGCCCGGTGAGCGAGTCTATGCGGGATGTATATACATTGATGAGGTAGAATTTGAATGCATGAAACTTGCAAAAAAATTATTCAAAGCAGAATTTGCAGATGTAAGACCAATTTCTGGAGTTGTTGCTAATCTAGCAGTATATTCAGCATTTTCTAATCCAGGAGATGTTATGCTTGCGCCGTCTATTCCTGCTGGAGGACATATTTCTCATGGAAAAAAAGAACACTCCGGAACTGCTGGTCTCGTACATGGATTAGAGATTGAGTTCTATCCATTTGATACAGAGGAAATGACAATAGATGTCGATAAGACAAAGGCAAAAGTTGAAGATCTAAAAAAAGCAGGGCGTTTACCAAAAATTGCCATGTTTGGAGGCTCGTTGTTTTTATTTCCACACCCCGTCAAAGAATTATCAGGTTTTTTAAAAAATCACGGAATGCACATTAATTATGATGCAGCTCATGTAGCAGGATTAATTGCAGGTGGGCAATTCCAAGATCCTCTCAGAGAAGGAACTGATACCATGACAATGAGCACCCATAAAACATTGTTTGGTCCACAGGGAGGACTTGTGTTAGGTTTTGAAAAGCATGCTGAAGTTATAAAAAAAGCAACTTTTCCAGGACTTACAAGTAGTCATCACATTCATCATATGGCTGCAAAGGCAATAACTTTTGCAGAAGCTTTAGAATTTGGAAAAGATTATGCAAAACAAGTTATTAAAAATGCAAAATTGTTTGGTGAATATCTAAATGATTTTGGTTTTAAGGTACTTGGAGAAAAAAGAGGTTTTACACAATCACATCAAATTGCAGTAAATGTTTTAGATTATTCTGATGGTGGAAAAGTAGAAGCAGAACTAGAAAAAGCTAACATTATTGTAAACAGGCAACTTATTCCAGGAGATATCAAAGCTGGTAGAAATTATTTCCATCCTGGTGGAATTAGATTGGGTGTTTCAGAAGTCACAAGACTTGGAATGAAAAAATCGGAGATGAAAGAAATTGCGTTATTTATTAAGGAAGTAGTGATTGATAAAAAAGATCCAAAGAAAATTTTATCCAAAGTAAAATCATTTCGAAAAGACTTTCAAAAAGTACATTATTGTTTTGATAAAAAACTTGGTGCGTATGAGTATGTAAGGCTACGATAATCTAGCTAGCATAATCAGTAAGCAGAGCCTGATCGCCTTTACTTTTTCCAAAAACTAAATCAATTTCATCAGAAAGGTTTTGAATTCGTCCTTTTTGGTATTTACTCATCTTGTATTTTTTTGAAAGGCGTTTTGCTAGCTTCATATATTTTTCAACGGATGCCCTAGTAATTGTCTGAATTAGTTTGTTGCCACAAACGCAATGCTGTAATAAAGGAACTCTTCTGTAACTTCTTCCACAAGCTGTACATCTAAAACTTTGCCGCGCATATGCTCTAAGATTACCCATAATATCTGGAATTAGATGAGTAGAAATTACATTTGAGATAATTTCGTTTGTATCAACTGCATCAATTAGATCTGCATTTTTAATTTGCATGTCTAATTTATCTAACATGGATCCAAGAGTCGAATATGCACTTCGTGATTTAGATGTAGTAAGTGATGATGTAGGGTGAGTATAATGATATCCAAAAAATTGTTCTTTTGTTTCTAGTCTAGATTTTATAATTTCTACCGACGTTACGTCAGATGCTTTTTGTTCTAACTGAGTAGATTCAAAAAACTCCAATGGAAAATTATTTGTAACTTCAAGATTATGAGCTTGTGGTTGTGATTCGTGTGGTAAAACAAGGGGTTGAACAAGTAATGGTGCATCCATTAATCCCCCAATATTGTCAGACAGAAACTGTCTTGAAAAATTCAACAAACTGTCCATCAATAACATTATAGAATCTGCATCGCCGTCTGCATCTCGTCGTTTTGCAGAATGCCAGTTTGGGGTTGCAAAACAAACATGAGTGTTTGTATAACCAATTATTCGTCCAACAATCCCAACAGATGTGTGCGGTGCTAATCCAATAACAAGATGGCCAATTAATTCTTCAATGTTTTTTACATTATAGAATGGTGTTCTATCATAAAATTTTTCTAATTCAGTATCAATATATTTACAAACATTAACAAGATATTTTGCGCTTTCAATTGGAATGATAACATCTTGCATTCTAAGTTCTATGATTTGATTTGGATCTGAGAGTGTTTTACCATTTTCATCGTGGGTATATCCTAACTCTTTTAATTTTTCAATTGATGTTCCAATCCATTTTGGTTTAAAATGAGTTAGTGGAGAGTTTGTTGCATCAAAACGAATTGTGCCGTCTTTAAAAACAGTTAATCCAAAACATTGTCTTATCAATCCTTTAGAAAGGGGTTCGGCGATTTTTTCTTGATTAATTAGTTCTTTAACTCCTTTGAATGGTTCTTGGGCCCTAATTCCAATTTTTTTTTGTATTAGTATCAATTTCTTTTTTAAAGGAAATGATTGGTAAGAATGTGTTATTGTGTTTTTTTTGCATTTTTCACAAAATGTTGAATTTAATGATGTCCTACAAATAGGACAGATGTGAGATATTGTTGTTTTTTCTCCACAGTTTGAACATCTAATTCCAATTGATGGTTCATTACATTTTTTGCAAAGCCTATTGTAAATTTTTGTATAGAAATTTGATTGGTTTGATGCCTTCAGCAAATCACGTGTTGCACCTCCTTTTTCACCAACTGGAAAAAGTGTATGGATTGGTGGTTTCATTTGTCTTGGAGCTGCTTTTTCTGGTCTTCCAATTCTAACGCCAATTGAAGTTGAGAATTTTTTTCGTAAAATTATTCCAGATGTTTTAGAAATATTTTCTAGAATAGAATATGAGTTGTTATTTTTTATTGGTTCTCTAAAAAGTAAATTAAAGAAAATTTTTGCTTCGTTTTCTTCAAGAACAACATTAGTGTTTTGCATTATGTGAGGGACTCCAAGTTTTTCTAAAACTGGTTTACATGTTATTGGGTAGTGAATTGATTTTTCTTGAATTTTTGTTGGTAGTAAGATTTCAGAAAGTTCTTCAGGAGAAATTTGATCCCAGTAGTATAGATATTTTGGATGGAGTGGTATTTTGAATTTTAATGAAATTTCTAATGCTTCATCAAATGTTGGTGTTTTTTGAAGAAATTGTGTAATGTATTCATCCTGATAATTTTTTTCTTTAATTATTTTTTTTAGTTCTTCAATCCAAAATTCTTCTACATATCCAGACGGAATTAATTTTGCATTGTTTTCTAAAAAATCACCAAATGAAATTAAGATGTCCCCTAGATGAAGAATTTTTTCAATTTCGTTTTTAATTTTAATTCCGTGTTCAACGTCTTGTATTTTTACAACATTGCCATTTTTGAGTCTTACAATTGGTGTTTCAATTGAATCAACAAATGATACTGTGGCTCCTTTACTTGGAATATTTATTTTAATTTGTGTGCCAACAGCTATTGTATGATTTAAAATCTCAGCAATTACTGGATGAAATCCCACAGCTGAAAACCCCGTATTACATGAACGGCCATATCTTAGTCTAAATCCACCAAGTTTGTTTGGCATAGATAAAACTGAACGCCCAGTAATTACCTCTCTCATTCTTTTTGTAGCTGCATCTTCATCATCATCGCCTGTTTTAATTGCCCCTTCTAATTCGTTTAACCATTCCCAACCGTCTAAATTGTAAAACTCAATTCGTTTCAAAAGTTTTTTTGAACGTCCAATTAATCCATCATTGAGGACACGTAAGGCACCACCCCTAACACGATCAGTTTTGATTCTAGTCATTCCTTTATGGTTTACAACTTCGTATGGATCAGTGTCTACTCCATCAAGTTCCACCGGAAGATTAGAAATAACTTTGACAATGTCTTTATCTAAAACATGAAATTGAAAGCTGCTGGCTTCTCTTTCATAGATTCTTAATTCTTCAACAAATCTTCCTGTTTCATCATCAAACGAGTTTGCTTGGTATTTTGATAACTCCGCTGTTTTTCTTACATGATCAGCAATTAACATGGTAACAGCGGATTCTGTTCCGCCTGCTGAGCGCATGGGGCCTGCAATCGAGACAGAAAGATATTCAGAGCCATCTTTGTTTTTCTTAATTTTTACTTCTGAAATTCCCTGCAGAGGGGCAATAGTAACGCCTTCTGTAACTATTGCAAGACCCACACGTACTGCAAGATCTAATCTTTCTTCTAAACTGGAATTAGGATGAGTGTATTCGCCCAAAGCTATATGTTTTGAAAGGATCAATGCGGAAAGTTCTTTTCCGTGAGTTTTGAGTAGTTTTCTTAAAGGTTCTGAAATATCAATATCATGCATTTTAGCAACACGGTCAGCTAAATCAAACGCAATTTTTGGTTCAATTATTCCAGAGGAGTCTACAAGTGATGATTTTGCTTTAGCTGCCTTTTCAAAAACATCATATGTCTCTTTTGCAAGTCCTGAATAGTAACCAACATAATAATCTGGAACTTCAAGATCTTTTATCCTAGAAAAAGCATCGTTTTGAGACATCGTGATATCTATCTCTTGGTGCTTTGAATTGCTTTTGCTATTTGTTCGAGTTTCTTAAAACTTCCACCTTTTTCTAAAAAGGTTCCAATAACTAGGGCATCTGCACCAGCTTTTACAATTTCTTTAGCAGTTTTTGCATCCTTGATTCCTCCACCAACAATAAGAAACCCATTGAAAATTTTTCTTACAGTTTTGACCATTTCAGGTTTTACGCTAGATTTTGCACCAGAACCTGCTTCAAGATAAACAAATCTCATGCCCATATATTGTGCTGCAAGCGAATAAGCTGCAGCAATGTTTGGTTTATCAAATGGGATCCCCCTTGCCGAACCAAAAAACCAAGCTGAGGTACCTTCTCCTATCACCAGATAGGCGGTAGGCAATGGCTCTAAACCAAATTTCATTACTGCCGGCGCACCTAGTGCTTGGGCTTGTGAGATAAAATAAGGATTTTCAGAATTTAAAAGTGAGCTAAATAGAATTGCGTCGGCCCCAGGCACCACGCCAGTAACATTTCCAGGAAAAAGAATGATCGGAATCTTTACTGATTTTTTTATGTTCTTAACAATTTTGGCCATCTCCATTTGATCTGAGGCGGACGAGCCACCTACAAATATTGCCGAGGCGCCAATTTTTTCTACCTTCTTTGCTAGGTTTGCTGCCTTTGAGCTATCTGATACCTCAGAATCCACAAGCACAAAAATTAAAGCATTTTTTTTCTTTAGTTGTGATTTTAGGTAGGTTTCAACGTGATTACTTGACATAACTGACTTTTGAAGGGTGCATTTTAAAGTTTAATTAGAATTATGGTATACAAAACTGTATAGCTTTGTCGGAGTATGATTCTTCTAATTTTAGTAATATTATAAGAAAAATTATCAAAAAATCATTATTTACTGAAAGGCAAATTGAAATTATTCTAAATCAGCGACATCTGTCTCAGAACAAGTTCAATATTACAAAAGGTGCTTACTATAGACAGGTAAGCCAGGCACGAAACAAACTCATGGCGTTGTTTTATTCGATTGTTTTGCTTCGCGGGTTAGGCATCTTGCTTCCCGATGATGTTGATGTGATGTCAAGGTTGTCTGAACAGTTAGCTGTGATTAAAGACAGTGATGTTTTTCCTGAGAGAGAAGAGCAAGTTTTAGACGTGATTGATAAGTTAATTCGTCAAACCTCCGATATGTGATTTTAATTCAAAGTTGCCGTGATAGTTGATGATGTTTTAGTTAATGTAAAATGTGAAATTATGTTGTTCTAATATGATAAATCACAATTTGTAAAACCAGTTGTGATGTTAGTAGAGATACCTGATCCCGAAGTAATTTTAGGAATTGTTGTTGCGTTTTTGGTTGGTGTTTTTGTTTTGTATTTATTTAACAAATTAAAACCATATATGAGATTCAAACATGTGGGTGATGATCCTGCTACTCTTGAACGTTTAGAGTATTATGAAAGACAGTTAATTGATATGAAAATACGTTTGGATGCCATGGATTTAGAAGGTTTGAGTACGAAAGTAGTTAATTTAATGCCAGAAGAGGTTGAGGTTAAAGAAAAGCCTTCAAAGAATGTTGAAAAAAGAGTAACCCACGACGTTGAAGAAAGTAAACCGGTAGAGGCGCCAAGAGCACCAAATATGGGTTACAAAAATGCAACAGAGTATGTATTGAGATTAATCACAGACAAACCAATGACATCACGTGACATTCAAATCACATTAGGGCGTAGTAGAGAGCACACATCAAGGTTGATGAAGAAATTGTTTGAGGATGGATATGTCATAAGAGATACCAGTTCTAAACCATATACTTATTCTATTACAGAAAAAGGAAAAGAGAAATGTAATAAAGTAGCGCCGGCTCCAACAACAGCTTAACAGCGGTTTAATTTAAGATAATTTATTAGATTATAAAATCCAATAATTTAATATAATATAGTATTATCATACAAATATGTCATCAGAAGTTCAAGAAATATTAGTGAAAATTACTCCCGCAGGCACAATTTCAATACCAAAACAGTTTAGAAAATACATGGATTTACAGAAAGGGGATTATGTTAAGGTCATACTAGAGCATGATTCTATGATAGTAAAAAAAGCTAGAATTTCTTAGGTTCTTTTTGTGTTAATTTAATGGTTTGATAGGACCATTCACGGCCAGTTTTTGAGCGTTCTACCCTACCTTTTGAGGTAAATCTCGACAGGTATGTTGAGATAACGCTTAGTTTTATAGGCTCGTCGTATTCATCCTCATATTTTTCAAGTATCTCAGTTGAGGTGAATTTCCCTACTGGGAAGTGTTTATCTATTATGTTCCAAATCTTAGCTCCCACAGAGTCTAAATTCGGTGCTTCTTGACCTTGCTCAATATTCATCAAATCCATCATTTCGAATATTTTGAGGACTTTGTCTCTCGTTACATTACCTTCTAGTTTAATATCATATTTTGCTCCATCAGTATCCTCCATATCGATTCGGATTCTCTTCTTAGCCATTGTGGAATTCAGGATCTGGGGTTAACACTTCAAATGATCTAGTGATATTTGTTAACAAGGTTGTATGTTAAGATTGACTGCCTGAGTCACGCCTGAGTGGTTTTTTTATATTAACAAATTTTATGGTTTATTTTTCATTGGATTTTGGGTTTTCATGCCTGGAATGGAAATGAAGGGGTTAGATTTTTGTTATTAACATTGTTAATTCCAATCTTCACGCTTGGAGTGGAAATTAGAGGGTTAAGATTTGGTTGTTTTAATTTTTCCTTAACATTTGGTTAACTAGTTGTTAACAGACCCAACAACCCACACACCTACATTTCCACTGTTTTGTTTTTTAATTTTTTTTTATTCATAAAACAAAACAACAACAAATAATGATTATTATGAATTTCTTAAAATGAGTAGAAACAATGGTGTGTGAGGAAGTAAAAAAAACAGATCGGTGTAAACACAAACGATCCGCATTGTAAAAAAAATTGACAGGATCTATTGAAGTGATAAGGGTGGATCTTTCAGATCCTGAAAAATGAGTATAACCATAATAGATCCAATTGATAAATTATTAGAGGCAGCCGTTTCTGGCAAATCAATTATTAAAAACCGGACAATATTACATCATACATTCATACCAAACACAGTTTACCACCGTGACTTGGAACAAGAAAAAGTAACCCAATCATTAATTCCAATTCTCAAACAATTTAGACCTTCAAACATACTTGTGTATGGAAAACCAGGTACTGGAAAAACCCTCGTTGTAAGAAGAGTATTATCTAAAATTCAAGAAAGAGTAGAAAAAAGCAATTTTCCAATTAAACTAATCTATACAAACTCTAAAGAAGAGACTACCCTCTATGGGTTGCTTGTTAGTTTTGGAAGACAGTTAGGATTGACAGAAAAAGAACTCCCAACAACAGGATTATCTATAAGTGAAGTCTTCAAAAGGCTACTTAGAACAATTGACGAAAAATCACTAAATACAGTCTTTGTTATTGATGAAATTGACTTTCTAGCCCACCTGGTTTCAAAAACAGGAAACGATATTTTGTATCAATTAACACGCTCAAACGAGCGATTAAAAAAAGGCTCTTTAACATTAATTGGAATATCAAATGATCTCACCTTTAAAGAAAGGCTTGACCCTAGAGTCATTAGTAGTTTAGGAGAAGAAGAAATTGTATTCACTAATTATACCGTGGAACAAATCCATAAAATCTTAGAAGATAGAATATCTTCTGCTTTTGTGGAGGGCGCTGTTGAAGGACCTGCCGTAAATCTATGTGCTGCAATGGCTGGTAGAGAACATGGTGATGCAAGGAGAGCAATAGGGCTGTTACGCGTAGCTGGAGAAATCGCTGAAAGAAAACAAGAAGAAAAAATCACAGAAGAGCACATTCGTCTAGCATCTCTAAAAATGGAGGAGGATAAAGAGACGGCAGCATTAGAATCTTATCCACTTCATGAAAAACTAATTATCTTAGCTGTTATGAAAGCAGGTGGTTCATCAACAGGCGAAATCTATTCCGCATACAAGGATCTATGCAAGGCGGTTAGACAGAAGGAACTCACACAGAGACGAGTAACCCAAATGTTAAGTGAAATTGAATTATCTGGCATCATATCTGGCAGAATAATCCATCAAGGAATTCATGGTAGAACTAAAAAATACAAACTTACCATTTCTCCCGAAACGGTAAAAGAAACCTTTCAAAAAGACCTAACACTTGAAGATATAGTATAATTTTAGAATAAATTATCTCATTGACTCGATTATTGAAGTATAATTTTTCATGAATCTTTCAATCGATTCCTCAGGATCATCATCATCTAATATGATGGAAAAATACTTGGATAGTTTTTTAGGAATACCTACACCAATAACATTAATTCTATTTTTCTTAGCATTCATCAAAGATCTCTTAAAACATTCATCAATATTGTTATAACCAAAAGGCCGACCATCAGAAATTAGAATTAGGTGTTTTCTAGTAGATTCTTTATCTTTATTTAGAATCTTTACGCCCATATCGATTGCATCTGGGATTAAAGAAAAACCCCTGTTTTCAATCCCGCCTATTCTTGCCTTGGCTTGCTGATCATATTTTTCAATATGATCTTTTACAACCAAAAAATTATTGTTAAAACCATACAGGCCCCATTTTCCATCTCGATTAATCTCTTCAGCAGCTTCTGAAAAACATAAAGCCGCTTTTTTCATCTTCTCAAACCTAGGCATCATACTTGCACTTGCGTCAATAATTACTAACCAATTCTCAATTTCTTTTCTTGGTAAGTCTTGTTCAAAAAACTGAATTCCTTCATTTTTACTTGCTTCTCGCTGTATGGCAAATTGGATGTTCATTAATCCAGCATCTTCTGTAGAGGGAGTATCAAGAATATTGGTGATTATCCTAGCTGATGTACGAATTTTTTTTAAAATTCTTTCACTTTCATCACTAAGCCTTACAAACTCTCCTAAATTCTCACTCCCTACTACCACATCATCAAAATGTGAATTCTCTGCTAACTCCTGATATTCAATTAATGACTTTAAATTTCGATTTTGTTTGGACCAAACATCATCTAAATCACTTACGATTCTCGCAAACTTTCCCCTTGGTTTTATTTTGACGTTATGTAGATAACCGTCTTTTGTAAAAACATCATTACGGTGCATGCAATAAGGCATATTGTATTCTGGTAATAGATTCTGATTTTTGTATAGAAAATCAAGATAGAAAACAACCTCATTAATCTTTAGATCTTCTGATAGTTTTTTTCTTAACTTTTGAATAACATCGGATTTTTTAACATAGATTGAATTGAATTTTTTACCATTTTTGGAATTTTGTTTATTTTGTGATTCATTAAACCCTTCTTTAATTTTTGAAATATTCTCCCAAACATCAGGAAATGATTTTTTGAGATATTCTTCTACTCGTAGATCCTCTACAAAATCAATAACTTTCTGACATTTTTCTAGTGTCTTGTTTTTCATCCAATTTTCATATTTTGTATAATCTGAAACTTTGGCATGAGCTGCCATATGAGAAACCGTAGCTAAATACAAACTCCAAATAGTTTCATAATCATTATCATAATCTTCAAAAATACAACCTTCAAAGAAATAATTTTGATTAATCTTTCGTGGTTTTGGAATTGTTACTCTACATTTAGGAGTTTTTTCAATTATTGGGAACTCAATTTTATCTGAGCTTCTAAAATTTATTTCATTAATATTTGATTGCGCAATCTCATAAAAAATTCTATTTGAAATATCAAACAATGTTTTTTTCATAATTCTCTCCCAGCAAAATATCGCAAGTAATACTGTAACACTCTACTATTTTAGAATAGATTTTTGTCTCTTTAAAAAATTACAAATTAGGAATAATTTTAATTGTTTTTAGATTTAAAATCCTGATGGTAAACTTTGAATGTTTTCAAATTTACTAACACAGCTAAACCGGGAGTTGGAGAAACCCCAACACTTGATTGAAACGGTGTTTGTTTTTGCCACGTTCCAGAATTTATTAACAATACTCCTCGATACATATCAAAACCTACAACATGAACGTGACCGACATGAAAAATATCTGGAACCTCATCAATTACTAACATGTCTTCAACTTCAGGAGCTATTGGGGTTTGACTTCCATAAATTGGACTAAGATGTCTAGACTTTAGTAACTGCCGCATAACCTTGGTTGGGTCATCATAACTGAGACCTGGTGTTGTCTTAACAATATCATCAATACTTTGACCATGAAACATTAACACCTTTACTCCATTAAGTGAAACAAGAGATGGGTTTCCAATTAAAAAGACGTTCTCATATTTTCTCAAATTTTGATTAAATTTATCTGGAAAAGAAGGTTGTGGTAAAGCTCGTCGGCCTGGATCATGGTTGCCTGGAATGATAAACACTTTAACATTCTTTGGAATTTTTGTTAGAATCTTTTCTAACTCTTCAAGCTGTTCTTCAACTGTAGGACATTCCAATTCTTTATCTTGATTTGGATAAATTCCAACACCATCAACAACATCCCCCCCAAGAATTACGAACCTTACTTTTCTTGCAATTGGATCTGGACTTGATAACCATGAAATAAAACCATCAAACTCTTTTTTCATGAAATACTTACTACCAACATGAAGATCTGATAAAAACACAGCAAAGGCTTCCGTTTTTGATCTGTTTGAAATATGATCTGGAATATCTGGAACTATTACATCTCTTGTAATAAAACCCCCATTCTTACCAACCTTGATTTTAAGCATAACAAACTGATCTATGAGTAATTGATCTGCTGTTTTTTGCAGGTCTTTATCAAAAACAACAGTTTCAAGCGTTCCAGAGGTATCTTCTATTAATAATTTGGTTACATTTCTCTCAGAACTTCTTTCTGAGATTAACCCACAAACATACACATCCAATTTTGATTTTGAAGTTTTTACAGATGCAATTGACTTTAACATTTTTGCTTCTGGGCGATTTGAAACAATTTTTTTTAGTTTTGAAAACCGATTTGAAAACAATGCATTATATCCTGAAACACCTTCCGCCGAAGTAATCTTTGGTGTGGGATCAAATAGTATCCTGTGTTCGCCTTCTATGTTTTGATCCTCTTTTATTCCTAAAACAGTTTCTAAATCATCTTGGTTAATTAGAAACAAATGCTGGCGTGTTTTTTCTTTAATAACTTCTTTTATGATGTGTTTTAATTCTTTAACATCAATATTTTCTAAAATTTTTAATGCGTTGGGGTGAATTTGAAACCCTTTGTTTAAAGCATAATTTAGTGCATAAGAAACATCTTTTTTCAATATCAACAAATATTGAGAGTTTTAATTAAATCTGCGCACAGATCAAACCAACACCCTCAAATATAGTTCTCAAAAAAAAACCTCGTGCTTAGCAGAAAACGAATTGGAATCTTTTTTATTTTTATGGGATTGTTTACACTTTCATTTTGGCTTGGATCAATTAGTGAACCAACCGAAGAAGAGGCTCTTGCATTCATGGAAGAATTTGAAGATTTGATTGATGAAATAGATGCGTTTGGAATTTTTTCACATAACACCTTACTCTCACTACCAATGTTTATTCCAGGTTTTGGGGTTGCATGGGGATTTTTTTCGGCTTGGTCTACAGGAATTGGTTTTGCAGCAATTACATTATTGACTCCAGAATTTGCGCAACTCTCAGAAGGAAATCCTTTTTTCTCGTTAGCAATACTTTACGCTACACCATTTGGAATAATGGAGCTTGTTGCATATTCAATTGCTACATCTAGAAGCTATATCCTAATTTGGATGATAATTAAAAAAATCAATCTTAGAACTGCAATTCGTGGAACTGGAATTGAAATTGGAATTTTAGTTGGTCTTTTGCTTGCTGGTGGAATTATTGAAGATGCTATGATAAAGATGGCTGAAGAGCAAGCTTTTGATTTTGGCTGATCAACATCAAATTGCGTGACCAGTCTAAAATAATTTAGTAGCAAATTATAAACAAGAAAAAGACATAAAAATTACAGATGAGCCTGACGATAGTTCTACCAATAATGATTACTGGAATGATTGTGTTGGGTATGACCTTTATTGATGCAAATGCTGAACTTAATCCCAATAGAGCTTTTGTTTTAGATGGCTCTGGCTTTGCAGTTACAGAGACATCAATAAAAATTTCTGAACTTGATTTTGCAATCGCTACAGGCAATCAACGTGGAAGTACAATTAACATGTTAATTGAAGATGGTTTTCTTACAATAAACAATGATGAATTTTTAGTAGCTGATCTTCAAGCATCTGGTCTTAGAGAGGGCCGTTACATCAGAGTGTCAGGAACAGCTGAAAATGATTTTGGCGAACAAATATCTTTTAGATTTTTTGGAAGACTAGTTGAAAACAGTGCGCAAGGATCAATCTATGGTTTTACTGGAAGCTTGACTTTTGACGGTGAAAAACACAAAGTCATTTACACTACAAGTTTGACAGGTTTAACAAACACTCCATTACCTACTGAAGCTAAAACTATGCAAGAAACAGGAAAAAAAGTTTTGATTCTTCAAGGCTCATCAAACCGAGGAATAGCATCAAGCTATATTGATGTGGCTGAAAAACAACAAGATTCAATTAAGGACCGAGGAGGCTCTGGTTTGCGATTAAACTATTTTTCACCAACTCGATTAACAATTGAACCTGGTACATCCGTTACTTTTGTAAACCAAGATACAGTACCTCATAGAATTGTAAGTGGAACTGGATTAGGAAGCCATAGTCGTGCATCACAAGGCTCAGTTGTAATTTGTGAAACACCACAAAAAGAAGTACGGTTGGGAGGAAATTATGTGCAGAATGAATGTACATTTTCTTTTGATGGAAGAATTGACAGTGGAATAATTGAACCGGGAAAATCCTGGACTGGAACTTTCAAGGATATGGGATTTTACAGAATTATTGATCCCAACTATCCATGGATGAGCATTGTTGTTTATTCATTTCCTGATACAGGCTCTGAAGTAATTAGAAGTGTTGGAAACAAGCAAAAAGGAAATTAATCTTTGAATCCAATATAAGATTCTAATTTTGCTTGATTAAACACCATCACAGATAAATCTGAAAATTCTTTTCCCTCCAAATCTGATACCATTCCCTCAAAACTCGTCTCATCTTTAGTTGTAAGAGATTCATAGACATGTACCTTCATTTTTGAAGTTTCAAAACCATTTTTTTTCAAATATTTTGCAATTTCTGAAGGCATGAAATGCTTTTCAGGCGCGTTAGGCCATGGACGAGGAACCAACACAACGCTAAATCCATCAATTAATGCTTTTTGTAATTCAAGTTTTTTTTCTTCAATCGAGGTAGATATATGCATTGTAATTACTTTGGATTTGTCTAAAGGAACTTTTGCCTTTGAAGCAGCTACTTGGATTGAACTAATACCAGGAATAATTTCTACATCGCCAAAAATTTCAATTAATCTATCAACAACTTCGGATTCTGAAAAATTTACATCCCCTGTGAATGGAATAACCAAAGTTTTTCCAACTGACTTTTTTTTAACTTTTTGATAAACCTCTTCTTGATCTTTCATTGTAATTTCATGAATTTCTTTTTCTGAGATTAGACTTTGAATTGTTTTTAGTGTATACTTGTATCCGATTACAATATCACAACTTTGAATTATTTCTTTAACATACTCTGTTACATATTTTGGAGAGCCTGGCCCAACTCCTACGGCATATACTTTCAATTTATGGAATTAATTTTTGATGGTCTTTAATATATTGAACAAGTGGTTTCCAATCAACTCTCATGTATTTTTGAGGATCTTTTGCAGGATATTTTACCCAACTTTGAACAACTGAAAA
>DASSAK010000023.1:0-38242 GCA_035685445.1 Nitrosopumilaceae archaeon
GAGTTATCCCATGAGCCTCTAAAATGTTCAAGGCGTAATGAATTCGAATAGCAGTGAAAAGAGGCTTTGCTGAACGCCTGTTTTGGTTTAAAACAAAATCTCTAATTCGTAAAAGTGCCGAAAGTGATTTTTGATCACCCAGCTTCAAGCCATTTTTCTTTAGAGTTTGATATCTTTCATCTAATGCAAGC
Source organism: Nitrosopumilaceae archaeon (assembly GCA_035685445.1). Taxonomy (GTDB): domain Archaea; phylum Thermoproteota; class Nitrososphaeria; order Nitrososphaerales; family Nitrosopumilaceae; genus DRGT01. The sequence continues at coordinate 192 of DASSAK010000023.1, forward strand.
TTGATCAAAGTTTGAATTGCTCGCATTTCCTGTGGCAAATCTACTTTGACCCATTCTGTATTGGTTTGTTGGATGTATGGTTTCACATCTGTACTTTCTTCGTTTCGTTCAGCAACACATGAAATTTTTAACGTTTTAAGAATCGCTGTTGCTTTTTCTTTTTCACTTGGAAGGGTTGCAGTCATTCCCATTATTCTTGCATTAGAATTAGCAAATCTCTCTGCAATTCCTGAATACGAATAATCGCCAATAGTTCTATGTGCTTCATCAAAAATTATCAGACTGAATTGCTCAGGAGAAACAATTTGCCTATCAAAATCATTTTTTGTTATTTCAGGAGTTGCACAAATTACACTATTCATCCAAAGTTTTTTTCTTTTTGTAATTTGATCCTCTCCAGTGATTATTCCAATATCATCAATTGTCAAGTTATTTTTAAGAAAATCATAATGCTGATTTACAAGCACTCTGGTGGGTGCCAAGAACAACACACCACCATGTCCTTTTAAGAGAAATTCAGCAATTACCTGTAATGCAACAGTAGTTTTTCCAAGTCCGGTTGGTAATACGACAAGACAGTTTTCATTGATTGCTTGTTTTGCTAGGTTAACCTGATAATCTCTTTTTTCGATAGCATTTTTTTCTACAAATTTTTGGTCAATGAATTCTTGTGTCAATTTCTGTTTTCATTTTTTAACCACAATCTATTGATTTTATGGTTTTGTGTAGTTGAATAATAGCTATTGCTCAAATATCCATATATTGTGGGAGTCAAGATGTTTGGTGTGAGTAATTCTTTTCAAAGGCCTAACTGGGACGAATATTTCATGTTGCAGGCAGAATTAGCAAAGCTTCGCTCAAACTGCATGACAAGGCAGGTAGGAGCAGTAATTGTAAGAAATCATAGGCAACTTGCTACAGGTTATAATGGAACGCCGCCTGGAGTCAAAAATTGCTACGAGGGAGGCTGTAAAAGATGCCAACTTAGAATGGAAGGAAAGATAGAATCAGGGGAATCTTTAGACCGTTGTCTGTGCAATCATGCAGAAGCTAATGCCATTATGCATTGTGCTATTATGGGGATTGAAGCGGGTGCTGAAGGAGCAGTATTGTATACAACATTTGTTCCTTGTTTGGAATGTACAAAGATGGCCATAACGATTGGAATAAAAAAATTCTTTTGTCTTGATTCTTATCCAGAAACAGATTATGATTTATTAAAAGAGGCAGGAGTAGAGGTGGTTCAACTAGATAAAACAAAAATTCAGCATTGGGCAAATGAATTAGTTCGAAATTACAACAAAAAGTGATTGGATGCAAGTGCAAACTGCAAATACTGAACAAGTAAGATCGATGCCACCTTCATTACTCGTATCAGCAACTTACAATAATCAAAAAAAAGCAGCTGTGTTAAAATTCTACGAGCCAGATTCACAAAAAATTTTCCTTTGGGAAGATGAAACTAATCATAAACCATATTGTTATTCTAAATTAAATCCAGCGGAATTAGATTTTCTAAACGAAAGAAATGATGTAATAAAAATTGAAACTGTTAATCGGCATGATATGTTAAATGATCAAGAAATAAATGTGTCAAAAATAATTGTTGAAGATCCGTTAGCTATTGGCGGTACGGCCACTGACAAAAGCATTAGAAACATAATTGAAACATGGGAATCCGATATCAAATATTATGAGAACTATCTTTATGATAGATCACTCATTGTTGGAAAATACTATGAAATAAAAGATGGAAAAATTAAATCTCATGATTTAGAAATTTCGGATGAAGTAAGATTAGCATTAAAGAGCCTTCTTTGGGATAAAATGTCAAAGGAATCCATGGTTGATTCAAAACAATTTGAAGAATACATTTCAAACTGGGCTGAACTTTTGAATCAGCCAATTCCAAAAATCAAACGAATTAGTTTTGATATTGAAGTCGAAGCAGAGATTGGCAGAATTCCAGACCCAAAGATTGCAGAAAAAATGGTTACTGCAATAAGTTTTGTAGGCTCTGATGGTCTAAAGCAAGTTTTCGTGTTAAGACGAGATGGAATTGAAGAAGGCACAAATGATTTGAATTCAGATGTAAAAGTCGTGTTTTATGATGAAGGAAAAGAGAAAGATATGATTTTTGATGCATTCAAACTAATTGCCAGTTATCCTTTTGTGATCACATACAATGGTGATGAATTTGACATGCCATACTTGTATAATCGTGCTGAGAGATTAGGAATCAAAAATTCTGATAACCCATTATACATGATGCGGGATTCAGCTACTCTAAAGAAAGGAGTCCATTTGGATCTGTACAGAACTTTATCAAACCGCAGTTTTCAAATCTATGCTTTTAGTCACAAATACACAGACTTTTCATTAAACAGCGTTTCAAAAGCACTTCTAAATGAAGAAAAAATCGATTATGGAGTAGACCTTGATCAGCTAAATCTCTATCAGACAGCCAATTACTGTTTTAATGACTCACGACTCACTCACAAGCTCACTAGCTTTAACAATGATGTGCTAATGAATCTCCTAGTAGTTATTGCTAGAATTGCAAGAATGCCAATTGATGACATAGCAAGAATTGGGGTTTCCCAATGGATTCGAAGCTTACTGTACTATGAACACCGACAACGTAATGCATTGATTCCAAAAAGAGATGAATTAGAAAGAAGGTCGTCTGGAGTTGTCACTGATGCAATAATTAAAGACAAAAAGTATAGAGGTGGTTTAGTAGTTGACCCTGTTGAAGGAATCCATTTTAATGTAACTGTGATGGATTTTGCAAGTCTATATCCCAGCATCATCAAGGTTAGAAATCTTTCATATGAAACTGTTAGATGTCCCCATAAAGAATGTACAAAAAATACCATACCACAATCAAGTCACTGGGTATGTTCTAAAAGAAATGGAATAACTGCCCTTTTGATTGGCTCTCTTCGAGACTTAAGGGTGAATTATTACAAAAGCCTATCAAAAAATCAATCACTTACTGAAGAGCAAAGACAGCAATATACAGTTGTAAGTCAAGCACTGAAAGTGATTCTAAACGCAAGTTATGGAGTTATGGGAGCACAAATATTTCCTTTATACTTTCTTCCTGCAGCAGACGCAACCACTGCAATAGGAAGACACATCATTCTAGAAACCATTAAGAAATGTGAAGAAGCTGGAATTCAGGTTCTTTATGGAGACACTGATTCGTTATTTATCAAAAATCCAACATCTGAGCAAATTAAAAAGGTAATTGAAGAAGCAAAGAAAAACTTTGGAGTTGATTTAGAAGTCGATAAGGAATATCGTTATGTTGTTCTAAGTACAAGAAAGAAAAACTATCTTGGTGTAACAAAATCGGGTAAAGTAGATGTAAAGGGATTAACTGGGAAAAAGTCCCACACTCCACCTTTTATCAAGACATTGTTTTATGAATTGCTAGAAATTTTATCCAAAGTTCAAAATGTTGAAGAGTTTAAGCTTGCAAAAAAACAAATCAGTGAAAAAATTGCAGAATGGGCAAAAAAGGTTGAAGAAAAAGAAATTCCACTTTCTGACTTGGCATTTAATGTAATGATTAGTAAATCTCCATCCGAATATGTTAAGACGGTACCACAACACATTCGTGCAGCAAAACTTCTAGAATCAATTAGAGAGATCAAAAAAGGAGACATTATCTCTTATGTCAAGATATTAAATAAGCCAGGAGTGAAACCCGTAGAAATGGCAAGAAAAGATGAAGTTGATTCAAAAAAATACATGGAGTTTATGGAATCAACACTTGATCAAATCACTTCCTCAATGGACCTTGATTTTGATACAATTCTTGGCAAGCCAAAGCAAACAGGATTAGACGAGTATTTCTGGAACTAGTGTAAAGAAAAATGGTATTAGATGAAATAGCAATCACTATCTTAGGTACTGTTGCAGGTATTTTGATTTTGTCTGGATGGGTTCCACAAATTCTCAAGGGATACAAAACAAAAAAACTCGATGACGTGTCAAAGTATTTGATGACATTAATTGCAATTGGTGCCTTTTTATGGATAATATATGGAATTGAAAAAAATGATTTTATCATAATTGGGGTAAACGTAGTAGCAATTGGTCTTACAATGACTGTTTTAGTCATGAAATTCAGATATCAAAAGCAAACTCTAAATCAAAATTAATACCAATCAAATAATAAATAACAGACTAGGATTTTTTAGGAAGGGTAAGATTGTTTATTATAAATTGTAAAAATTATGAACAAATATCTGGTACTAGAATTTTAAAATTTATTAAAATTGTTGAGTTAGTTTCAAAAAAATACAAAGTAAAAATTGCTGTTGCACCGCCTCAGCATCTTTTAGGTCAAGTGGCAGATAGTAAAATTCCGATATTTGCACAGCATCTTGATGATGCAAATGTTGGCAGCACTACAGGATTTATTATTCCCGAGCTTGTAAAAAAATCAAAAATAAGTGGTTCGTTAATTAATCACAGTGAGCACAGAATTTCAAGCAAAGAGATTACTGCACTAGTTTTAAAATTAAAAAAATTGAAAATGACATCCGTTGTTTGTGTAAAAAATGTTGCCGAGGCAAAAAGATATTCTAAATTAAATCCAGATTACATTGCAATAGAACCACCTGAGCTAATTGGTTCTGGACGTGCAGTTTCAAAAGAAAAACCAGGGCTCATCACAAATGCTGTCAAAGCAGTGCAAAGCTCAAATCGAAAAACAAAACTTCTTTGTGGTGCAGGAATTGTTTCAGGAGACGATGTAAAAAAGGCAACACAGCTTGGTTCAAAGGGAATTCTTGTAGCAAGTGGAATTATCAAGGCAAAAAATTGGAAAGATATTATCGAAGAGTTTGCCAAGGCAATGCTTTAAAACACCCTATTTTTGATTTGAATATCTAGGAAATTAAAATGAAACCAGTTTACTTTTTTGATGAAGGAGATGGGAAAAACAAGAAGCTGTTAGGAGGAAAAGGTGCAGGACTTTGTGAAATGACCAGATTAAAGCTTCCAGTTCCACCTGGATTTGTAATTACAACCGAAGTATGTAATCAGTATTATCAAAACAACAAAAAACTTCCAAAAGGCCTTTTAGCTCAAGTAAAGAAAAACATTTCAAAAATAGAGAAAAAAACTGGTAAAAAATGGAATTCAAAAGAAAATCCATTGCTTGTTTCAGTAAGATCTGGTGCGGCAATATCTATGCCAGGCATGATGGATACAATTTTGAATCTTGGTATAAACGATGTAACAGTTGAAGGGTTGGCAAAACAAAGCAATAATCCACGCTTTGCATGGGATTCGTATCGGAGATTCATCCAGTTGTTTGGTAAAGTGGTTTTTGGTGTAGAAGATAAAAAATTTGATGAAGTTTTAGAAAAGGCAAAAAGAAATCAAGCAGTCCAAGCAGATAGCGCATTAAATGAAAAATCCCTCAAAGAGATTGTTTCTGAATACAAAAAAATTTGCGAAAAGCAAACAGGAATGCCTTTTCCTTCAGATCCTTTTGAACAGCTTGAATTAGCAATCAAAGCTGTTTTTGCAAGCTGGATGGGTGAAAGAGCAATTGTTTATCGTGAAAAAAACAATATTACAAAAGACATCGCGGATGGAACAGCAGTAAATGTTGTAGCTATGGTTTTTGGAAACATGGGAAACGATAGTGCAACAGGAGTAGTTTTTACAAGAAATCCAGGTGATGGAACAAGACATATTTTTGGAGATTATCTTGTCAATGCACAAGGTGAGGATGTTGTTGCAGGCGTTAGAACTCCAAAACCAGTAGATAGCATGAAAGTGGAACTTCCAGAATCTTACAAACAACTTGAAAACACTTGTAAAAAACTTGAAAGACATTTTAAAGAACCTCAAGATATAGAGTTTACCATAGAGCAAGGACGATTCTACTTGTTGCAGACGAGAAATGGAAAAATGAATGCAGCAAGCATGGTAAAAACTTCAGTAGATATGGTAAAGGAAAAACTAATCAATAAAGAACAAGCACTTCGTCGTTTACAAGCAGAACAACTTGAACAACTTCTTCATAGAACAATTGATCAAAATAAAGCCAAAGGAATCAAACAAGTTGCAAAAGGAATTGCAGCGTCTCCAGGAGCTGCAAGCGGCATCGCAGTATTTGATGTTAAAAAAGCAACAACAATGGGTGAAAATGGAAAAAAGGTGATTTTAGTTAGAGAGGAAACAAAACCAGAAGATGTTCCTGCATTTTTTGCATCAGTTGGGATTTTAACAAGCAGAGGCGGAAAAACATCTCATGCAGCAGTAGTTGCAAGAGGAATGGGAAAACCATGTATAGTTGGATGCTCTGATTTGAAAATTGATTATGATAACGCAAAGTGTGAAGCAGATGGTCAAGTCATCAAGGAGGGTGATTCCATAACAATTGATGGCAGCACTGGAACAATCTTTCTTGGGGAGTTACCCACAATAGAACCTCAAATTACTGAAGATTTTAAAACTATTCTAAGTTGGGCTCAAAAAATCAAAAAAATTGGAATAAGAGCAAATGCAGACACCCCCGATGCAGCTAAATTAGCAAGAAAGTATGGAGCACAAGGAATTGGTCTTTGCAGAACAGAAAGAATGTTCAATGCAAAAGACAGAATTGGATTATTTGTTGATATGATTATGGCAAAAACACTTGACAAAAGAAACATTGTCTTAGAAAAACTAAAACAATTGCAAAAAAGCGATTTTATTGAAATTCTAAAAGCCATGGAAGGATATCCTGTAACAATTAGATTACTTGATCCACCGTTGCACGAGTTTTTACCAAATCCAGAAGAGCTTGCAAATAAAATTCATAAACTTGAAAAAGAAAATTCTACTACGGGTTTAGAGCAAACTAAAATAATTCTTAACAGAGCAAGAGACCTTGCTGAAATTAATCCAATGATGGGTCATCGTGGAGTAAGGGTAGGAATAACGTATCCAGAGATTTACAAAATGCAGATTACAGCTGTTTTTGAAGCTGCAGCCGAGTTAGCAAAACAAAAAGTAGACGCAAGGCCACAAATCATGATTCCACAAGTAAGCAGTATTGCAGAGTTAAATCATATTAAAAGAATTTATGATGAAATAAAATCAGAGATGGAGAAAAAATATGGACAAAAACTAAAGATAAACTTTGGTACAATGCTTGAAGTAGTACGAGCATGTCTTACTGCACAGGAATTAGCCAGTACTGCTGAATTCTTTAGCTTTGGCACAAATGATTTAACACAAGCGACATTTAGCTTTAGTAGGGAAGATGTTGAAGGAAAATTTCTTCCAGAATATTTAGAAAAAGAGATTTTAGAGAAAAGTCCATTTCAATCAATAGATGAAAATGGAGTTGGAAGTTTAATGGAGATAGGCATTGCAAAAGGTAGAAAAATCAAACCAAAATTAGAGATAGGTATTTGTGGTGAACATGGAGGAGATCCAAATTCTATAAAATTCTGTCACAAATCGGGTCTAAGTTATGTTAGTGCATCACCTCATCGTATACCAATAGCAATAGTTGCAGCAGCTCAAGCAGTTCTTGAAAAAACTCAAAAAACTACTAAAAAATCCAAGAAAAAGGCAAAAAAGAAATCAAGGAAAAGATAACCAAACTAATTGCTTCCAAGAATTGACTCCATCAAACAACTAAGGACAAAGCTAGGCATAACACAGAAAAAACTAGCAAGCATGACAGGCGTTAGTACATCCATGATAAATCAAATAGAATCAGGTCGAAGTCAACCTAGTTATGAAACGGCAAAGCGTATTTTTGATAGTTTAGCAAATCTTGAAGGCAAATATTCAACTCATAAAGCTGGTGAATTTTGTAGTAAAGATATTGTAAAACTAAAACCATCAAACACTTTGCATGACGCAATAAAGAAAATGAGAAAGGTTTCAATTAGTCAAATTCCAATTTTTGATGGATCAGAACCTGTAGGCATCGTTACAGAAGACAGCATCGTCAAACATATTTCAGATGCTGGAGAATCTGAATTAAAAAATTCCAAAATAGAAAGTATAATGGAACCAGTGCCACCAATCGTTGATTATGAAACTCCTGCAAATAGTCTAGTTCCATTAATTAGATTTTCAAAATGTATTCTAGTTGCAAAAAAATCTAAAATTTTTGGAATAATTACAGCAACAGACACTTTAAAGATGATGGAATAATTATTTTGGATGAGAGCACAACTCTGCCAAAACACCATTCAATGATTTTGGATGAATGAACGTTACTTTGGTTCCAGCAGAGCCAGGTCTTATCTTTCCAAGAAATTGTATGCCACAGCCTTCCATTCTAGTAACTTCACCTTCAATGTTGTCTGTTTCTAATGCCATGTGATGCAATCCTTCGCCTTTTTTTTCAAGAAATTTTTTAATTGGGCTATTATCATTGGTTGGTTGCATTAATTCAATCCTTCCATTTGATAGATGTAAAATCCCTACCTTTACTCCTTCAGTTTCTACAGTTTCAAATTCAACATTGTCAATTCCAAGTGCTTCTTGGTATTTTTTAACTGCAGATTCGACATCATTAACTGCAATCGCAATATGATCAATTTTCATTTAGAATACTTCCTTTGGACGGTATTCACCAAAAACTTCTCTGAAAGCGTTACTTATTTCCCCAGTTGTTGCATATGACTTTGCAGCAGTAAGAATAAAGGGCATAAGATTTTTTTCAGTTTCAGCGGCACTTTTCATTGCGGACAATGCATCTTCAACTTTTTTATTGTCTCTTGATTGTCGTAATTTTTTCATCGCCTTTTTTTGCTGAATTTCTACAGATTCATCAACTCTCAGTAATTCTTGTTTACCCTCATCCGCATCTTGAAATTTGTTCATGCCTACAATAATTCGCTGATTCTCATCAATTTCTTTTTTTAGCCGATATGCATTCTGCCTAATTTCGGACTGGAAAAATCCTTTTTCAATTGCTTTGATAGAACCTCCCATTTTTTCAACCTTTTTTAGGTATTTCCAGACACCATCCTCAATTTCATCACACAGCGTTTCAAGATAATAAGAACCTGCCATTGGATCAACTGTTTTTGTGATTCCACTTTCATGCGCAACAATTTGTTGGGTTCTTAGTGCAATTTTTGCAGATTCTTGTGTTGGTAGTGCCAATGCCTCATCTCTAGAGTTTGTATGCAAGGATTGCGTTCCCCCCAACACCGCAGCCATAGACTGGATTGCAACTCTGACGATGTTGTTATCAGGCTGTTGTGCAGTTAGTGATTCACCACTAGTTTGTGTATGGAATTTTAGTTGAAGTGATTTTGGATTTTTTGCATGGAATTTTTCTTTAAGAATTTTAGCGTAAACCTTTCTTGCTACTCTAAACTTTGCAACCTCTTCAAAAAATTCTATTGTACAGCAGAAAAAGAAGGATAATCTTGGAGCAAAATCATCAATCTTCAAGCCTTGATCAAGACAAGTTTCAATGTACGCAATTGCATTTGCCAAAGTAAAAGCAACCTCTTGTGTTGCGGTAGCTCCTGCTTCTCTCATGTGATAGCCAGAAATTGAAACTGGGTACCATTGTGGAACCTTTTTTGCACAATATCCAATCATGTCACCAATAATTCTCATTGATGGTTGTGGAGGATAAATGTACGTGTTTCGTGCAATGTATTCTTTGAGAATGTCATTCTGAGTTGTTCCACGTAATTGTTCACTAGAAAATCCTTGTGATTCACCAACTGCAATATAATATGATAACAATGTTGATGCTGTAGAATTTATTGTCATCGAGCTACTTACTTTACCTAAAGGAATTCCATCAAATGCAGTAAGCATGTCCTTAAGTGATGCAATAGATACTCCAACTTTGCCAACTTCTCCTTCTGCTTGTGGCGAATCAGGATCATATCCAATTTGTGTCGGCAAGTCAAATGCCATACTAAGTCCAGTCTGACCTTTTTCAAGCATGAATTTGAAACGCTGGTTTGTTAATTTTGCATCGCCAAATCCAGAATACTGACGCATTGTCCATAATCTATCACGATACATTCCCTCATGAATTCCACGAGTAAATGGATACTTGCCTGGTTCTTCTTTGTTTGATTTTTTTGGAGGTTTAAGATAAACACGCTTTACTGGAATATTTGAATCTGTGACATACTGTTTTTCTTTTTTCGTTTCTTTTCGTTTTGTAACCATATGATCACTTCACTAAAGATTTTGTAACCTTGTCTGCAGCCTCATAAGGGTCAATTTGTTTGGACTGAACTTTTTTTAGAAATTTTAAAAAGGATTTATCAGCGTCTAGCATAGAATCAACTTTTTCTTTCATATTATTTAAAACAATATCTTTGAGTTCTGATTCTAATCTTGATTGATCAAGTTCTTTTTTTGTTTTTTTCTTTTCTACCATAAGTTCTTTTAATTTTTTAGCAAACTCAGAGATTCCTTTGTTTTTCTTTACAGATGTTTTCAGAATTGTTGGGTTACTTTCAGCTGCGCCAATAAAATCCCTAACTGCATCATACAATTGAGATGCTCCATCTAAATCACTTTTATTAATCAAATAGATATCCCCAATTTCAGTTAAGCCAGCTTTTATGGTTTGAATACTATCACCAGTGTTTGGATTAAAAACTACAACTGTGATGTCAGATATTTTAGAAATTTCAACTTCAGTTTGACCCGCTCCAACACTTTCAATAATTATTGGATTAAATCCTGCATATTCTAAAACACGTACACTATTTCGTATAGAACGCGAGATGGCACCTGTAGCACCTCTTGATGCAATACTCCGAATGTATGTACCAGTATCGGTTGATTCAGTCATTCTAACTCTATCACCAAGAATTGCACCACCAGTTACATGACTAGTTGGATCAATGGCCAAAACTGCAGGTTTTGTTTTTAGTTTTTGTAATGCATCCACAGTTTTGTTTATCAAAGAGCTTTTTCCTGCACCGGCAGGGCCAGTTATTCCAATTACAATAGAATTTCCAGAATTTTTAAAAATTTTTTTTAATAGATTTCTAGTCTCCTTTGGGTCATTTTCTACCATAGAAATTGCCTTTGCAATAGCTCCTCGTTTTCCTTTTTTTAGATCAGAAATTAATGTCAAGTATAAACTACCCTCTTTCATCGGAAATAAATTCTTGCTTCATTTTACGGGCTAAAAATTATTTTGGGAGCTGGCTCTTTTTCCGAATGAATTTCTGTTTTTATTCCAATCTGCCCGAATTCTTCGTGCTCAACATCTAATGTTATTGGATGAATTTTCCAACCATATTTTGGCGGAGCACTAAATTCAACTCTTTCAACAAAATTTGAGCTAGAAAATGATTTTTGAAAAGTCTCTTCCATTCCCAATATTTCAAGAACAACAGAGATTGTTTTTTGTGAATGATCCTTGTAGATAATTTCAACAATTCCTTGGTTTTCATAATAGGTAGCATCCACATCAAAGGTTTGGGCAAATTGTTTATCATCGTATAAGATAGAATCAAACAAAAACAAAATTCCCAAAGCAGATATTGCTACAACAGAAATTATTGGGACAAATTTTCTTGCCATAATCAAATTTTAAATTTGAAAATCATATTCACTTCTAATTCTTTTTAATAATTTAGAGTGTATTTGTGCACGTTCTAAGGCTTGAGATAAGGTGTTTTCTGTACCAGGAGTAGGATTTTTCTTGAAAAAGTTTTTCACTTCACTAGTCATTGTATCATCTGAAATCAAAGATACAGTTCCTACAACTCTGTTTAGCAGAGGATTACCATGACCTACTTTTTTGCTTAATTTTTTCCAATTTTGTTTTAACCATGGCCAAAGAATTTTTTTGCCATATGGATTTCCTGCAACTCTCATAATTGGTATATGCATATTTTGAGAACGAACTTCACTTGATTGTGAAAACTTTAGAGTCTGCAACAATAATTTCTCATCTTTGAAATAACACAATCCAGTTAGAAATCTAATTTTTTCTTCTTGTGATTTTGCTTTTTTATATAGTGAAATTAATTTTTTATGAGTTTGTGCATTTCCATGCCAAGCAATTACAATGAAAATGGATTCTTGTAGGTCTGTAGGAATAGAATTAGGATTTTTTAGGTATTGTTGAAATTTGTTTTCTGCTTCAGATATTACCTCTTCGTCATCCATCTTTCCAAGCGCTGCAATACAATAACTACGCAAAAGTGCATCAGTGTTTTTTTCTCCTTTTTTTGGAGCCCATGTTAATCGTTCTAGAGTTTTTCTAAGGTAGTTTAACCCATATTCTCTAATTTCATGATTAAAGTCTTCAAAGAATGTGATAAAATAGAGAAAATTTAGATTATTTGCAACATTCATTGATGGCAGATAATTGTCTTCTTCATTGTATGCATCCGAAAAATCAAGATAACTTCTTACAGGTTCATTTCCTGAAACACATAACGCAAATAGATCATTTTGTATTGCCCACCTATCAATATGAGAAATTTCTTTGTTAATTATAGCGGTTTTAAGATCAAATAATGTATCTTCATCATATTTTACACGATAAAATCCGTATCTTCCAAAATTAACTACACATAGTTCTTTAGATTTTATTTTATCAGATTTTTTTGTCATTAATTTTTTGACAGATTCTTTTTTGAGACCTACTGAAATTGGAATTTTCCATGTGCCTTTTTTTGATTTTGAGGTAGGAAGCATGAGAAATCGTTCTTGCCTTAGTGACAGGGTTGAGTCTTTCTTTTCAACTGAAACTAGTGGAAAACCAACCTGTTTTATCCAGGAATGAACTACTTTGCGTACTGGCATTCGTGATGCTTTTCCTATTGCATCCCACAAGTCATCACCAACTGCATTTTTGTACATGTGTTTTCTAAGATAGTGTTTTAGTCCTTTGCGAAAGTTTTTTTCTCCAACATAATTTTCCAACATTCGTAAAACACATCCACCCTTATCATATGAAATTGCATCAAAAATTTCTCTTATTTCAGATGGGCTTTTTACAGCAACATCTATTGGATGCGAAGTTTTCAGTGCATCTAATCCCATAGATACATTCATTGCATCCTCAATGAATTGTTCCCAAGAATCCCATTCTGGATAAAATTTGTCCACAAACTTTGTAGCCATAAATGTGGCAAAGCTTTCATTCAGCCAGAGATCATTCCACCACTTCATAGTAACCAAGTTTCCAAACCACTGGTGGGCAAGCTCGTGAGAGATTACTTCAGCAATTCTTTGTTTTGTTTGCGTTGAAGATGTTTTAGGATCATAGTGCAAAATAGCCTCTCGGAAGGTAATCGCACCCCAATTTTCCATTGCACCTGCAGCAAAATCAGGAACTGCAATCAAATCAAGTTTAGGAAAAGGGTATTTTATTCCAAAATAGTTTTCATATGCTCTAAGAAGTTTTTTGCCAAGATCAAGTGCATATGTTCCTTTTGTCTTATGTCCCCTTGTTGAAATAACTCTAACATCCACCTTTCCCATTTTACTTTTTAGAAACTCGAATTCGCCAACTCCAAGATAAATAAGATAAGTTGACATCAATGGAGTTTTTCCAAATTTGTAAACTGTTTTTTTACCAGATTTTCTTTTTGATTTTACTGGCATGTTTGAAATGGCAGTATATTTTGAATCGGTGATTATTGTAACATCAAATGTTGCTTTTGCTTCTGGATTATCCCAACACACAAAGGCTCGTCTTGCATCCGCTGCTTCAAATTGGGTTGTTGCAAGATATTTTGTCTTACCATTTTCTTTATACTGACTTCGATAAAATCCCAATAATCGGTCATTGAGAATTCCCGTGTAATCAAAATGAATTACTGCTTTACCTTTTATTTTTTGAGGAAGTTTTACATGAATTTGCTCTTTTTTTGCGTCTAATTTGATTTTGGGCTTTAGAGTTTTGTTTGCAGCACCCACTGTGCAATTTTTTATTTTGAGCTCCGCTGCATTCAGAATAATTGTATTTGTATATCCAGAAGAGTTGATTGTAAGAGATTCTTTTCCACGAAATGTGAAATTTTTGAAATTTGGTTCAAATTCGAGATCATAATTTATCGGTATGACTGGCTTCACATCTGGTGTACAATTTTATGGTTTTATGTAGATTTAGGTGTAAACTAAACCTCAAGAAAATCAAATAAAGGATTTAAAATCATAATAGATCTAAGAAAAATGAGACAAAAGATGGCAACCCGCAGAGTCAAGATTTTGGTGGCAAAACTAGGGCTTGATGGCCACGATAGAGGAGCTTTAGTTCTATGTAGAGCATTTAGAGATGCAGGAATGGAGGTGATTTATTCTGGATTATTTGCAACGCCAGAAAGAATTGCTCAAATTGCAGAAGATGAGGATGTTGATGCTATTGCTATGAGTTTGCTCAATGGTGCACATGGCACACTATTTCCCAGAGTTGTAAAGGCTCTCAAAAAGAAAGGAATCAAAGATGTCCTTGTTCTTGGAGGAGGAGTTATTCCAGATGAGGATAAAAAGAAATTAGAAAAGGCAGGAATTGACGGTGTGTTTGGTCCTGGAACGCCGTTGCCAATAGTTATTGATCATATAACAAAGGGCGTAAAAAAGCTAAGAAAAATGTAGTTTATTCTGTAGAATCAGGCCACATCATTTTTCGCATTTGTTTTCCAACTTGTTCTATTTGATGTGAATCTATTTCTTTCATGTATCTATCAAAAGCATTTTTACCATTTTTTTGATATTCGCTAATCCATTCTTCATTAAATGTTCCATTTTGAATTTCTTCTAGAACTTTTTTCATTCTTTGTTTTGTTTCTGCATTAATAACTACTGGACCTCTTGTCAATCCACCATATCTTGCAGTTTCACTAACACGTCTCCACATTCCATTAATCCCATAACGTTGAATCATATCTACAATCAATTTTAATTCATGTAAAACTTCAAAATATGCAATTTCTGGTTGATATCCCGCTTCAACTAGAGTTTCAAACGCATTTACTACCATTGATGCAGATCCGCCACAAAGATCAGCTTGCTCGCCAAACCAATCTGTTTCAACTTCTTCTTGAAAGGTTGTTTTGATAACACCTGCTCTTGTACTTCCAATTGCTTTTGCAATTCCCAGAGTTCTATCCCAAGCCTTTTTAGTAAAATCTTGATGAACCGCAACAATTGAGGGAGTTCCAAATCCTTGCTGGTATGTTTCGCGTACCTTTGAACCAGGGCCTTTTGGCGCAACCATAATTATATCTACGTCATTTGGGGCTTCAATCCATTTCCAAAAAATGGCAGCTGCATGAGAAAATGATAATGCTTTTCCTTTGGAAAGATTAGGCTGAATCTCATCTTTGTATACTTGAGCTTGAACCATATCAGGAATTAGAACATGAACAATGTCTGCTTCTTTTGTTGCGTCTGCAATCGACATAACTTTGTGTCCATCTGCTTGTGCTTTTTGCCAGCTAGAACCGCCTTCTTTTGCACCAATGATTACATTAAGACCAGAATCTTTCATGTTATTTGCTTGAGCATTTCCTTGAATTCCATAGCCAAGTACTGCAATGGTTTCATTTTTTATTGGATCTAAACTTACATCATCGTCTTTCCATGTCTGTGCCATGGATAGGCCTCAAATTATTGCAAATAAAAACCAACAGATGATTATATTTTCATAATTTTATTACAAGAAAGGCATCGTACTTTGACATCACTATCTTCTAACCGTTCAAATTTTTTAGAACCACATTTTGGACAAATTGGGCAAGCACGTAACTTTTTCATTTTAATGTTCTGTGGGCTTTGTATCGCTTTGAGAAATTACTTTTAGTCTATTGACGCCATTGAGTTGGTTAATTATTTCTGAAACAGCTTTTGGGACATGGTTTTGCCAATCACCATCTTGAATAATCATTTTTCTAATGTGTGTGGCGTTGAATTTTTTTCTCTCAAGGAATTTTGGTTTAGCTACTTTAATTCCCGCATCTGCCAACAACATTTCAACATATTCATTACCACTATACACTTTATCAAATTTTGGGAGAGTTGTTTTAAGATATGATGCCCATGTTGCAATATTGAATTGATTTTCAATTGGAATGATAAAACATTTTGACATATCGATGCCTCCTTCAATTAATGATTTTTGAATCATTTCAATTCTTTCACCAGCAGTAAATGGATCTTTTTCTAAATAATTGAATTGAGAACTAGTAATCGCAATAATTATTTCATCAGATTCTGAAAGAATTTGTTTTACTAAATCCAAATGTCCTAAATGAAAAGGCTGAAATCTTCCCATCATTAAAGCGCGCATATCATCACTAAAGTTCTGATTTAATTAAATTAATCTGATGATGTCAATGGTTAAAGAGCATTTTTAATTTCTCTATCCTTTTTCTAATCTACTACCATCCATTTCGCAGTAATCTTTGGCATCTGCGGGATACTCTTTTTTGCATTTTGGACAAATATCCATTTGTTCTGCAAGAAGATCACCCCATTCAATTTGTTTACCACAAAGAGAACAAAATTTTGGAGTTTCTTTGTTTTTTTCTACAACTATGGTGTTTCCACAGTCGGTGCAAGAAAATACCTTACAAGCATTAAGATTTTCGATAACTTCAACCACATTATCAATAAAATAATCGGGATCAAATTCCTCTAAAGCCTCTCCTCCAAAAGGTTCTGGTTTCATAGATTTTTTGAAACTGATGAACTAAAATCTTAACAAGTTGGAGTCAACATTCTAATTTGTCAAATTTACTTTATTGTTCCACTACCTAGAATTCTAATACTTGACGATTCTGGTTTTAGTATAACGCAAATGTCTTTTGGGTCACAAACTGCCGGTTTATCTAGTTTAAGTTTGACTGGATTTATGGAACTAAATTTTGCAGCTTTTATTTGCAAACCAATGCTTAAAAGACACATTTGGTTTTCTGAAATTTCTCCTTTATAGTATGGGGTTTGCTTAAAATTAATCTCAATTTCATCTTTAACTGGAATAGAATTATCTTCGCACAATACATCACCACGAGATACTTCTTCTGGCTTTACACCTTTTAGTGAAAGCCCAACTCTTGCAGGAGAAATTGCTTCTGATACATCATCATCATGCATTTGAATTGATTTTACCATGACTTCGATTCTAGATGGTAAAAGTTGTAGGTTATCGTATTGCTTGACTTTTCCCGTAACAACTTTGCCAAGAACTACAGTTCCAACTCCTTTGACATCAAAGCAATGATCAATTACGATTTTTGTTTTTCCTGTATTGGGCAGAGGAGGTAGTTTGTTTATCTCTTCTCTAAGCTTTGAGGATTCGACTTTTTTGTATCTCTCTACCACGGTTCCTTTGATTAGTGATGACAGATTATTTTCATCAACATCATATGTATGACTCAAGAATCCTTCCTTTTTTTGTAATAAATCCAAGGCAACAATTTGTTCACCAACAAATTTGTCTAGCGTGCCTAGGTATAGAATTACATATTCTGCTAGATTAATTGCTTGAAATAAAGGTTGAATTTTATCTGAAAAACCGTTTGGTGCAACCCACGTTCTAATAATATCTGATTCTTTTTTGTCATATAATGTTAAATCAGTGACAGTTCCTTTCTTACCAAAATCATTGGCAATTGACTGTTCGCCAAGAACTACAAAGTTTATTGATTTTACCATTTGTTGGTTGGATTTTTTGTGGGTATTTTATCCTAGCTGTGCATCAATTGCTGCTTGGAATGCAGCATAAGGTTGTGCGCCAACTAGTTTAATGAATCCATCCTTTTCATTTCCAATGAAAAATGTTGGAGTTCCAGTAGCACCATATTGTGATGCATGCAAAAAGTCAGATTGAACTTCATCTGCAGTACTTTTTGATGAAAGGCAAGAATCAAAGCTTGCAGAATTTAATCCCATCGATGTTGCATATTCATTTAATTGAGCATTAAGATCAACAGAACTTAATCTATTCCATTCGCTTTGTTTTGAAAATAAAACATCATGATATTCCCAAAACTTTCCTTGCTCATCTGCACACTCAGCTGCTATATGAGCAGGTCTTGCATTAGGATGCAAGTTGTCAAGAGGAAAATCTCTGTAGACAAGTTTTATTTTTCCAGTATCAATGTAATTTTCTTCTAACGCTGGAAGTGTTTGAGTGAAAAATCTAGAACAAAATGGACATTGAAAGTCTGAAAACTCTACAACTGTTACTGGCGCATCAGGATTTCCTTTGATTGGATCATCATCAAGTGATACTTGAATTAACTGAGGGGCCGATGGCTGAGAGGGAACTTGTGCGGGTTGTGGGGCAGGCGCTTGTGCCTCAACTGCTGAAATAATTTCTTTGATTTCATCAGCTGACAATGAATCAGAGCCATCATCCAGCGTTCCTATTGCATATCCTCCAAGAAATGTTGCAATAGCAATCGCAGCTACAACTCCTTTAAGCATTTTATTGTAAGATGATTTTGTCATAGTGATTTTTGATTCTTCTTTAACATTTGTAAATTCGTTTGATTGTTGATTTTCTTCAGACATTAGAGAATCAATTTTAAAATTTTGTCATATTTAGACTTTAACAATTTTGCATTCTTCTATAATTGGGAGGTCCAACAAATTTTGATACTGACTTTCAGTAATCTTAATGGTGATAAACTTGGTTTCACCTTGGAACCTATATCGTACCTTGAGTAACCCCTGCTCGACTTGTGCCATACTCTGCCCAATTCAGCCTACAAATTATACGGTATTAGGATTTTGATTACAAATGACTACATTGTATACAAGATATAGTACAGAATTTTTGTGTCTAAAAAGTATGAACATATTACTTTTATATTTGCAATATAAAAAAATCTAAAGAAAAATGCAGGCATATGTACTACTAAATTGTGAACTAGGTTCAGAAGAATCCATTATTGAGAAACTAAAGAATGTAAATTTAGTTAAAGAGGTATGTGGGACATTTGGCACATATGATATTTTAGCAAAACTTGAATCAAGATCCAGTGAAATTCTAAACAATACAATTTCTACACAAATACGGCATCTTGACAATGTTAGATCAACTACCACGTTACTCACAATAGATGAAGAATAATTCTAAGGGAACTTTTTTAGAACAGCAGCATAGCTGACAAACCTATGATTTTTTGGCTTTAGTTTTATTTGGAAATATTTTGATATAGTTTTACCTTTTGCCCCATACAATCCAAGGGGATTAATTACCTGGTATTTTTCATCGGCATATTTCAAAACCTCATCCCAAGGGCTGTAATAATTTACAATTTTTGAGTGTATAATATTTTTTAATATTTTCCCATATTTTTTTGGATGTATAGAATCACTTTGAATTGATGCGCCAAAAAAATGAACGCTTTCTATGATGTTTTTATTTTTTGATTTTTGTGCAAGATTCTGAGCTGTACTAATTATTACAGTAGAGCCAAGTGAATGACCAATTAAACGAATTTTTGTTTGTGGGTTTTGTTTTTTAAAATCTACAATGAATTGAGCTAGATTTTTACCATTTTTTCTTGCAATCGTTTCGCCAACACGCAATGCCTTTAATTCATATTTTTTTAAGTGAGCCCCTTTTGTGTTTGAATCATAGCTAAATCCAACTACAGGATGTTTGTATCTAAGTTGTTTTAATCGTCTTTTTGCAATTGTAAATTTGTTAACTGCTGCTTTTTTATCATTTCTTAATCCATGAATCATTATGGTGATTTCCTTTGTACCGGATAATTTATCGAATGATTTTTTTGGATACAAAAAATATGAGTCTGTTTTGAGTGTTTTTCCAGTTTTCAGGTCATAATAACCTCTAGTTGATATTCTTGGAATTTTATTTTTCAATTTAGTTTTGTAAACCTAGTTTTTGTTTATGGATTTTGATATCATCTTCTTCTACTTTGGCAAACAATGGAGAAGAATTTCCAAGCTGATGGTTTGCATGAATGGAAATGTCTGAAATTGAATCCCATGATTGATCAGATACGTTTCCCTCGAGGCCAAGTTGCGACCAAATTTTTTGTGCAGATTTTGGCATAAAGGGAAAACACGCAATTGCCAAGCTTCTTGCAGCATTTACAGACAAGTAAACACATGAATTTGTTCCAGGTCCTTTCTTCCAAGGTTCTTTGTGTTGAAAATATTGATTAAAGTGAGCAGAGAACTCTAGAATTTTTTTTAGTGCTCTATCCAGATGGTTTTGTTCTATTAACGTGCCAACATCAGTGGCAAGTTTTTTGATTTTTTCTTGTGATTCATTATCTGCATCATCAAAGGTTTCAGGTTCTGGAACCTTACCAGAAAAGCTTTTTTGAGTAAAGCCTAAAGCACGATTTACAAAATTTCCTAGATTTCCAATTAATTCAGAATTTATTTTCGTTGCAAACTCATCCCAATCAAAATTAAGATCATCTTGAGAGTATGGATTAATTGATACTAGATAAAATCTCAAATAATCGGCAGGAAAATATCCTAAAAATTCTTTTAATCCAATGTACCAGTTTCTACTCTTTGAAATTTTTTTTGATTCAAGTGTAAGATGGCCTCGTGTTGGTATGTAATCTGGAAGTTTGTATTCTTCATTTATTCCAATTCTCATTGCAGGTAAAAACAAAAAGTGATGATAAACAATGTCTTTTCCTATAAAGTGATAAATGTCAGCAGAATTCCAGAATTCTTTTCCATTAATTCCTTTATCGTTTAGAAATTTTACCGCGGTGGAAATGTATGCCAGATGATTATCAAACCAACCATAGAACACTTTGCCTTTCGCCTCATCCAAAGGTATTGGCACTCCCCAAGAAATATCTCTAGTAATATCCCAATCAACTAGACCAGTTTTTATCCAATTTTGAACATATTTTTTAACATCTTTTTGAAGATTTTCATTTTTTTCAAGCCAATTACTCAGCTGATCTGAGAAATTTTTTAGCTTGAAAAAATAGTGTTTTGTTTTTTCTTTGATAGGTGTTTGCCCACATATTGAGCATTTTGGATTTTGGATTTCTTCAGGAACCCTACCACATTTTTCACATAAATCAGAATATTGATCATCTGCTTTACAGTATTGACAGGTTCCTTTTACGTATCTGTCTGGAAGAAATTTTTTGTCATTATTACAATAAAACTGGACAATTTCTGATTCGTAGATGTGACCTGCGTCGTATAGTTTCTTGAAAACATACTGTACAAACTCATTATTCTCTTTTGAGCTAGTTTTGTAAAATATATCAAAATCAATATCAAATGATGCAAAGTCTTCGTGATCACGCTTGTTCCAGTATGCAACATACTCTTCGGGGGATTTTCCCTCCTTTTCTGATTGTAGTAATATTGGAGTTCCATAATCATCAGAAGCACAGACATAATATGCCTCTACTCCTTTTTGTTTTAGAAAGCGGGTCGTTACATCTGCTGGTAAGTAAGTAGAGGCAACGTGGCCCAGATGAATTTCGCCATTTGAATATGGCAATGCACTAGTGATTATTGCTTTATCTCTCATGATATCTCGATTGAAATCTAACTGAACTTAAGAATTTAGTTCCAGCTATTCATGTATTTGACTTGCTCTCTTGTAAGCTGGTCAATCTTTACATTCATTGCTTTTAGAGCATCCTTTGCAATTTGTTGATCTATTTCAATTGGGACTGGAATCACCTTCTTTTTCATTCTTTTGTGATTTTTTAAAATGTAAAGAATTGATTGTAATTGATTTGAAAATGATTGTGCCATTACTTCAGCTGGATGACCTTCAGCTGCAACAAGATTTGCAATTCGGCCCTTTCCAATCAAATAGATTTTTTTGCCATTTTGTAAAACACATTCATCAAGATGTGGCCTTACTTCTTTGACAGATTTTGATTTTTTTAGCAAGAAATCTGAATCGACTTCAACATCAAAGTGGCCTACATTTCCAACTATTGCTCCTGATTTCATTTTTGTAAGATGTTCTTTTCTAATTACGCTGGTCATTCCGGTACATGTGATGAAAATATCACCGATTTTGGCAGCTTGCGCCATTGGCATAACATCATAACCATCCATATGAGCTTCTAATGCTTTAACAGGATCTACCTCAGTGACAATTACTTTGGCACCCATACCATGACATCTTGAGGCCACTCCTTTTCCAACCCAACCATATCCCACAACAACAATACGTTTTGATGCAAACATAAGATTCATTGCTCTAAGATATCCGTCGATGGTACTCTGTCCAGTCCCATATCGGTTATCAAACATGTGTTTTGTGTAAGCATTATTTACTGCAATTACTGGATAACGAAGCTTGCCTTGTTTTTCAACTGCCTTTATTCTGTTAACGCCAGCAGTTGTTTCTTCAGTAGCTCCTAAAATCTTCAAGCCTTTACTTTTATTTCCAAAATGAGCTTTGATATTAAGATCAGAACCATCATCAGTTAGAATGTCGGGTTTATGATCAAGAACTTTTTGAATGCACCAATCATATTCTTTTGCAGATTGTCCAGCCCAAGCATACATATGAATTCCTTTTGATGCCAAAAATGCCGCAATATCATCTTGTGTGGTGAGAGGATTTCCTCCGCAGGCAGCAACTGTTGCTCCCAATTCTTTTGCACCCATTAACAAAACAGAAGTTTCTTTTGTAATGTGTAGACAAAACCCAAGAGTTACTCCTTTGAAGGGTTTTGATTTTTTTAATCTGTTAATAGTATTATCCAAGATTTGCATGTGGCTTCTAGCCCACTCATAAGAAAGCTGTCCTTTCTTTGCTAATTTTGGATTCTTTACTTTACTCAATATGGCACGACAATTTAGAACAGTATAAAATCCTTCAGGATGATGTTAGTTTTTCGTCGCCAATCCACATGTCTTTATGAACAAAGTTTTGTGAAGAAGGAACATATTCACTAATCATACCGTAGCCACTTTTTGATGATCCTGATTTGTATTCAAAATAAAGAAGTGTGAAAAGTTTTTCTTGTCCTTCAAGTGCTTTTTTCCACAACTCAGGTTCTATGAAAAACCAATAATGTTTTTCCATGTTTGGCAACATAGGCCCCAAGTCAAATGAGTCTAAATCAGAAGAATTTACATCTTCTCGACTATGTATTTTTGTTCCCATCTTAAATTTTGCAATTACTCCTGAAGCAGGTAGTTCACCGTAATTTTTTATTCCAATATCAAACTGACATTTTTCGTTAATTGAATGATCCATTTTTTTAATTCCATCTACTGGGCCAATCCAAGGACGAAATCTATATTCTGTTTGTATTCTACTAACTTCGACTGTAGCTTCAAATTGTTTTATGGTTCGCCAAAGCAAAAACACAAGAGCCATTGTTGCTACTGCAGTTGCAATAGCTGCCCATGCTTCAATTGAAACTTCCGCCACGAATGGACTAAAAACATCCCATATTCAAATTTAGCTGTAGATACAAGTATATGAAAAAATGTAGAAAACAATTAGGATTTAATACAACCAGAAACAATTTCAAACAAATTGGCTTGGAAGAAAGTTGCTGAGAAAGGAGAAATTAAAGCTGGTACGGGTTCAGAATTTGAAGTTAATGGCAAAAAAATTGCAATCTTTAACAAAGATGGATATCACGCACTAGATGCCATATGTGTCCATCAAGATGGCTCCATAGCGCCGGGAAAACTTGACGGCGATGTAGTAGAATGTCCACTTCATTTTTGGCATTATAACATCAAAACTGGAAAATTACTAGATTATCTAAAAGATGTTAAACTTCAGACCTACGAAGTTGAAGAAAGAAAAGACGGGATTTATCTGGATGTTTAAAATCTAGTCTTCTGATTCGTCATATTCCTCATCTGCTTCATATCCTTCTTTAAGCTCTAATTGATGTACTTCTTCTTTCATTTCTTCCTGCTCAAATTTTTTCCATTTTTTGTTTGGTTCGTTATTTTCATTTTTCTTGTCAGCATACTTCATAATCTGAATATACAATGTTGAAATATTAGGGAGTCTCTGATTATCAAAACTGATTTTAATGAATCAAGAAATACTTGATGAAATAGTAAACCAAGATTATTCATCGATTGATAAAACTATAGAAGAATTTCTAAAAAACCAAGTTTCTAAAAGTAACGCCAGCGGTTTAATTTTTGGACTAAGTGGAGGAGTTGATTCAGCTGTTACTGGATATCTATGTCATAGAGCATTACCAGATAAAACTATGACACTTTTGCTTCCAGATTCAAAAATTTCTCCAAAATCAGAAACTGAAGATGCTATCAAAATAGTTGAAGAATTAAAACTTGATTACAAACTAATTGACATTAGTCCAATTGTAAGTCAATACTCAAAATATCTAGAGCCAAGTGAAAGAGCACTAGGAAATTTGCGTGCAAGGATTAGAGCCAATCTATTATACTATTATGCAAATTTGAAAAAATATCTTGTTGTTGGGTCTAGTGATAAAAGTGAATTTTTGATTGGTTATTTTACAAAATTTGGTGACGGTAGTGCAGACATTTTGCCAATTGTATCCTTGTACAAAACTCAGGTAAGAAAAATTGGAGAGTTTCTCGGAATTTCACAGTCAATTCTTTCAAAAAAGAGCAGCCCAAATCTTTGGCATGGGCATATTGCAGAAGAGGAGCTTGGAATGTCCTATGAAGAAATTGATTCAATTCTTTATTGTCTTTTTGAAAAAAAATTATCAGTAGATGAAACAGCAAAACTCACACAAATTGAAAAAAGTACAGTAAACAAGGTAAACCAACTCTACCAAACAAGCCATCACAAAAGAATAACTGCACCTATACCATTTGAGGAATTAAGATGAAGCTGCAAGATACACTTACTGGAGAAGAAAAAGAACTTGAATCAGAAAAGGTAAGAATTTATCTTTGTGGCGTTACAGTGTATGACGAATCACATATAGGTCATGCAAGAACAGTGATTGTTTTTGATGTATTAAGAAGATATCTAGAATCAAAAAAAATCGCGGTTGAGTTTATTCAGAATTTTACCGATGTTGATGACAAAATTATCAATAGGGCCAAAAGAGAAAATGTCAGAGCATCTGCAATTAGTTCCAGATACATTCAGGAATACTATGATGAATTTGACGCACTAAATGTAAAAAGAGCCACAAAATACCCAAAAGCAACTGAACATATTGATGATATGCTAAAGTTAATTCAAGATTTAGTAGAAAAGAAAATTGCATACGTATCCAAAAATGGAGTCTATTTTTCTGTTGCAAAGTTTCCAGAATATGGAAAATTATCAAAAAAGAAAACAGAGGACCTGAAATCAGGTGCACGAATAGAGGTTGATGAGGCAAAAAATGATCCACTAGACTTTGCTTTATGGAAATTTTCAGATAGTGATCCTTCATGGGATAGTCCATGGGGGAGAGGTAGACCGGGATGGCATATTGAATGCTCTACAATGAGTCTAAAGTATCTTGGAGAAAATTTTGAGATACATGGAGGAGGTCGTGATTTAATTTTTCCACACCATGAAAATGAGATTGCGCAATCAGAATCTCATACAGCAAAACCATTTGCAAAAATTTGGATGCATGTGGGAATGATCACTATTAATGGAGAAAAAATGTCAAAATCACTTGGAAATATCAAATCGGTTAAAAATTTAACCAGGACTTGGAGTCCAAACGTTCTTAGAATATTTTGCATTGCCGGGCATTATTCAAAACCAATTGACTATTCAGAAGAATTGTTAAAAGAACACGAAACAAACTGGAATAAAGCTAGATTAGCATATCACAAACTGATTCAAGCTAAAAAAGAAGGAGATATTGAAGATTTAGACAATACTCTAACTCAATTAAAAACAGAGTTTTCAGATGCATTAGAGGACAACTTGAATACACATTTAGCACTTAGTGCATTTTACAGACTGGTTACATTTTGTTTAAGTCAGGAGGATCATGTACCAAAATCTACTGCAGAGAAAATAATTCCAGTGTTTGATGAAATGATAGAAATTCTTGGATTAAAAATTCCCAAAGTATCTGATGAGGAAAAAGTACAGATTCAGAATCTTCTCAAACAACGTGAAGAATTTAGAGAGCAAAAAAAGTATGAAGAAGCTGATGGAATTAGAGATAAACTTGCTGCAAAAGGAATTGAGCTCAAAGATGATGTTCACCAAACCATTTGGATGAAAAAAGAAAAAAACCTATAGAGGATTTCCTTTCTTTTGGTATACGTGAACCTTATGAAACACATTATGTGAAGAAAATACTGCCAAGGCAGCGATGACAATTCCAATGAAATTTCTCATGGTCATAATTTCATTTGGTTGATCAGAAATTATTGAGAATTGAAATGCGGTGTAAAAATTATCAAATAACCAAAATGCTAATGTTACCCATGACAATACGCCTGCAATAAGATATCCAAGTCTTGTTTTGTTGTTTACAAATAATATGGCAAAACCAATCGTGGTAAACCATACGACTGAAGCCAGTATCCATAAAGGTTGATAAATTGCACTCCGTTCATCAAGCCAATAGTAGCTAGTTCCAATCATACCCAAAGTGAATAAGGAAATCATGAGGATTTTTTGATTTATGATAAAGCTTGTTTTTTCTTCTTTTGATTTTTTTAATGGAGGATTTTTTGCAATTTCTTTTGTTGCAATATCTATTGACTCTCTTACCGATTTGAGGCGAAGTGGTATTATTTTGGTAATAGAATCATCAGTCACTACAGTATCATGAACTAGACTATCAATTAGTGGTCGTGCTAATGATGCTTTTACAGGAGTAATCAAATCAACCCAATAGGAAGATAACCTTGTGGTTAAAAATGGGATTTCAATGATATAGAGATTCTTGTTAAGATATGCAGCATAAACACGCATTAATTCCTCATATGTCATTTTTTCAGGGCCGCCAATTTCAAAGATTTTTCCACTAGTCTCCTCTTTCTCAAGACAACGAATGAGATATTCAACAACATCATCAAGTGCAATTGGTTGTGCCAAAGATTTTACCCAACTTGGACATACCATTACTCTTAATCTCTCAACTAAATAACGAAGCATTGCATAGGAACCTCCTTGTGCGCCAATAATTATAGAAGCTCGTAATTCAGTTACAGGAATATTACCAGATGCTAAAATTTCACCAACTTCTTTTCGGCTCCTCATATGTTGAGAAAGTTCTAAACTATCATTAACTAATCCGCCAAGATAAATTATTCTTTTTACACCTGCATTTGTTGCGGCCTTTAAGAAATTTTTTGCTTGGATTTTTTCTCTATTAGCAAAATCCTTCCAATGTTCTTTGTTCCCTTCCATTGAATGTAATAAATAATACACCACTTCAACTCCATCAAGTGCATTGGCTAATTGTTCATATTCTAATGCATTTGCCTGAACATACTTTACGTTATCTTTATCAGACAAGCTTTTTCTTGTCATTGCTTTAATTTTATAACCATGATTTGTAAGTGACTTAACTAAACGTGATCCAATAAATCCGGTTGAGCCGGTAACTAGAACGCCATATGGTTTTGAGAGTAGCTTTTTTGATTCTAATTTTTGAGTCATTTTACATCTGTCCTTTATTTCTCACATATATTCTAGGGGTAACTTTTTGAATAGTGCTAACAAAGGATAGTTTAAGTATTTTCTAATTATTATAGATGTAAAAAATTTAAAATCATCAAATTTTTACCACTAGAAATCAGTATTAGCACTAGTTTAAATATCATTACTACAGAATTGTGTTAATGAAATATGAAGCAACAATAATTGCAGCGGTCATACTATTAATGCCCGTTGCACACTCAGCATACGCAGAAAATATTCCAAGCTGGATTAAAAACAATGCAGCATGGTGGGCAGAAGGAACAATATCGGAAGGAGAGTTTCTAAACGGAATTCAATATTTGATTAAAGAAGATGTACTTTTAGTTACACAAACGCAAGTCACATCTGAAAAAGTAGGCACAGTACCTGATTGGGTAAAAAATAATGCGGCCTGGTGGGCAGAAGGAGTTATCACAGATGATGAATTTCTAAATGGAATTCAACATCTAATAAAAATTGGAATGATTTCAGTTCCAAGTGAGAAAGTTCATCTAGAAAAAACACAATCAGCTGAAAAGAAACAAAGCTCAACAAACTCAGAGACAGCAGCGCTAGAATCTGAGCTAGAAGCATGTCAAGAAATCAAAAAAGCTTATGACAGATTAAAATGTGAAGACAAAGTAGAGGCAAAAATTCTTGCTTTAGATTATAAGAAAAATGCAAAAGTATATTCTGTTGGCCCAGTTAATTTCTACTTCAAAGGAGCAGATCTTGAAATAATATCTGCAGAACGCGCCAATCTATCAATTAGCATGTTAGTAGAAAATACACGTACAAGTGACAATGTTTCAATGTTTTGTAGTGGCCCATCTGTCTGCAACTATGATGTTGTGGCAGGAGACAAAGTATACAAATATTCATCACAGGACTTTACAAATGGACAAATAGTTCTCAAGCCGGGTGAGAGCAAAGAATTCACTATGCTGTTTGGACCCAACATCGGTTACGGTGGAACTGAATTTGAGTATGACCCATCAAAAGATTATTCATTTAGAATATCTGAGCCATGGGGAAGTGCAAAAATTCCATTGGAGTTGGGTTAACCCCTTTTTCTTTTTTATGGTGATTAAATGTTGAATAAAACTTGCAAAGTAAATCAAAAAAATACTATTTCTGAGGCTAAAAATGGAGGCTTTTTGAATGGGTAGAACATGCAAGGGCATTTGCATCATGCTAAAAGCAGAGCCAGTACCAAACAAAATCAGATATGAATTAGGACAAAAAAGATGTACTTTTTGTGGATTATTTTTTGAGACAAATGAAGTAAGATGTCCATGCTGTAAAGCGGTTTTACGTACAAAGCCAAGAGGAAAAAGATGAGAGGAATGTTATATGGTGTACATTAGAGCAAAAAAAGTCAAAGGCGATCAATATCTCTATTTGGTTAAAAGCATATGGGATTCTAAAAAAGCAACTTCACGGCAAGAGATTGTAAAATATTTAGGAAAAGCAAAAAATGTTTCAATAGAAGACATTCCAGTTGATTATAGAAACAATGCAAAAATCACAGCGTATGTTTCTGCACATGCCGGAGAGAATATTAAAAAAAATCAACAATTGATTAAAAAACTTCAAAAAGAAATTTTCAATTCATTAACGAAAGGAGATCTAAATAATACATTAGAGATTTTTGAAACATATAACAAAAATTTCCCAATTGAGAATTTTTATGACAATCTATTAAGACCTGCAATGTACAAAGTGGGGGATTTATGGGAATCAGGTGAAATTAGTGTTGCCACAGAACATGTTGCAAGCAACATTGCTCACGAATTAGTCAGTAATATTATTCAAAGATCACCAAGATCAAATAATAAAGACAAGGTCTTGGTTTGCACTCCTAGCGGCGAAGAACATAGTCTTGGATGCAGATTAATTGAATCATATCTTCAGAGCAAGGGTTATCGTGTGTTTAATTTAGCGCCAGCAGTACCTGCAGAATCCCTAATTACATTTATCCATGATCATAATCCAGATATTATTCTAGTTTCAATTACTATGAAGGACAATGTAAAAACAGGGCAAAGACTTGTAAACAAAATTCAGAAAGAATGTGAAATTCCAATTCTAATTGGAGGGCAGGCAGTTGCTTCTCAAAATTACAAATTTAATGGAGTTATTTTTTCAGAAGAATCATTAGAAAAGATACCCAAAGTAATAAGAGAGATGGTAAGAAAGTAAGTTATTTTGGAATAAAATCTCTTAGATAATTGTTCCAAATCGATCGTTTGATCAAACACTATGTGAGGCATTTTAAACGCCTTCATTCATTCCAATAAAACTTGCTTGTTCTGGATATTCATAATATAATAAAAAATAAGTTTGACTAGCCAAATAGGTCTTATCATATTTTGATGTCCATGATTTTAAAAGCCCAAGCATTTCACTTAAGGTAATTTTTCCCTCACAAAAATGATTTAATGAAATCAGAAAAGCTGATTTTTCATCTGGGCTAAGCTCATGTAAAAAGTGGCTAAAAATGTGGCTCAGTGCGTTAATGTTAGAGCTGATCGTGGGAGAAATTTCTAATGCAAATTTAAGTTGTTTTTCATAATTTTCAAGTATGTCGTCTAATTCTTTTTGATCATGGTTTGCTATCAAATTTCCTAATACATTCAAGTGCTTTGGACTATGTACCATTATCAAAAATTTATTGATGGTGTGAAAATGAACCAAATTTTTCATTGATGGGTTTAATTTCAATTCCTTAAATCGTTCTAGTACAAAATCTAAAATTTCATCTTCTTCCATATGTTTAGAAAAAGAAGAGTTATTTTGACGTTGAGGTTTTTTAATTGACATATTATTGAAAAAGAAAATCAAAGTATAAGAATAAGAATCCATGATTTTTCTAGTGCTAAAAATAATTAAATTACTTTTTCATTATTAACTAAATTATTTTATTCTATTGTATGAGAGTTTGGGATGTTCCGCCAAAAAAATTATGCAAAAATCATCTATTGGGGGAGCACAGAGAGATTCATGCAATTTGGTCAATTCTCACCAAAAAAAAGAAAGGTTACAGTATGCATCCAGAAACAAAAAGATGGGCAGGTAAGTTATCAGCATTATACCTACGGCATGAAAAATTAGTCATTGAAATGAAAAATCGTAGATATTCACATAAAAGCCCATTAGAAAAAAAATTAGCAAACGGAAAAACCGTTCAAAATGAGTTTGTAAATACATTAAAAGAACAATTAGATATTTTAAAAATGAAAAACTGCAAATGCCAAACTAGATAAAATAATTGTAAAGAGATCTATTTTTTTGAGGCACTAACAAGTGAAACTACATCTCTATCACGAAGTTGATATGTAGTAGGAAGACGTAGTTTGTAGCGAAGATCCTTTGCGTAAAGCAGTCCTTTAGTTAAATCTGTGTGGATTTCTTTGGCAAGATCATTAACTGTCGCACCGTCTTTTAGTAAAATAAGATCTGGCAAAACTCGGCCCTTTTTATCAGATAGTTTTTCTTCATCTGCAACTGGATATACGGAATTCATTTTCAATAATTTGAAAACAGCAATATTGATTGCAAATTGAACACCTGTTCTCATATATTCACCCATAATACCTTTTTTGATAAACTCTAAAGCATTTT
This sequence comes from Nitrosopumilaceae archaeon, assembly GCA_035685445.1. Classification (GTDB taxonomy): domain Archaea; phylum Thermoproteota; class Nitrososphaeria; order Nitrososphaerales; family Nitrosopumilaceae; genus DRGT01. Next base: position 31,351 of record DASSAK010000023.1, read on the forward strand.
TTTGTTTGTCGTTTAATTCTCCTGATTTTAAAATATCAAATTGTTCAGAGCCTGGAGAATATTTTATCAATCCCTTTTGTTCTGCCCGTCGTAAGCTTAGTTCACTATCTGCACTTGCAGGCACAACAATTGTATCTATAAATCGTTCACGTAATCTCTCAAAGTTTTTGTCAGCTCCCTCAACATCAATTTTATTTGCAACAATCAGAGTTGGTTTTGAAACTTTTCTCAAAAATGTTGCAAAGGTTTTGCTATCATCAATTCCATAATCATCAAATTTCTTATCTTCAAGATTTGCAACTTTTAGGGTTTCTTTTACGTGACTGTTTGTTACACCAATTCCACGATAAAGATCTGTTATAGCATCAACAAAGTCAGTTCCTGATTGAATTAATTTTGAAAGCTTATCTCTATTTCCCTCCAGAATTTTATGATACCACATTATAAGTTCCTCTTCAATGTCTGCAAAATCAGAAATTGGATCACCAGAACCAGCTTCTGTAATTTTGCCAGATGTATCTATTCCCCCCGATACATCTACTACATGCAACAGTGCATCAGATTGTGCAGCAACTGAAAGAAATTGATTTCCTAGTCCTTTTCCCTTCCACGCGTCTTTGATCAACCCAGGTAAATCTATCATTTCAATTGGAATGTATCTCCACCCATCAATGCATTTTGAATTGTTTGGATTATCTTGTACTTTGAATTCAGGGTGAACACATAGAGTTATGGCATTTGCAGTTGCAGATTCTGGTTTTTTAGTTGTAAATGGATAGGTAGAGATTTCTGCAGAAGACAGAGTAGATGAATTAAAAAATGTAGTCTTGCCGGTGTTTGTTTTACCAATAAGACCGATTTTTATCGGCATAGTTACATTTTCATTTTTGATTATTTATCTCTGCCTGCAACACTAATTCATTTTTTGTTCTTTGAGTTTACGACAAGTATGCTGTAGTTCTTTAATCGACCATTCAATTTCGTCTAGCTCATCTTTTGTAAGATCGTCATTCCATTTTTCAAGAATTGTTTTTGAGATTTGGGAGCAGCTATACAAAATATTCCAATACGGATGATGCTCAGCAGTGGTATTTGCAAGTTCGGAAACATCTTCCAACCCATTTTTAGCTCTTGATAACGAGTCAATGTTTTCACCAAAAATTTTGATAATGTTTGATTCTAGATCAGTTTCCAGTTTTAATTGAGTCTTTTTTTCTTCAAATGATTTTATTAATTCTAAAAGCGATTGATGAAATTCTTCAAATGAAGTCATACTCTAGAAAAGGCGTTGATGTTCTGCAAGCATGCATCGGTTAAAGACAACTTTGATTCCTTTCTTTCTGGCCAATTCTTCTGCCTCCTCATTGTGGATTCCTTGCTGAAGCCAGATGACTTTTGGTTTCATTTTAATTGCTTCTTCAACTATGGGCAAAACTTGTTCAGAAGGTCTAAAAACATCTACTATGTCAATTGGTTGATCAATTTCTGAAAGATTTTGATAAGATTTTTTATTCAATATTTCTGTTGTAGTAGGATTTATCGGCATAATGTTGTATCCTTGCTCAGAGAGATATTTTGGAACATAGTGTGCTGCTTTTTCTGGATTTTTTGACATCCCAACAACTGCGACATTTTTGAGAGAAAAAATATCTTTTATTTCATCATCAGAGTGGTTATCTTTTTCCATAGTAAATCATTATTTTTGAACAGTTTTTAATTTTAGCCCATTTTTGGCTAAAATTGAAGTACGGGACCCAGAAAATCTTTCTCAGTTTTGTTTTTATCAATTCTGATAAATGAATCACCATCAACTCTATTGAGATAAACCGAATCACCTAATTTCCAACCTTTGAGACCATGAAATATGGTTTTGTATGATTTTCCATTTTTGATATTATGTGTAAGTTGTGATCTATCTACAAGAGTTCCCTGGCCAATACCATTTTCATCTTCTGTGTGAATCTTTACTTGATCTATCAGATGGTCATCTCCGTATTTGACTTCTGAAATCAAATAATCAGCCCATTTTCTCATATCAATTCGTAAAAGTATGGGTTAATTTAGAATTTCTTTTTTTAAGATTTTCTCAGAACCTTTTATAGTGGATTTTAGCGAAACCACTTCGTGGATCCTGAATCAAAAGACATGATAGTGCTTGGCGCTATCAAAAGTGGTGCAAAAAATTTTGATAAGATTAGAAAGATTACACGTATTGAACCTAAAGAGCTAAATTCAATTTTGGAAAGACTTGAAAAACGTGGATTTATTGCACCTCAGGAAAAAAAAGCTCTCTTTGGAAAAAAGATTGAAATTTTCACCACAGAAAAAGGCCAAAATGAATTAGAACATAGGATTCATGAATTAGAAGGTAAGTGGAACAAATTACAAGTACTTTACAAATCTGGCGATAAGCAAAAACTTGAGGAAGAAATGATGAGCAATAAACAGATGTTTGGAATGATGATGTTTTTCGGAATAATTGACCTCATGATGTTTTCAATGATGTTTAGCATGATAGGGGCAGCCATGCATGATTATGTTCCAGCTGAAGACATTCCAGAAGGAATGGACAATGGAGAAGGGGCAGAAGGCATGGATGATGGCGGGTTTGATATAGATATTGGATTTTAATTGATTTACAACTCATTTGATAATGTAGGACTAGTTAGAGTTCTTTCTTTTTTAAAATCTCATAATACAGAATATTTGTCTGGTCAAGATCTAAGCGATGTATTAAAAATTAGCAGAGTTGCTGTTTGGAAACATATTAAAAAAATCCGTTCATTGGGGTACAAGATAGAATCAAAACAGAAACTAGGATACAAATTAGTTAAAACAACTAATCTTTTATTACCATGGGAGATTACAGACGAATTAAAAACTAAAACCATTGGAAAAAGAGCATATTATTTCGATTCAATTGATTCCACACAGAATTTTGCAATGGAGATTGCATCAAACTCAAAGGAGAATGGAACGGTTGTTATTTCACAAAGGCAAACTAAAGGCAGAGGGAGGTTAGGTAGAAAATGGCTTTCTCCCATAGGGGGGATTTGGATATCAATAGTATTTCATCCAAAATTTGATATTTCAATGTCAACTCTTTTTCCTATTGCAGCATCTGTTGCACTTTCAAATTCAATTGAGAAAATTTTTGACAAAAAAACTGAACTAAAATGGCCAAACGATGTTACAATTAAAGGAAAAAAAGTTGCAGGAATGTTAATTGATGTGTCAATCGAATCAAACAAAATTGAAAGCCTAGTATTGGGTGTTGGAATAAATTTCAAGGTAAATACATCACAATTAGAAAAATCATTAAAAAATACTGATAATTTTTACGGAATAGCTACCTTAGTTAATAATGAAAAAGATGAAAGCCCAATTGTATTTATAAAAAATTTTCTATATGAATTAGAAAAAATTTTTGAGTTATTAGAAAAAGGAAAATCAAAAATAATTATCAAAGATTGGACAGAAAAATCATCAACAATTGGAAAAAATATTTCTGTTGAAACAACAAATGGAAAAATTAAAGGTAGAGCAATCAAACTTGATAATGATGGTGCATTAGTAGTGAAAACAAATAACCAATTACAAAGAGTTTTAGCTGGCGATATTATACAAAAAAATTAACGACGGCGCTTAGAATTTTTTTGATTTCTAGATTTTTTTCTAACACTGGTCTTTTTTCTTTTTAATTTTCGTCTAGTTTTCTTTTGCGTTCTCTTTTTAGAGGCAGTTTTTAGAGTACTGAGACCCATCTGGATTTTTTTTAAAGTCCTTTCAAGATCTTTAAAATATGATTCATATGCATTTAGTAATTCAGTTTTTTTCTCACCAGTCTTTGATAAAATTTCATTGGTTCTTAACAAATTTGTAGAGTTGATTAACTCAGGCATAGGTTGGTTTGATTTTTCTAATTTTGAAAGATCACGCTTTATCTGGTTAATTTTCAATTTCAATGCGTCTAATGACTTTCCTTTCTCTTGCCCCAATACATTTTTGACTTTTTATTACTGGATAAAGTTTTTTGTGTTAAAAATCAGGGATGAATTAGGAATAAGATATATCTAAACTGAAAATTCTCATTATCTATTATGATCAAAGTGCTATTTTTGCTACTTGTTATTGGCCTTGCCTCATTTTCCCCTGAGATTCTTGCACAGGAACCAAAAGCTCAAAAATTATTTCAAGAAGCAAATGAATTTTTTGTCAAAGGAGAATACAAACAAGCAATTCAGATCTATGATGAAATTTTAGAAATTGCGCCAAACAATATTTCTACTTTGAAAATGAAGGGTGTTGCACTAAGTAACCTTGGACAAGATAAAAATTTAATAAATTATCATACAGATTCTCTAAAACAATTTTACAAAATTATTCAACACAATCCAAATGATGTTTTGGCACTAACGGGTTTAGGAATTGGATTTGGGTATTTAGGTGAATATCAGGAATCAAAACAATATTTTCAAAAAGCCTTGAAACTACAGCCAGAAAGTATCGTCATAAAAAATTATCTAGAATTTGTAAACAAAGTAATTCAAAAATATCCGTACACTCCAACCGAAAAACCAAAACCAGTGATTGTCAAACCTGCAGTAATTCCTGATTGGATAAAAAATAATGCGGCCTGGTGGGCAGAGGGAAATATAGATGATTCAGACTTTGCATCTGGAATAAAATTTCTAATTGATAAAGGAATTATGAAAGTCGATCCACCAGCATCAACAAACCTTTCATCTGGTTCAATTCCAGAGTGGGTAAGAAATAATGCAGGTTGGTGGGCAGATGGACAAATTTCAGATGATGATTTTCTTTCAGGGGTTTACTTTATGATTCAAAATGGAATAATTGTCATACAAGTAGAAAAAACCACCCAAGAAGTAGAAAGTGATCTAAATCAGGATTTCAGTCAATTTGAAAAATATCTTAGAGATATCTCAAAAAATGTCGTAAATGAGAAAAGATACATCGAGTATCCAAATCCAAGTTTTGATGTAATCAAAAAGTTTCTTAGAGATTATGTAAAATGGAATTTTGATGAAGAGGCTTCATCTGCTGCTGGAAATTTTCCTGATCCGACCTATGAAATTGTAAACGGGACATATGTGATTCATTACAAAATTTTTGTTAATGAACAACCATCAGGATTGCCTTTAGATCATGTTGGTACGTTGAACAATTCATTAAATTTTTGGCAGCAACAAGAGTTTACAGTAAATGAGCAACCTGCAGTCGTAGAGTTTTCATACACCAATCTCAAATCAGAAGCAAATGTTTGGGTTACTTGGGTGGTAAGAGACCTTGGTGAAGGAGTATTAGGACATGCTCATTTAGGGAAAGGAGTTGTTGAGGTAGCATTAGGCGATTATGCGTGTGATGGCAGCTTTCAATTGTATGATGTTGCAAGCGTGGAAAAAATTATGACTCATGAGCTAGGACATTCAGTTGGCCTTCAACATTCATCCGAGTCAGATAACATAATGTACCCCACACTAAAACCAAAATATGCATATTGTCTATTTAGCTAAAAAATAAAATGAGTAAAACTCACATATCTAAAGCTCGTGAATGCTTTTTGGTGTGAGGTCTTTCTCCTGAGAACTTTCTTCTCATATGACCCGATGGTCTGCCATAAAGAAGTTCTAAGAACCAAGATTCATGCTCAATTTCTTCAGCAAGAATATCTTTTGCAATGTCATATGTTGATGGATCTTTGCCATGAGTCATTTTGCACACTTTGTCCCAATTTATGATTGCGCCTTGTTCTGCTTTCAAACACTTTTCAAGGATTGCTTTAAGATCAGTTGGATTATCAGGCAATTGTAGAAATTCACAGCCAGACATTTTGATATAATCAGTTGCATCTTTTGGAAGTTGTCCGCCAAGTTGGTAAATTCTTTCAATGCAGGATTCAAAATGACTAAGATCTTCAAGTCTTGCATCTTCTATAACGCCTTTAATTCCCTCACCTTCCATTCCAGTACAATTTGCTCGTAGTAGGGTAAAGTAATAGTAGGCAGTAAACTCTACTGATGAGTTTATGACGAGTTGTTTGACTAGCTCATCAACATCAACACCGTTTTGTTTTAGTACTTCAATGCCAACAACATTTGGTCCAGATTCACTCATTGTAGAGATTCAACAAGGACATACCTAAAAGTGTGGCTCTAATTTTACAATTCAAATAATATTTGTTAAAAACCCATAATGAAGTTAGGCACTATTAATCATGATTTTTTCATTCTAAAAAATTAGAATGAACATTAGCTTAACCTACACCCCAATCACCGTAAGAATTTGTGTAAAATGGTAATAAGTACAAGGCATACATAAAGAATGGGTTAAGCGATTTGATGAATAATCCTATTGTGACACAACAAAAATGTCCTTCATGTGGAAAAAGAAAAATTGTGACGGATAATGATTCTGGAGAACTGTTTTGTGCATTTTGTGGATTTGTAATTAATGAGAAAATAACGGATACAGGTGCAGAGTGGAGAACATTTTCTAATGAAGAATCAAATCGTACAAGAGTAGGTGCTGGAACTTCATTAACAATGCATGACATGGGCCTTTCAACGGTAATTGGTCCAGCAAACAAAGATTCTACGGGAAAACCATTATCTGCAAGCATGAAAAGCTCTATTGAAAGATTAAGAACATGGGATAGTAGAACTCAAGCTCATTCATCTGCTGATAGAAATCTAAGACAAGCACTTAATGAGATGGATAAATTAAAAGATAAACTAGCACTTGCGGATGCAGTTATTGAAAAAGCAGCTTACATTTACAGAAAGGCTATGGAAAAAAAATTAGTGCGTGGACGGTCTATTCATGGTTTAGTTGCTGCATGTTTGTATGCAGCATGTAGAAATACAGAAAC
>DASSAK010000024.1:0-11300 GCA_035685445.1 Nitrosopumilaceae archaeon
AATCTTCAATACTAGTAGTAGAAATATTATTTTCGATGAGATGGTTATCCATTGTTTGTGCCATTTTTTGCCTCTAGACCACGTCTAAAAAATGGAAATGAGAATTTTCTATTAAAAAGGGATCATTTGTAATAATGAGAGATTACAAAATTAGGCACGAATTTTGATAAATGTAATAATTCCATATTACATAAGATATTCTGGTAAAATTTTGTATGAAGAAATTAAGAAAATATGAAAGTATTCTTTTCAAATTTAACAAATTTTTCGAGTTTTATAATTTTTTTAAATTATTTCTGATGAATTAGTAGAATAGTTTATCAAGTAAAAATATTCAAAAAAATTCTTGGTGGCTTTAACAAAAATAATATTTACTTTTACATTAATTTTATTTTTTTCAAATCTAACATATGCTGTGGCAACAGAATTTGAGTTTTCAATGAACGATATTGAGTTTTGCCATGAAGTTTTCCCACAGTATGAATTTTTGGGCTTACAGTGGTTTATTAAAAATTATCATTATTCAATTGAATCAAGGGTTTGCGGAAGCTTGTATGAGGATCCATTATGGAACTATCAGAATGATGACAGAATGCAGAAACTTTTGGAACGAAGTCATTATTACATTGAATTAGAAATCCAAGAAAGTTTAGATGAAGCAAAGACTGGAATTAATGATCCAACTCCTGTAATTATTCCCTCGTGGATTAAGACCACCACAGGATATTGGGTAGATGGATTCTCCTCAGATACTGAGTTTGTAACTGCAATACAATTTTTAGTTGATGAAAAAATAATTATAATTCCTACTTCCAATTCTGGTGGAGATTCTACTTCTGAAGTTCCTCCTTGGATAAAAAATACTGCAGAATATTGGGTAAACAACCAAATAACTGATGAAGAATTAATAAATGCTCTACAGTGGTTGGTTAATTTTGGAATTATTCGTGTTTAGCATTTTTTAATTTCAGGAATTTTCCAATTTCCTATATCATATCCATCACGACGTAAATATTTCAAAGTGAGCTTGTAAACAAGTTCATCATGGTCTACCTGTTCTAAAAGATCACTCCAAAGAACTTTTCCTTTATCATTAATCTGATGTTGTAGAGACAAGTTCATTTTTTCTGCAATTTCTTTGCATTGTTCAAATGTTTTTCCATTCTTGTAAGATCTAGTTCTAGTATCACAGCTATCCATTTTTTTCTAATTTCAAATAGAGTTTATGATATTTAGGTTTGAAATTCAAAACATGTCTAAAAATATGCCTAGGATCATTGAATAGAAAGATCTATAATTCGCTCATTAAAGAATCTGCCTAGATTTGATTGATTTTATGAAGTATTTGAAGTGTCCAGATTGTAAATATTCTGGATTATATTGTTCAAGACATAGAACTGAAGTAGAAAAAGCACTTCTAGAAAAAAATAATTAAATAATAATCATATTTTTGGTTATATCATAACTAGATCTTTTGTGAATTTATGTAAAATGATTGGTTTTTCTTTAACAATTAAAGAGTCTTCAATTCTTATGCCAAATTTTTTTGGAATATAAATTCCTGGTTCAACTGTTATCGCCATATTTTTTTTAAGTTTTGTTGTACTGTTATTGGAAATGTTTGGTTGCTCATGTACTTCAAGTCCAATACCATGTCCAGTTGAATGAGTAAAGTATTTTCCAAAATTGTGTTTATTAATGTAATCTCTACAAGTTTTATCAATCAATTTACAAGAGATGCCAGGTTTAACAGATTTTAGACCAAGTTTTTGGGATTCTTTTACAATTTCATATGCTTCTTTTGCCTCATTAGAAATTTTTCCTAGAGCAAATGTTCTAGTTGCGTCAGTTACATATCCTTTGTATCTAAGAGTTAAATCAACTACAATAAGATCTCCGTTTAAAAATTTTCTATTTGTTACTTGCGCATGCGGTAGTGCCCCATTTGGTCCTCCGGCAATAATTAATGGATTCAATGTTGATTTGTAGCCAGTATCAAACATTTCTTTCCCAATTGCGTAAGACATTAAAATTTGTTGAAGTTCTGATTCTTTTTGACCTTTTTTTATTTTGTTTAAGCAGATTTCAAACATCTCATCAATAATTTTTGAAGCATTTTTTAGAATAATAATCTCATTAGAATCTTTGATAATTCTTGCATTGTTAAATGGTTCCGTGGAATGCCTTACTCCATGAACTAATTTTTTTAATGATGACACAATGGTATAGTTCTGGCAATCAGTGCAAACTTTTTTTCCTTTAATTTTTTTTGTGAGAGAAGAAATCAGTCCAATTCCTCGTTCAGAAGTGATCACATCACAGTTTTTTGATTCTTCTTTTGCTCTCCCAACTTCTAATTCAGGTGCAATAATTGTTGTTTTACCATTCTTTTCAAGAATGCCTATAGCCTCACCCCAAAAACCAGTCACATAGAATAGGTTTTCTGGTTCAAAAGTAACTAAAGTATCACAATTAATTTTTTGTGCAAATTTCAGCAATTTGGTTCGACGTTGTTTCACACTCAGAATTTTTATTTTCTCAATTTATTTCTGCTGCAAAGTTTGTATACTGGAGTTTTCACTTTGTGATTAGTGACTGAACAAACAAAATCATCAAAGAAAAAAGTGGTAGCATTACTATCGGGTGGATTAGATAGTCAACTGGCTGTAAAAATGATGCAAAAGCAAGGGTTTGATGTATATGCACTAGCACTTAGAACACCATTTTGTGATTTTGATTGCGGTAAAGGTTGTGGTTTCGATATTGTTAATAGAGCAGAGACATTAAATGTTCCACTAAAAACAGCATTTCTTGGTGAAGAATACATTGAGATGTTAAAGAATCCAAAACATGGACGTGGTGCGGGCTTTAATCCATGTATTGATTGTAGAGCAATGATGTTTGATGCTGCAAAAAAATACATGGAGGAGATCGGTGCAGAGTTTATAATTTCAGGCGAAGTTGTTGGTCAAAGACCAATGAGTCAACATAGACCTGCATTAAAGACAATTGAAAAGGAATCAAACCTTGAAGGAAAAATTGTAAGACCACTTTCTGCAGCACTATTACCAAAGACCGATCCAGAAAAAGATGGTTTGATAAAAAGAGAAGATCTTGGAATGATTAGAGGTCGTTCAAGAAAAATACAGTTACAAATGGCAAAAGAATTTGGCATTGTTGATCCTCCAAATGCAGGTGGCGGGTGTTTATTAACTGACAAAGCATTTGGAAAAAGATGTTCTGATCTTTTTAATCATGCCAAAGATCCAACATTCAATGATATTGATTTACTAAAAGTTGGGAGACATTTTAGATTAGATGAACACACAAAGCTTGTTGTTGGAAGAAATAAAGAAGAAAATGCAAACATTGTATTGCTCGCATTACCTGATGACATTATTCTTGAGGCTAAAGATTATGTTGGTCCCACCTCTATGTTGCGAGGTAGTACAGCTGAAAATTATAGGGAATTTGCAGCGTCAGTTACATTGCGTTATTCTGATGCTCCAAATAATTCCAAACAAATAGTTCTATCACAGAAAAATAATGTAAAACAAGAGATTCAAGCTGAATGTGCTCAAGAATCATCGTACCTAAAATTCAGAATTTAGCCTGAAAATTTGGTTCGTAATTTAATCTAACAAAGAAGAGTTTTTGAATAAGTAGATCGCTTTTCTCAACAGGATGCAAAAACAAGAAGGTAATACCTATCTAAAAGCAATAACTATCAGAGACCCAAGTGATGTTCATTCAATAAAAGAAGATATCAAAAAGAACATGATTCTAATTTTGAGGGTCACTCCACTTGCACAAAAAGATGTAGACCAATTAAGAAAGGTAGTTGAAGAACTTTATTCAATTGCAAAAACTGCAGGTGCGGATATTGCAAGATTAGGTGAAGAAAGAATTATTGTTGCACCATCTAATGTAAAAATCTGGAAACCCGAATATGATTTAAAATAGTTTTATTGCTTCTTGAATTTGTGGATAATGAGAAGCAACTCTAAACATTCTTCTAATTGACATTGAAAGATTTTCTGATTTTCTTCGCTCTCCGTGATTAACAAGAACACGTCGTAGTTTTGGTCTAAGTTTGTGTACAAAGGAAATTAATTGATTATAATCACTATGACCACTAAAACCATCAAGTTTTTCAATACCACAGTTAATATTTACAACTTCGACTTTTCCTTCTTTGCCCATCAATGATACTTGTTTTGAACCATCAAGTACACGTCTTCCAAGTGTTCCATTTACTTGGTAAGACACAAACAAGATCTTGTTTTTTTTATCAGGAGCTATATTTTTAAAATATTCTAAAACAGGGCCTCCTTCCAACATTCCTGATGTTGCTAAAATTATACAAGGAGATCCATCACGAAGTGGTTCTTCTCTTGCATCGGGATGTTCAACGTTTGTAAAATATTCAGAATCAAATGGATTATCATCAGTTTCTAAAATTTTCTGTCGTAGTTCTCTTGCAAGATATTCAGGATAAGCTTCATGTATTGAAGATGCTTCAGATATCATACCTTCTGTAAAAACAGGAGATTCTACCATTTCTCCTGATTTCATATAATGATCAATAACCATCATGATTTCTTGTGCACGGCCTACTGCAGGAATAGGAATTAAGACCTTTCCTCCATCTGCCAAAGTATTGTTTATTGCATTGATAAAGGCGGATTCGACTTCTTGTCTAGAAGGTTGAATATCTTCTTTTGCTCCATAAGTGCTCTCTATCAGCAAAGTTTCAACTCTAGGAAAATTCCAACTTGCTGCTTCAAATAGAATGCTTTTTGCAAATTTCAAGTCACCAGAATATACAAAATTGTGATCACCATTTCCAATATGAAAATGACAAAGAGCAGAGCCAAGAATGTGGCCAGCATTTGCCAAAACAAGTTTTATGTCCGGCGAAATATCAGTCACCGTTCCGTAAGGAAGAGTGATTGCTTGTTTCATAATTTGCTTAACGTCTCTATCTGAATACATTGGTGTTTTCCCTTGTGCTGATGCGACTTTGATTGCATCAAGTTGAATCAAATTCATCATTGGGAGTGTTGGTTCAGTGCAATAGATTGGGCCTTTGTAACCGTATTTACACAGAACTGGCAAAAATCCGGTATGATCAAGATGTGCATGGCCAATTACAACTGCGTCAAGATCATCAAGGGTAATATTTGCCCAATCTAACCTAGGAAAAGATTCTGATGGAGTTCGTGCTCCTGGATTTACTCCACAGTCAATCAAAATTTTGCTTTCTGCAGTAGTTAAAAGCATGCAGGAGCGTCCTACTTGGCCAAATCCTCCAAGAGTTAATAATGAAACTTCAGATTTTTGGGCCAGTCTAGGTCTAAAGATTTCATCACCAATCTGTCGTAGTTGCTTGCTTCTGTCAGTAGATGATATTTTTAGATTATAGTTTATTGTTTGAATGGTGCTGGAAGGATTTGTAGTTGCTTTTCTAATCCTTAATTTCCAACCAATTTTTTCTGTAACTTCAGGATGGTTGAATTCTTTTGCATTTCGCTGTAAAAGCCATGGTCTTTTTGCCTCTATAGATACTTCACCTGTTGCAGTATCAAAAAATGTACTCTGAAGATCAGCATCTTTAGGAATTAGTTGTGTGAGTATTTGTCTGGCTTCTTCTTCTGATTTTCTAATTGATTCATCTGTTCTTACTACAATTCTTTTTTTGATTACATTTACAAGATTAGAAATAATTTGATTGTTCTCCATTAGATATTTTGGAGTGTTTGTATAAAGAGCAATTCGTGGTCCCTCGTACTCTATTTTTGTAACATTTGCTTCTTTTGGGATACTTTCTAGTATGGTTGCCATTATATTTTGGCTAGTAGGTAATTCTTTTTGTTGCTGTTTTTTTTGCATTAAATCACTATAGTGCAATGATTGCTTTTTTTTGTTCTTTTGTTAAAAGGCGGAATCCATTTTTGTCAATTATTGAGACATTGATTCCGTCACCGGTTCCAATATTTCTTGTAATAGCTGCTTTCACTGCTCTAAGAGCTATTACTTTTGCTTCTTCTACTGTGAGGTCGTCATGATATTCTTCCTCAAGTAAACCATATGCTACTGGAGAACCACTACCAGTAGTAACATAGATTTTTTCTTCAACTGAACCAAACATGTCAATATTAAACAATGCAGGGCCAGTATTATCATATCCACCAACTAATATGTCAGCGATAAATGGATAACCTCTATTTTGATGAAAGATAAGAGATGTTAATCTAGTTAATGATTTAATTGGAATTGGCTCTTGTTTTTGAATTCTATGAATATTAGCATGATAACGTAAAATATCAGTGATGTTTTGTGCATCAGCTACTCCACCAGCCATAGTCATACCAGCATGTTCATCAATTTTTTGAATTTTCATTGTGTTATTATTTGCGATAAAATATCCAGCGCTTGCTCTCATATCAGCGCAAAGTACAACACCATCTTTAGCCTTAATACCTACAGTGGTAGTTCCATGCAAAATCTTTTCTTCTACATTATTTGACAAAAAATACACCTGTTATAGATAATGTAAAAAGGATGACACCCTTTTAAATAACTTTTTGTTCCTGTGAAATGATAAATAATGACAAAAAATGTAGATCGCATGCCATCACACATAATGGAATTACCAAGGTTGATTGTGATAGGAGAAAAAAATATTTCAGACATAGGTAGTTTTCTTAATTCTTTATCTAGACCAAAAAAAATTTCTTTAATAACAGGAATAAATGTTAGAAAAATCCTTCAGAAAAAGATTGACAAATCATTAAAACCTAAAAAAATTCGGCCTATTTGGCACTCCGTTTTAGATAATGAAAAAAAATCATTTATTGAATTGGAAAGAATTGTTAGAAAAGACAAAAGTGATTTAATCGTAGGCGTTGGAGGTGGCAGAGCAGTTGATGCAGCAAAAATGATTGCATTTAATCTATCCAAGCCTTTTGTAAGTGTTCCAACTGCTGCTTCTCATGATGGAATAGCGAGTCCATTTGTTTCTATAAAAGGGGATAAACCTCACTCTATAGTAGCAACCGCACCATTAGGAGTTTTTGTTGATATTGATATAATTAAAAAAGCGCCCAAAAAGCTTCTAGCAAGTGGTTGTGGCGATTTAATTGCTAACATTATTGCTGTAAAAGACTGGGAGTTAGGTAGAGACAGAGTCGGGGAATACTACGGTAGATATGCAGCAAATTTAGCTTTAATGAGTGCAAAAATTGTCATAGAAAATTCTGAATTATTTGCAAAAAAAGGATTAGATGCTAGAGTTATTGTTGAAGCTTTGATTAGTGCAGGAGTTGCATCATGTATTGCAGGAAGTAGTAGACCATGTTCAGGGGCAGAACACCTTTTTTCACATGCATTAGACAAATTAGCTCCTGGAATTGGATTGCATGGACAAAAATGTGGTATAGGTGCAATTATGATGGCAAAACTGCAAGGACATGATTGGAAAAAAATTATTAAGACGTTGAAAAACGTTGGTGCTCCAACTACAGCTAAACAAATTGGATTAAAGCCAGATCAAATTGTAAAAGCATTAACAATTGCACAGGATTTGAGACCTGAAAGATATACAATTTTAAAAGAAATAGAAATGACTAGAAATAAAGCATTATCTCTCGCTAAAAGTACTAAAGTAATCTAGTCAGGCTGCTTTTTGTTCTACAGGTTTTTCTTCTTTTTTAGTTTCAGTTTTTGTTTGTTCTTTTGATTTTTCTTTTGTTTTATTTTCGTGGGTCTCTATAAAATTAATTTTTTGTAGATTAGGAACAAATTTGAATATATCCATCTGAATAAAGTGTTTCATTACTTGAAGACCATCTGCACGAAAGATTTCTTCAGGAATTATGACATCTAGTGAATTGCCAGTTTTTTTGAAAATTAGTTTGGAATCTTCAACTGGAATATGTCTTTTTAATATTCCATGAATCTTATCCTCATCAGATTCTAAAGATTTTAGAACATTTACATCATAAAGAATGGTTTTTCCAGCATATCTGTGATTATAATCAACTTGAACTCTACCAGAACCAATAAAACGCACTATAGCTCGTTTGTTGTCAATTTCAATTGTATCCCCAACTGAAACTTTTTCTGCATCTTCACCAAGTTTTCTTAATGGAATCATTCTGACTTTGCCAGAATCTCTTTCACCAAATCCTTTGTCAGGTGTTACTTCAACTGTTAATTTATCACCAACTTTTGTGTTAGCTAATGCTTCATCCAGACCTTTAAGGACCCAAGACTCTCCAACAGAAACAAGTTTTGGTTGATATTTTATGTTAGCATCATGAATTGAATATTTTTTTGCTTCATCCTCAATTGTTGTTTCAAAAACTTCATCGCTGTCCTTTACTTTTGCAGTATAATCTATTAGAATTAATGAGCCTTTACTGAAAGTCAATGTACACGATCTCGAATTTCCTAATATTAAGTTAACATGATTTTAGAGAGTTTTTAGTTTATCCTCAGCAATCTTTAGTCCTTCTTGTGCATTTGTTTTGTGACCCATCATAGCAAGGGTTGAAGAAATTGCTGAAATGGTTCTCATAACATGATAGCGATTTACTTCTCCCATACATCCAACTCTGAAAACTTTTCCTTTCAAGTTACCAAATCCACCTGCGACTAGAACTCGGAATTTTTCTGCAAGTGTATTTCTAAATATTTTATCTTCTAATCCATCTAGATAATTCAAAGCAATGATTGAGATTGAACGATCTTCTTCTTTTGCAAATGGTGTAAGGCCAATTGCGCTTAATCCTGCATATAGAGCATCCGAACAAACTTTATGTCGTTTGAATCTTGCTTCAAGTCCTTCTTCTAGAATAATTCTAAGTGCTTCTCTATATGCGTACAACAATGGTAAGGCGGGAGTAAACGGAGTATGTTTTGATTCTTCATAATACTTGAAGTATCGTGCCAAATTGAAATACATTGTAGGCGGGGGGTTTTCAATCATGTATTTTTTGGCTTTTGGACTGATGGAAATTGGAGAAACGCCTGGAGGAGCGGCTAAAGCCTTTTGTGCACCAGTCATACATACATCAACATTCCATTTATCAACTGGCAATTCTGAACCTCCAAGAAGTGAAACAGAATCTACAATATAGAAAGCATCATTTCTTGACGTAAGATTAGAAATTTTATCAAGATAATTCACCATGGTTCCGGTTGAAGTTTCATTATGAACAACATAGAATGCTTTAACATCTTTGTTGTTATCAAAGGCTTCTTTAATTTGATCTAGTGTTGCATTTTGTCCTGGAGGAGTTTCAAGCTTTACAACATTTGCTCCTTGCCATTCTATCATTTGTGATAATCTATTACTAAATTCTCCATTTACTGGAATGATAACTTTATCACCTTTTTTAATTAAATTTACAACAGATGCTTCAACTGCTCCAGTTCCGGATGCTGAAAGTGCAACAATATCATTTTGCGTTTGAAAAACTTGTTGGGTTTTTTCAATGACTTCAGTGTATAATTCAACAAAATCATCACTTCTATGATTAATGATATGTGCAAGCATTGCTCTCATAACTCTTTCAGGAACGTTTGTTGGACCTGGCAACATTGCTAAATATTCCAAATAATTTCGCCTCTCAGAAGTTCTTTGAGGGCTTTATTTATAATTAAAGACTATTCAAACGATTGTTAGCATCAAGTTCTTTGAGAATTTTGTTAGTACCATCAGGAACAAGATTTTCCCATTTTTGATTGGATTGAATTTTATCTCTAATGTTAGTGCCTGATAAAATATCCCGATTTGTGAATGGCACAGAAAAAACTTTGATTCCTCGTTTTGAATAAAGAAATTGAGTTAGCTCATCATTAGAAAAAACAATCTCAAATTTTGGAACAATTTTTTCTATATTATCAATCCATTTTTCATGATTCGCTAGATCAGGGATATAGAAAATTTGAATTCTATTTAAAATGGATTCATTAATTGATGATAGAATCATTTGTTTTCTTTCGTCTGCAGAAAATGGATTTTGTTTTTCAATAGGTTTGTTTGAACTTCCAATTCCTATCCATAATTTGTCGACTTTTGATAATGCAAATTTAATAGCTTCGAGGTGTCCTAAATGAAAAGGTTGAAACCGTCCAATTAAAAGACCATTCATTATTTGCAAACAATCTCAATTATTTAAAAAACTATCATAAAGTTCGATGATTTTAATAAATTAATGGAAATTTTGAGATTTGATGGCTCGTTTGGAGAAGGTGGTGGTCAAATAATTAGAAGTGTAATTGCTCTTTCGTGTATTACAAAAAAACCAGTTGAAATTGAGAACATTAGAAAAAATCGTAAAGTTTCGGGATTACAAGCTCAACATCTTACTTCTCTTAAATTACTTTCAAAAATTTGTCATGCAGAAGTTAAAGGATTAAACATTGGTTCAAATTCAATTAAATTTATTCCACATGAAGTAGAAAGCTGTTCTCTTGAAGAAAATATTGGAACTGCTGGAAGCATTTCTCTCCTTTTACAGGCAATTATTCCTGTAGTAGCAACAGCTGGAAAAAAACTAAAACTTTCCATAATTGGCGGAACCGATGTTTTATGGAGCCCCACTAGCAATTATACAAAATTTGTTTTAGCTGAAGCATACACTCGTTTAGGAATAAATTTTTCAATGAACATCAAAAAACGGGGATACTATCCTAGAGGAGGCGGTGTTGTAAGTGTTGAGGTTTTTCCGTCAAAGAAAATTATGCCAATAAATTTACTTCAAAGAAATACAAAAGATGTAAGGTTATTTTGTTCTTTTTCAAAAATTTC
This sequence comes from Nitrosopumilaceae archaeon, assembly GCA_035685445.1. GTDB lineage: Archaea > Thermoproteota > Nitrososphaeria > Nitrososphaerales > Nitrosopumilaceae > DRGT01. The sequence goes on from DASSAK010000024.1 coordinate 10,820, forward strand.
TAAAGATATCATAATGAATATTGTGGAAGATTTAAAAAATAAAATTGAAGAAAGGAATGTTTCAGTGATAAAAGATGTAAAAGAAGAAACAGCAAAGGACCAAGGAAGTTCAATGTTAATTTTTAGTAAGGACTCTGGTTCAATAATAGGCTCAGATGGATTGTATGATTCTAAAAAAGGTAAATTTTCAGAAAGTCTTTCAAATGATTTTCTAACAACTAAACTTGGTGTAGATTATCATCTAGCAGACATGTTAGTATTACCTGTTAGCCTTTCAAAAGATATGTCAGTTTTTAGGGTTGAAAAAATAACAAAGCATCTTGAAACAAACTTGTATGTCACATCTAAGATCACTGGATGTAAGTATGGAATAGGAAAGCTGGATAGAGGTTATGAGGTTAGAATTACAGGCAGCTCAGATACCAGCATCCAATAATGCTGCAAAGAATAAGACGGCTACAGAAATAACAACTATAATCTC
>DASSAK010000025.1:0-2717 GCA_035685445.1 Nitrosopumilaceae archaeon
TCAGTTGCAGTTTGTACTCTATCAAGTATAGATTTACTAAAGAAATTATCCCAACCTGAATTCTTACAAAAAATTGCAATAGTTGGACGTCTTCTATCAGAAAACAAAAGAATTGAATCACTAATTCATTATGTTAATGAAAACCCAAACATCAAAACAATTATTCTTTGTGGAAAAGAAGTATGGGGACACAAAGCGGGCCACTCATTACTTCAATTATACAAAAATGGAATTGATAATAATGGCCAAATTATTAATTCTACTAGTCCAGATCCGATTATAACATTAACTAAATCTGAAGTAACAAAATTCCAATCTCGAATTAGAATTATAGATATGATTGGTGAAACAAACCAAGATAAAATTATTCAATCAATAACAACTGTCTAATATCCTGTCCGCTGTCTTTCGCGATTTATTTCATTTTTTCTTTTGTATTCATTTAAAATATCATCTGGTGTTAAATCAAGTTCTAATGATGCCTGAACAACAAAATGCCAGATATCAATCAGCTCTTCTTTGGCTTCATCTTTGTTAAATGAAATAGGTTTTTTCCACCATTTCCAATTTGTCGTTCGCTGCAATTCAACTGCTTCATGAATTATTGCCGTACACAATGCATCAATTCTTCCTTCAGAATCTTTTGGATATCTATCAAGATTCATCATGTTGGCAAGACCTTTTTGTAAAGCAAAGATTGAATCTAAACGATCTTTTTCTGAAATTTCTTGCGTCAAGTTTCTAATTTCTTCGCCAAATTATCAAACTTAAGTCTTTAGAAACGAATCATTCTTTCATACATCTTAACTCTTTTTTGTATATCGCGATTTTTTAATTGAAGTAATCCATTTAAACCATATTTTTCGACAGAAAATGATCCTAACACATTTCCATATACCACTGCTCTTTTAATTGCTGAAAAACTAGTCGAGTTTTTGCTTGCCAAATAACCTATCATGGCACCCGCAAAAGAATCACCTGCACCGGTAGGATCAACTACATCTTCTAAAGAAAAACCTGCCGATGGGAATATCAAATCATCAAAAAACATGAGGGAGCCGTGCTCTCCCTTTTTTATTATAACATATTTTGCTCCCCAATTCATCATTCTCTTTGCACATTTTATCAAATTGTATTCTTTTGTTAGTAATTTTGCCTCTTCATCATTTATGACAACGGCATCAACTGACTTTATCATTTTAATTACTGATTTTCTTTTTGTTGTAATCCAAAATTCTATTGTATCACACATTGAAAATTTTACTTTATCAAATTCTTTAATTAATTCAACATTCTGATCAGGATCATTATTTGCTAAATAAACAAATTGAGATTTTTTGTATTCTTCTGGCACTGTAGGCTTAAAATTTCCCAAAACATTTAGTTCAGTCTTCAAGGTTTTTCTTGTACTCAAAGTTTTGTCATAACTTCCATCATAACGAAATGTTCTTCCTTTTTTTATTGATAATCCACGTAAATCAAGATATTTTTGTAGCAAATTATGATATTTTTTTGGAAAATCATTTCCAACAACTGCAATTAATCCAGTTTTTACAAAAAAACTAGCTGAAATTCCAGCAAATGTAGCTGCTCCCCCTAAAACATTTTTCAAAGTTTTAGATGGAGTTCTTATAGTATCTAATGCAGTAGAACCAAAAACTGTTAACACAGTTTTGTCAATTTAGTTCTGATGTATAAATTTCCTTGCTTGGTCTTCAGTTGGGTAGTACACAAATGGAACATCAAGTGATGTAAATAATACATCATATGTAGTAACGCCACTGATTTTTACTATTGGAACATTATTTCCTACTTGATTTTTAGTATCAGTTTGAAACGTTCCATCTACTAGTGCTTTATCTAGTGCAGGAAGAACAAACGCTTCAAGTGTCCCATCACCAATTCTTTTTTCATCAGCATAGATTACAAATTCCGTTTCTCCTGCTGTAAGAGTTAGTAATGATGGGTTGTTGAATTCTAACTGTAGATTTTGTGTTGTTCCTCGTTCATCTTCTGATAAAATAGTACTATCTACAATTATTACTCCTATTTGGGATGCTGAGGCATATTGAGAATAACCAAATAAACCTGCTGTCACTATTATGATGATGGCAGCTTTCTTTGACGACTTCATGCCCATTCCTCCCAAAATTGCTTTTTAATACGAAGGAAAAAAAAACCAAATTATGTGTGTAAAAGATTTGATCTGATCTTAAAGCTCCTTAGAGCTAACAGGATAAATCAAAATTGACTGATTTTACTCTAGATTGGCGAAGATAAAGCTAAGATTTGGGGAAAATGAGGTTGAAATTGAATCAAGAGACTTCTATATTGATAATGAAACTCTTGGTCAAGTAATAGATAGTGTTACAAGATACATTCAAGAAAACAAAGCTAGGGTAGAGATTAATGATCAACCCATAGAAAATTTTAACAAAAATACTGATGTTGACGGATCTGTAGAAAATGCTTTAGACTCCTTAGAAGATGCTGAAATTCACGAACCTGAATTTACAAATCCTGTATCCATTCCTGTATCAGAAATTAAAAACAAACTTGCCATTTTAGAAAAAAACTCTTTCTTTAACTCACCAAGAACAGTGACAGAAACTGTTGAACAATTACGTGAATATGGTTGGGCAACAAAACCATTTGATGTATCAAAAGTATTAACAAAAATGGCATTTAGCAATGAAATCTCAAAGGCTTCAAAAGAA
>DASSAK010000026.1:0-2280 GCA_035685445.1 Nitrosopumilaceae archaeon
AACAAGATCACGAAAATTTTAAAAAAACAATCAAAGATGAATTACAAAACTTCAAAAAGAAAACGTTGGATCAAATTTGATTTTTTTGAGTCATGATTTAAATATGGAACCAATTGAGGAATACCGAAAATGAGACCTATCACACTTTTACTGTTAGCAACTTTTGTCATTTCACTTTCTGGATTAACTTCTGTTGCTTATGCTCAAGAAGAAGGCGGATCATCAGATGATGGTGCAAAACTCATTGGTGCAGGAATTGCATTTGGAGTTGCAGCAGGAGGTGCAGGTATTGGTTTAGGCTATGTAGGCTCTGCGGGTCTTGCAGTAATCAGCGAAAACCCAGCACTACAATCAAAGGTTTTCATCTTTATCGGAATGGTAGAATCAATTGCTATCTATGGTATAGTAATGATGTTTATCATCTTAGGACAATAATCCCTACCAAAATTATTTTCAAAATTTTAATTGTATGTTAGATGTTTTACGTCTAAAATTCTACCACAATATCTACATTTTAGAACAAGACTTTCTTTGTCAATAACATCCATTACTGATTCAATGTGTTCAGGACTATTTGTAATGCAGTCTGGATTTGAGCATCTAAAAATTCTATCAATCTCATTTGGTAACGCAACACGTCTTTTTTCAACTAGTTTGTAATTTTTGATAATATTTACAGTTGATTTTGGAGCAATTACTGCAAGTTTGCTTGTATCATCATCTTGAAGAAATTTGTTTTCAACCTTGATGATGTCTTTTTTCTTGTATTTCCCACTAGGAACGTTTAGTGCAATAGTGATGAGACCTCCATCTTTTCCACTAATTCCAAGTGCATCTAAAACTTGAAGACCTTTTCCCTCATCAATATGATCTATTACAGTTCCTTCTTTAATTCGCCTTACTAGTAGGTCTGAATCTTGCATGAGAATAGTATGTATATCACCACTATATATCATTGAAAGATATGAACGAGTTTTACGGAAAAGACATTATTTCTATCCGTGATTTAGATAAAGAAAAACTCGAGACTGTTTTTAGTGCAACAGAAAAAATTATTCAACTAGATCCTAATCAACGAAGAGAAATTGCAAGAGGACAAACACTTGGTTATCTATTTTTTGAACCAAGCACAAGAACTAGATTGAGTTTTCAAGCTGCAATGGCATTACTTGGTGGAACATCATTAGGAATTGCAGATGTTGCTTCTTCATCAACACAAAAAGGTGAAAGTCTAGCTGACACAGTAAAAATAATGTCACTGTACTCGGACGTTCTAATCCTAAGACATACACTTGATGGTTCAAGTAGGTTTGCTGCAGAAGTTTCATCAAAACCAATAATCAATGCAGGAAGTGGTACTGAAGAACATCCTACACAGGCTATTCAGGATTTGTTTACAATTAAAAAAGAAAAGAAAAAGATTGATGGGTTAAAAATTGGAATTGTTGGCGACTTGAAATACGGTAGAACAGTTTACTCACTTTTGTATGGATTAGGTAACTATGATGTCGAGGTACACTTGATTTCTCCAGAGGCACTAAAGATTAGACCTGACTCTGTTTATGAAATTAAAAAAAGATTATCCTTTGTAGAAACAGCAAACATTGAAGATCACATTGATGACTATGACGTAGTTTATGTCACAAGAATACAAAAGGAAAGATTTCCTGATGAGGAAGAATATCTTAAAGTTAAAGGTAGCTATGTAATTGGCTTAGATATGCTTCAAAAAATGAAAGACGATGCAATTATTTTACATCCTTTACCAAGACTAGATGAAATTTCAACTGATGTTGATAAAACAAAACAAGCAAAATATTTTGAGCAAGCTGAATATGGTAAATTTACAAGAGCTGCACTTTTGGGATTAATTCTCAATAAAGATGGTTTTTAGATTTTTATCATGTTAAAAACAAAAATTTTCTTTGCACTAGTTGCCACGATAGTTGTTTGCCCGTTTTTCACAATTCAAAATGTTTATGGTCATGGATTAGGCCTTGATACAATTTCTTCTATTGATGTGGAAGGAAAATCAGTCACAATTAGCATTGAAATGCCAATTTACTTCACAGAATCTGATAGACAGATTGCTATTACTGCGACAGATGAAAAAACTAAAGAAAATGTAGAAAATGTTACATTTCTAATAGGATTATTTCATGAAGATAAAATGATTTTTAGAAATTATTTCTTTACACAAGATGGTAACCTGTTAATTGAAATCATTCCAACAAAAGAAGGAGAAATTGAAATAATTGGTGAGAAAGATGATTTTCTTGG
>DASSAK010000027.1:0-2082 GCA_035685445.1 Nitrosopumilaceae archaeon
AAAAGGAATTCCAAGTACCAAGGGAGCTATGTAATGGTCAAAGTAGCAATATTTGACTATGGCGCAGGAAATATTTTCAGTTTAAAAAAATCACTTGAAAAAAATTCTGCCGAAGTAGATGTGATTACAACTTTTGATAAAGTAAACAGCTATTCTGGAATATTGTTTCCGGGTGTTGGAAACTTTGATCCTGCAATTAAAAGCATACGTGATTATTCAAAGACCAACTTTAAAGACTATGTTCAAGACAAAATTCCTGTTTTAGGAATTTGTTTGGGAATGGAAATGTTTTTTGAAAAAAGTGAAGAAGGAAAGGAAAAAGGACTAGGAATAATTGATGGTGAGGTGATAGTCCTTCCAGACACAATGAAGGTTCCTCACATGGGTTGGAATAGCATTGAAATAAAAAAGTCAAGTAAATTTCTAGAAGGAGTTGATGATGGCTCTTGGGTTTACTTTGTACATTCTTTTCGAGCAAAACCAAAAAATGAAGATGTAGTTGTAGCTGATTCAGATTATGGAATAAAAATTCCTGCAATAATTGAAAAAGAAAATTTCTTTGGGACACAATTTCATCCAGAAAAATCAGGAAAAATTGGCTCAATAATGATTAAGAACTTTCTTCGAGAGTGCAAAAAATGAAAATTATTCCAGCAATTGACCTAATGGATGGACAGGTAGTGCGTCTTGTAAAAGGTGATCCAAGCCAAAAGACAATTTACAGTGACAATCCCTCAGAGATTGCAAAAAAATGGCAAAGTGCGGGAGCAGATATGCTGCACATTGTGGATTTAGATGCCACTCTGGGGATAGGCTCAAACTTGGAAATTATCAAAAAATTGCTTTCAGAACTTGATGTGCCAGTTGAGATTGCAGGAGGCTTGCGTGATGAATCCACCATACTTGAAATTGGAAAAATTTCTGACAGAGTGGTATTGGGAACATTGCCATTCCAAGATAGGGAAACTGTATTGAAAATTTCAGATTCATTAGGAAAAAAGAAAATTGTAATCTCAGTTGATCAAATTAATGGAAAAATTGCTGTTAATGGTTGGCAAAAAAGTTTAGAAACTACACTATTAGATGGGATGAATGAATTTTTAGAGTTGGGATTTACAGAGTTTCTTTTAACTAGTATAAGTAGGGATGGAACAATGCAAGGACCTGATTTAGAATCATTACAAAATGCATGTTCTTTAGAAAGTGCAAATGTTATTGCAAGTGGAGGAGTTTCTAGTATTGATGACATAAAACAAATAAAATCATTGAATCCATATGGTGTAATACTTGGAAAGGCACTATATGAAAACAAAATTTCAATAGAGGATGCAAAAAAACTATGACACTAACAAAACGAATTATTCCATGTCTTGATGTAAAAAATGGCAGAGTAGTTAAGGGATTACATTTTGAATCAATAAAGGATGCAGGAGATCCAGTACAGTTGGCAAAAAAATATAGTGATGAGGGTGCAGATGAGCTAGTATTTCTTGATATTACAGCATCCGAAGAACAACGTGAAACCATTAAATCTCTTGTAAAAAAAGTAGCTGAAGTCATTGACATCCCATTTACAGTTGGTGGGGGAGTTAAAACATTACAGCATGCAAGAGATATTTTACTGAGTGGTGCTGACAAAGTTGCAATAAACACAGGTGCAGTAAAACATCCAGAAATCATTACAGAACTAATGGAGTTGTTTGGAAAGCAGTGTGTTGTTGTTGCAATTGATGCAAAACGAAACTACAATACTGAAAAAGGAAAAAACATTTTTTCAGAAGGCGACCAAAAATTTTGGTTTGAAGTTTTCATTTATGGAGGAAAAAAGGAAACCGAATTAGATGCAATAGATTGGGCTAAAACTGTAGCAAACCTTGGGGCAGGTGAGATACTTTTAACAAGTATTGACAAGGATGGAACAAAAGATGGCTATGACGTTCTTCTAACAAAAGAAATTGTAAATTCTGTTTCAATTCCAGTAATAGCTTCAGGCGGATGTGGAAAGCCTGATGACATGCTTGAAATCTTCAAAGAATCAAATGTCGATGCAGCACTGGCAGCATCAATTTTTCACTATGAAAC
>DASSAK010000028.1:0-2329 GCA_035685445.1 Nitrosopumilaceae archaeon
ATAAAATAAAATTATTTACTGATTTTAGTTTTAAATATACTCAAGAAATTGAAAATAAACTCAAGTCATTTGTATAAAAACGGGTGCAATGCAAACATACTGTTTATGTTATTTCTGAGTAATTTATTTTATGAAAATAAATAATAACATTTATTTTGTTTTCAGTTTTATGGAGTAAGGGCATGGTCTACTGTAGAGGCACGTGTGAACAATACAAAGCACAAAAGCCTTTTGAGATTGGAAGGTATGCAGCTGGACAAAAAAGATGTAATTATTGTGAAGTTTTTGTGAATTGGGATGGTCTGTGTTGCCCCTGTTGTAACAGACAGCTGAGATGCTTACCTCGTAGCAGAAAAGGAAAAGAAAAGTATCTAGAACAAATTATGAGAAAATAGGGAAAAAGCTAGTTTTAAGAATGAATTAGGTGAAATCAAAGTATGGCAATTCAAAAGGATATTCAAGACAATGTGGAAAAACACATTAAACTGATGATTTCACAGACTGAATCTTATCTTCCTTTCATAAAAATTGCATTTCCTTTTTCACAAAATTTAGCTGATTCCTGTTTTAGTTTGATAGTTGGTAGTGCTCTTTCTGTTTTTTTAAATCAATATGCTATGAGAATGAAGAGCCCCTCAGCTTCTGATTTTGAAGATTTTGGTAGGGTTGTTTCAAAATACAGAACTCAGGTTGATCAGTTTTTCAAATAATTTTTTAGAGTGAAGTAATTGGAAGATTAATTTTTCTTATGCTTGTTTTTGAACGTCTCTTTGAACGTCTTGAAAGATTTCTTAACAATTTCTGGCTCAAACTTTCAATAACATTACTAAGATCAAATCCAACTTCTTTGTATATGTGTGGAGAATGATGAGGGGTTGTAATCATTATTGATACTTCATATTTTCCTTCTTTTTTTCTTCCAGATCTTCTTTGCTTTATTGATACTCTAGCTTCTTGAATTTCAGAATAAACTTTTTGAATTCTTTTTAATGTGTTTACGAATTTGGATGTAATCAAATTTACATTTTTTTGATCTTCTGGTATCCCAATTATATAAAGCGGGATTTCACTTTCCATCCTTACTGCTAGAAGGCTCAAAATGTCACGATACGTGATAATTCCCTGAAGATTTTTCCATAGATTAACCAAGCAGCAAGTGGTGTTTGTTTTAAGCATTGCATTGAGAATTGTGTTAAGATCATCATCTACAGTACATTGAGGAATGCGTGTACTTCCAATGTTTCCAATTTTTGATTCTAAGTGTCGAACTTTATCCATTCCCTTGGAACGTCTTCCTATACCTTCATGTGGATTTATTGCATGTAAAAGATGATATGATGTGAGAACTTGATTGATTGATCCTTTTTTTTCTACAGGAAGATGATCAATTCTTTTTGAAATCATAATTTTTCTTGCAGTACTTAGTGAATCATTGTAAGATACTGTGATTGGCTTTTGTGTAAAAATTAGATTTGCTTTTATCCATTTGTTATCTTTTGTAGAAAGAAGCTTCAAAATTCTTTTTGCACTAACGCCTCCAATGATCTTTTTCTTATCTACTACAGGCACGGTTCTAATTCGATAATGACTCATGATATTGGCCGCTTTTTGTATATTGTCAGTGGGGGTCAAAGCTGGAATTGTTTCAAGAAAAGGATGTACTTTCATGTCCGCAATGTCTTTTCCAGCAAGTAGTGATCTAACGTTGATAGTTAGTACAGATTTTCCATCATGATAGAATGCATCATAAGAATCGTTTTTTGAAAGTTTGTTTATTACCTTAGAAACAGATAATGTAGGCTCAATAGTTGTCACAGGCTCAATTAGAGAGTTAATTTTTTTGTTGTAGATATCCTTAAGATGCTCATAAATCGTGTCTGAAATCATAATTTCTCAGTTTAATGAAGATTTATTCCAAATTTTAATTAAAAGAAACTCAAGATTTTCAAGACTGATTTTCATTGGTGATATTCTAACTGATATATTTAACGACTGCAAAAGCTGTCATTGTATTGCTCTTAAAAAATGTCGATCTTAATCAAAGGATGATTAAACGCGTCATTACTGTAACTCCTAACACTAGTCTTTTAGATGCAAGAGATGTTTTACTACGGCACAAACTAAAACGTCTTGTTGTTTTAGATTCAAAAAAAAATCCAGTGGGAATAATTACTGAAAAAGACATAGCTAAAACGGTTTATTCACTTGGTGATAAATCGATAAAATCCGTCAAAGTTGGTGGTTTTATGTCAAAAAATTTGAAAACAGTCATGAAAGATGCTTCAGTTTATGATTGTGCCAAACTAATGAGACGCCATAAAATTAGCTC
>DASSAK010000029.1:0-4608 GCA_035685445.1 Nitrosopumilaceae archaeon
CTGTTACAGCAATTACACTAAAACCATATGGAACACCATTTTTTAAACCTAGGATTGTTACTTGAGTAGATTTATCCAAAATTGTGTGTGTTACAAATGATGCCTCTCCTGTTTTGTATTCTCTAATCCAATAACTTGTAAGCATATCAGTTGCAGACGGGGGAATTGACCAACTAAGTGTAACTTTGCCATCTCCAGGAGATGCTCTAAGATTTGTTATTTCTATTGGAACACGTCTATCAGGAATGGCAGATACTATATCTGACTCTTTGCCGGTACCAATTGCATTTACTGCCGCTATTTTGAAATTATATTTTATTCCATTTTCTAATCCAGTAATTGTTGTCTTTGTTTCAGTACTAAGATTTGGATATGTTGTAAAACTAGTAGAGCCAGCTTCTGAAACTATAACTTTGTAACTTGTAATGGGAGAACCATTTGCTGAGGGTTGAATCCAAGATAGAAAAACTCTGCCATCGCTAGCTATTGCAGTAACGCCTCTAACTTTGTTTGGAACTGAAGCTGTGGTTGATGCAGATGGAGTTGCAGATACCAAGTTAGAATCTGGACCGTGTCCAACTGAATTAATCGCTATAACTTTGAAAATATAGGATACTTGGTTTGTAAGACCTGTAATTTGGGCCCCTTTAGCATCACCAGTTACTGTTTTGATGTTGAGTTTTTCAGTATCTAATTCCCAATAGTGAATTTTGTAACTTGTAATTTTTGCTCCATTATCAAATGGGGGAGTCCAAGTAAGGTTAACCTTGCCATCACCCCTTACCACATTCAAGTCAGTTATTTTATCAGGAACAAATGGAGAAGGATTTCCAGAAGGTGTAGCCGAAACAATATTAGAATCTGGACCATCTCCACCAGCATTAATTGCTACAACCTTGAAACTGTATGAAACGCCATTTTTTAAACCAGATGCTGTAGCTTCAGTTGTTGTTGAAGCAATGTTAGGATAAATTGTGAATACGTCTGTTCCGGTTTGCCATAAAATTACTTTGTATGATTTTATTGTGCTTCCATTGTCAAATGGTGCAGTCCATGTTAACAATACTTGTCCATTTCCAGGTGTTGCGATGAGATCTGAAATGGGATCTGGAGGAGGGGATTGTGCAAATGCATTAGGCAGTAACAATCCTAAAACAGCAATCAGAGGAATCATTTTTAGAATATAATTCATTCTGACGTTATTAGTAGAACTTTGTTTTAAACAATAGTGATAAATCATTCTTTTTAACTTAGATGTATCTCATCGAATAATTCTTCAGCCTTTTTAATGATTTTTTTATCATCAGAATCTGGCTTGGCAGTAATAATAATTAAATGGTCTTGCACCGGAACAGAAATTATCAACAATTTTTTTCTTCTTGATGCAATATAATCAATTGGGCCTAAAATGTCATCTAACTCTTTTCTCATTTGAAAATCTAACTGCAATTGCATGTATATCATACGAATTTTTTCTTCATCAACCAAAGGATCTAATCCCTCTTTGAGACCTCCAACAATCAAGTGTCCCAATCTATTAATGACACCTACATGCCTTACCTCTTCTAGTTTTGATAGTTCATTACAAGCTTGGTTTAGGTTCGTAATTTTCTTTGAATCTAAAATCAACAATTTGTGTTTTTCCTCATCTAAATTATGTTTTTACTTAAAATTTTGATGTACTCGATCAAATCTCATTTCAGGTTTTTTCTTTCTCAACTTTTTAATTATGGACTCTACACCAATCAATTAGATTACCTCATCATTAATGAATATCCAACTCAATCCACGCATATCTTCCCAAGCAATAGACCTATTACCGTACATCCTATTATTGTAGAATTCTTTGTTTTCTTCTGAGAAATTTTTAAGATCTTTTGGCGTTTCTGTCCAGTCTTTTGAATAGTTAATTTTCATCATTAGAAAAGATATAGAGAATTTTTGTTATTAAAGACCAAGAAAATTGAATCAAAGTAAGCAATTCCAAACTAGCTTACATTGCATAGTTATACGTCAATTGGATGACTTTATACGCCTGAAAGATCAACGAAAAATACTGTGGGATTGTCAAAATATTCCTTAAATGCATTACGCGTGTTTGAACCAATTTCAATTGCGGAAAATGCCCTAGATTTTTTAGAAACTTTGAAATTTGAAACTCAGGACTTGCGAAAGCAAGAATCAATTACAAAAGAGGAATTAGTAGATAGAATCATCAAACGTTCAAAATCTACAAAACCAAAAAAACCTTTGGGTTCTAAATTACAAGTTACAAAATTGCTAAATAATTTTGCTAAAAATCTTAACACCACCCTAATGATTAAAGACAGTGATGATGAAATCACCGAAATAAAATGGGGCGAGGTAGATGAGTTTTGCAATCTATTAAGACGTGTTGAAAGAAGCGATGAAAGAAAAGTACGATGGGCAATTTATCATCTTCTAAGACATCATAAAAATAAAATTTCTTCTACTGAAATTAAATCGTTGTTACGAAATTTTAAAATTCCAAATGTGGAAAAGCACATTCAAAAAATTATCAAAAAAGAAAGTATGTCAGGACTTGATGCCACATTTGATGGAAAATGTTTGAAGATAAATCATGATCCTGATGAAAAAATGGTATGGCATTATATTGTTGATGAGATAGAAGAGGCATCTAGACGTTCTCCAGGAAAAATTGAAGAAGATATTCTTGAATTAATTGATGAGGGTTCTTTTTCAAATAGAGAATTAGCTGATATTCTCATGATAGATGAAGCAACTATTTCAAGAACAATAAGCAGATTAAGAGAAAAAGACAAAATTGTGTTGTCCAGTTTTGGTGAAAGGGGAGCTAGGTATTTTACTACAAATTGTGATAACTGTCCATTTGGAACCACAAAAGAAGCTTGTAGAAAAGATGCCCTGACATACATCATTAACTCGTTTAATTCTGATTTTGGAATAGAACTTTCATCAAAGAATTTTGATGATATAGAAGAAAATCAGGCAATTTTGAAAATAAAACGGATTATATCTATTGCAAAAAAGGAAAAAAATACCAAACTAGAAAGAACCATTAGTGAAAATCTTGCTCAATTACTAGGATTGGCAGTTGATGCGTCACTTGTTATTTCTCCAGGCAAAAAAAACGATGTATCAAATGTGAAAATGGAAGGAGGAAAAACCATTACCAAATTACCCATGTTATATCATCTTGGATTATACAAAGGAGCTAAAACCACCTCGGGGATCCTAAATGAAATGCTAAAAATGTTAAAAAACATCTCAAAGGAAGAAAGACTCCAGATGAAAAAACTCGTAGATGAACAGACTCACAAATTCCTCACGTATGCTGGTGTAAAGACAAAAGCATGACATGGTTTATCTATTGGAAAAATCTACTATCTGAAAGTGAAAATAATCCATTTTGTGGTTATAGTAATTTTAGCTGCAGGTCTTTTGATTCCGGCAAATGTGTTATCTGATGTCGCAGTTCCAAAAAAGCAAACAAACGCAGGAGTTTCTCCGGAGAAGGTTTTTTGTAAGGAAAATTTGTATAAATTAATTCTAAAGTCAAGTAACAAACCAATTTGTGTCAAACCTGAAACTGCTAAAAAATTAATAGAGAGAGGCATTACAAAAGCAACAGATACACAGATCGTTACCAAGTTCATTGATCAATTAAAAAATAAAAGTTCTGTGGGAACTATAAAGAAACTAACTACAGTAAAAATTCCTACAAGTCCAGGAATTGCTTCAACTGCTCCTCCAACAGCTGGTTATCATGTAGTTTTTGAGGTATGTGGTGGTGAGCAAGGAATTATAGCTCCAGAAGTTATAATCACTTCTGACACAGAAACTAGATATGTAAAACTAGTTGAAAGGTTGTTACCAAATTCTTGTGAGGTAAATGCTGGCAAGATTAAAGCTGCAAATTCTGATTCGATTAATTTAACGTTAGTAAACAAAGGTGGAGTTACTGCAAAAATAACACAACTTGAAAATAAAGTTAAAGAATTACAAGAAAAACTTGATGCTGAGAGAACTCAATTAGGAACTAGAGTCAAACAAGCAAATGAAATTACTGAAGGTGAGAAAGAAAAAATTACAAAAATTGTTGAAATGCGTAATGAATTAAACAAAGCAAGAGAAGAGTTAAACAGATATCTTTTTGCACTTAATCTTGTTCCAAAAATAAAATCAACGGATCTTGATGTGAAAAAATCTTTTGCAGGCATCCCGCTTGAAGGAGTTTTTGTAAACAAGCTTGGTGTTGCAAAGCAGATTGTTACAGAGGGTAGTTATGATGTGGTGTTTGAGATGTGTGCTGACAAACAAATTGTTAGAGTTCCTGTTGTTACTGTAAAATCAGATATTGAAACAAAGCAGGTAAAAATGGCAGATAAAATAATTCAAAATACTTGCCAGGTAACTGGAGCAAAAATAAAGGCAACAAATCCTGATTCGATTGAAGTTAGTGCCGGAGATACTGCAGAGAAATCAATAACTGCATCTGAACTAGAAAAGAAACTAAGTGATCTTACAGAATCTCTTCGAGCTGAAAAACAGGCATTAAGAGACCTTACTCATTTTGCCCCAAGACCTGCAGACTTTAATGATCAG
>DASSAK010000030.1:0-13043 GCA_035685445.1 Nitrosopumilaceae archaeon
TGAATCAATAACAGCTTTAATTTTTCCTTGACCCATCCAATACAATCCATCATCTAATTCAGCTTTGGTGCCTTGAGTCGAACCAAGAATGTTTGTTCCCTTAAAGAAAACATGACGCAAATCAGTTTTTGCATCATAGCCCGTGGTTGCACCACATGAAACTAGGGTAGCACCATATTTGAGAAGGGTTAGTTGTTTATTCCAATGAGTTTGACCAATATGGTCAAATGAAACATCAATTCCTGGTACTTCGCCTTTTTTCTTTTCAAGTTCTTTAGTAATTGTTCGAACTTCTTTGTGCCAATCCTCTTTTCTGTGATCTACCGCATAGTCTGCTCCAAGTTCTTTACATTTGTCTAGCTTGTCTGGACTTGCAGTAGCTATTACATCACAGTTGTATAATTTTGCAATTTGAATTCCAAAGCTACCTACACCAGAGCCTCCCCCCATGATTAGAACAGTTTGACCTGGTTTGATTTTTGCCCTTCCAACTAGCATATGCCAAGATGTTAAAAGAGTCATTGAAGCAGCTGCCGCTTCATCAAAACTTACGCCTTCTGGAATTTTTGATATGTTTACTTCAGGAAGATGTGTTATCTCACTATAAGCTCCCCATAATGGACCTGTTTGAAATCCCCAAATAATTCTATTAACACAATCAAATTCTCTCCCATCGGTACAAGCCTTACAAACTCTACATGACATGTTAGAGTGTGAAACAACCTTATCGCCAACCTTGATGTTTTTTACATCTTCACCAACTGCAATTACTTCTCCCGCTGCATCAGAACCAGAAATGTGTGGTAGTGGGACAGGAACAGGTTGACCTCTCATTCCCCAAATATCATTATAATTAAGAGCTGCAGCCTTTACTTTGAAAACTACTTCATCAGATTTTGGCTTTGGGTCATCAACATCTTTTACTTTGAGAATTTTTTTAAAATCATCATCAGGTGCGTATTCCTCATAAACAAGCCCTTTCATGAAGTGTCGACCTTTTTCCCCTAATTATATTTTCTCAGAGATCAGCGTCTTTCAAACTTAAAATCGCGTTTTGGTTGTTGAATAGACATTAAAATTTGTTTTAGCTGATCATCTGTAATTTGAGAACTTAATTTTCCTTGAGAAGCCATGCTAATTAGATAGTTTTCAACAAGATTTGCCAAGTCAGGTTTTACCATTTTTACATTATTTAATCGCAATCTTGCATCTCCAGAAAGAATTTGTTTTAGAATTTGTTCTTTTTGGGCCGATATTTCAGATTCGTCGTGTGAATGTTCATGAGAGTGATCATGGTCATGATCATGAGGATGATCATGGTCATGATGCACATAGTCATCTGGGTTTGAATAGCTCATTAAATCACTATGAATAAACTTTCAATTGAGGGTTTTCTGTAGATAGTTCTTTTAAAATTTCAGTAGCAAGTCTATCAAGTTTTTGCATTCCTTGTTTTGAAACAACTCGTCCCTTTTTCTCTACTTGTTCAATGTAACCAAGTTTTTCTAAACCATGTATTGCATTTCTAATTATTGCACCGCCTGCATCTTTATGATTGGATGCGCCATAACCAATCGGTTTTGCACCACCATATTCTTTTCTTAATTCATTTACACCAATTGGACCATGAACGTAGATTTTTCTTAATAATGATGCACATCTTGTGTGCCACCAATCTCTATTTTGAGGAGGTTTATCTGCATGTGCCCCAGTTTTTACAAAAGAAATCCAGTTTGGGGGAGGAATGTCCTCATTTTTTAGAATTTCAGCAAGCTTACTAATTAATACATCAGCTGGTACATCATACACCTTTGCCATGAACAAAAAAATTCGTGAATCGTCTTATAAATCATGGAGCTATTATTTTGCGATATGTATGACCACAAAAATTGCAGGTTATTCGTATAGATTTGGTTGTAGATCTTCCTATTCTAAACTTTGAATTAATTCCAGGCGCAATGAAACTTTTACATTTTTTACAAAATACCATTCTAAGCATATATGGCATTTTCACTTTAAGTCTCATGCTAATTTTTCTCGCAAGTAAAGCCTGTCGCTGTGCTAATTTTGGATTTGTTCTAGCATTTGATATTGCATTATCAATCAAAATCTGCATTCGTTCTAATGCTATTTGTTTCACAACAGGTTTCATATGTGATAATAACTCTAGTCCTAAAAATTTTGTTCGTTAATAATGAAATGCGGTCACCGGGATTTGAACCCGGGTAACGGGCTTGGAAGGCCAGCGTACTACCAGACTATACTATGACCGCCTAAGAAAGCAAACTTTGTAGCCTACTTAAAAATTGTTTTTTCATATTCGTAAAGAATTCGTCCTACAACAACATGTGCATCCAATGATTTGTTATCAACACTGAACAAATTATTAATTTTTTTTCTAACAGATTCTGAAAAGTGACCTTTTTGAAATCCACCTACTACAATACAAGAATTATCATCAAGCTTTGATGCAGCACTTTGATATGATTCATTATTCCCCAAAGTAGAAAATCCAATAATTTTTGCTGGTTTAATACGATCAATTAATTCTGAAAAATCCATTTCTTTTAGTTCAAGTAACTTTTGTTCATCACTTTTTACAATTTTTTCTTTGAATAGTTTTTCAATTAATCCTGCAAATCTATGATATGATTTTGGAATTCGAACATTATCTCCAATAAAAATAACTTTGTCATCAATTGTATGAAGAAATATTCTGATTTTGTTCTCAAAATAAAGTGGTGTAGAACATGCTTCAAGTAAACAAAGATGTACAAGATCAGGTCTTCCTCGTTTGAATTCATTTTCCATTCCTTTCATGGCTGCAAAATGCCATGAATTATCTAACAAAATATCTTCTGGATTTTTTTCTAGTTTTTTTGCGTGAATAATTACAGAGGGGTGATTTTGAATTATTTTAGGAACTAATTCTAATGCGGATTCAGCTATTACTAATGAAAACATGGTGAAGGTTATTGGTTTTGGCTAATTACCTTTTTAAATTCATTCCATGCAGGTTTTGGTTTGCCATCAACATCAAGTAAACCTGCACTGCAGATATAATGACCTAATCGTTCTGCAACAAATTCACTAGTACCAAGTCCAATCGTTCCTTCAACTTTTGAGATATCAATTTCACATGTTCCTCCTGGTCGATCATATTGACGATACCAAGTTAAGGATTCAATTTTGTCATCGTATTTTTGATAGAAATTAAATGCTGTCAAAACAAAATCTTGTTGCTCTCCCATACTTCCTCCAACAAAATCAGAGGTACTCCAACTTATTTCAAAGAATAATATTTTTTTATCAGGCACCAACTCAAACACTTTTTCAAGATCAGCGTTTGCTTCATCTATGGGATTTTTTACTATTTCATTAAGTGAATCAACGGGAAAATATGTAAATCCAACAAAATCACCCAGACTTAGTTCTGCTACAATATGTTCAAGTTCTTTATTAAGGACATTATTTAATGAAAAAGAGTTTCCAATTTTTACATTAGGATGTTTCTCTTTTAATTTATCGTAAACATTGCTAAATAGATCTTTGTATATTGGTATCAAATCTTCTTGATTACGAAAATGTGCATCTGTTTCACCAGAAATTATTACTGTATCTATAATGTCATAACGTGACAAAATTGCATCTAAAACACTTACAATGTTATCATTAGAAATTCCACGTAGTTGTGGTTTTCCCATCCAATCAGGAAATGGTCCTAATGTTTTTCCATTAATAATAGAAAAATAGAGTGTAACTTTTAGATTATTTTTTTTATTTAAACTCATAAAAATATCAGGTTCTTGAAAATTATACTCACCTTTTTGTGGTTCTACTAAATTCCAAAATAAATAGACATTACTTCTACCAATTCCAGTAGAAGCTGCTTCTTCGTATATTTGATCTAATTGTTGAAGTGTTACTGCGGTTGTTGGTGTATTAATTACAAGTCCTAGTTTTTCATTTTTTTGAATATTTTGTACAGCTCCAAAATCAGAATTGGTTACAAAAATAACTACAATAATTAATACTGCAATTCCTGCCCCAATGCCTGTAATAGCTTTTCTATTCAATATTGTTGGCAGTCAATAATGCAAGTAAAAAAGTTATGATATATTTTCTATCCTGATGTACATCCACTATATCCACATTCAATGCAGATACTGCATCCTTCAACAAAAACAAGATTATTCTTGCATGTAGGACATAAAGTTTCTTCTTTTACTTCTTCGGTTGTATTACTTTCAACAGTTGCTTCCTCGGGAATTTTTAATTTTAATGCATCATCAACTTGAGTTCTAACATAAGAGTTAGTAATTTCTTTTGTAACAAAATCAGTAATGAAGTTGCTTGGCGGCACCTCAAAGATTTTTTCTGCATTTTCGTTTGTCATGTGTAAAACCTGTGTCTTTCTCGAACCATCACGATAAACAGTGATTCCTTTTAGACCCATTTCATGAGCCAGCAAGTAAGCTGCCTTAACATCGTCTGCAGTAACATCATAAGGCATGTTAATTGTTTTTGCAATTGCATTTCCAATCCATTCTTGCCAAACAGCTTGTGCCATTAGATGATCTGCCCAATGAATGTCCATGGCAGTAACAAAGATTTTTTGCATCCATTCTGGAATTTCTGGAATTCCTTTAATAGAACCATAATTGTCTGCAATTTTTGATAATATTTCATCAGTGTATAATCCATTTTCTTTTAGAACTTGTTCAAAAATTTTGTTTGTATAGAAAAATCTTCCAACTGTGACTCTTTTCTCAAATACCAATGCAAATGTTGGTTCCATCCCGTTTGAACAATCTGCAATCATTGACAGTGTACCAGTTGGTGCTACTGTAGTTGTTAGAACGTTTCGTATTCCATGTTTTTTGATTTTATCAATTAGTGCATCCCAATCATAGGAATGTTGATCTTTTGATTTTTCATAATATCCAGCCACTGGAATCTTTCCTTCTGGGTATTCTGTTTTAGAACATAGCGGAAATTCTCCTCTTGATTTTGAAAGTGCGACACTCTCTTCCATTGAATAATATGTTAAAGCCTCTGCTAGCTTACATTGAAGTTCATATCCTTCTTGTGAGTTGTATGGGATTCGAAGTTTATAGAGAAGATCTGCCACACCCATTACACCAAGACCAATTCTTCTAGAGTCTTTTGAAGCAACATCAATTTCTTTTACAGGATAGTGGTTAACATCAATGACATTGTCTAGGAATCTAGTTGTCTTTCTAATTGTTTCTTCATATCTCTGCCAATCAAACTCGTATTCCCCATCTGCTTTTCTTTTTACAAGATTTGCTAAATTGATTGAGCCAAGATTACATGATTCGTATGGATAAAGACTTTGTTCGCCACACGGATTTGTGGCTCGTAGCGGTCCGCCTCTTGCCTTTGCAAAAACATTGTATTTGTTAATTTGATCAAAAAAGATCAATCCTGGTTCAGCACTCTTCCATGCAGAAAGCGCAATCAAATCAATTAGTTGATGAGCATTTACCTCACGAATTGGTGCCTTATCTCTTGGGCTTCGAAGCATGTATTTTCCGTCTTCGGTGTTTACAAGAGCGTGCCAGAAATCTTCCCATATGCCCACACTAACATTGAAGTTTTCTAAAATTCCGGGTTCAGTTTTATTAGTCACAAATTTTTCGACATCTGGGTGCCATGCCTCAATAATGCCCATATTTGCACCCCTTCGTTTTCCACCTTGTTTTACTACTTCAGTAACAGTATTGATGATATTCATGAAGGAAACAGGACCTGATGCTACTCCCGAGGTTGATGCAACAATATCGCCTTCTTGACGAAGATCAGAATAATTAATTCCAACACCACCACCAGATTTGAAAATTAGTGCAGCGTCGGATGTTGATTTCATAATTCTTCCCATATCATCTGGCATGTCCAAAACAAAACATGCAGATAATTGACCAAGACGACCACCTGCATTCATCATTGTTGGTGAGTTTGGTAGAAAGTCTTGTTGTACCATTAATTCATTATATTCTGAAATTTTTTCTGCATAGCTTTCAAATTTTTTTGCAGCAATTAGTGTCAAAAGTTCTTTGAATGAAACTTTCATTTGTCCATGTCCGGCAAGTGTGATGTAGTGATTGATCAAGGATCTAAAGTGCCATTTGTTTAGATAATATTCACCAATTTTAAATTTATAATTAAAATTATCAAGTTTTTCAAGATAGGATTTCGCTTCTTCAATATCTTGTGTTTGTTGTCCTTCTTTTGAAAAGATTTGATTGTCATACAGCAAATCACCTATACCTACAAGAATGGCAACACGCTCAAACATTTGACTTGGGCTTTCTATGATTTCATTTTTGCTATTACGCATGAGATATCTTGATGCAAGAACTCGCAAACAATTAAGATCAAATTTTTTCGAAACAGGATCTAAAACTTTTAAGTTCAGAACTTTCATTTTTTCATCACGAAGTTTTCTACGTTCATGTCTATACAAAATGTAGGCTTTGGCAATTTCGCTATAACCTTTTTCAATAAGAGTAGACTCCACCAAGTCTTGAATGTCTTCAACGCTTGGAGGACTAGATGCTGAAAATCCATGTTCGACTAGTCTTGTCACTACACCATCAGCTAACTGATCAGCTAATTTTCGATCCGGTTCTGATGTTGCTGCTAGTGCCTTGTAGATTGCATTTGAAATTTTTTCCTTATTAAAAGGATCAACAGATCCATTTCGCTTACGGATCTCGCCGATAGTATTTTCTATTTGTGAATTATCCAATTTTATAATCTCCCCGCAAAGGGTAAGAATCAAATGAATATAACTTATATGGCAAAATTTTTTTCTCTTAGATCAAACTTTAGTTCAATAATATTAACACCGCTACTATGAATTTCATACCGGTGGACTTTAGAAAATTTCAATTAAGATCTGAAAAAGATCAAAACATTGATCCTTATTTGATCAAAAGCGAAAGGCCTGTTACGAATTTCGGATGATGTAAGGAGATTTACACTTGGGACACTTATCGCCAAGCTTTTCGCCCTTGTAGCCACACTCACCACAGATTGTTACTTCTTTGACAGGTTTGAATGACGTGGTAAGATGGGCAGTCTTTTCAATTGCTGTCTTGATGTCATCAGTCTTAGAGTCATCATCTATCTGTAGACGTACTAGAAGGCCACCATTTAACATCTTGGTTATTTTGTTACATTCAGAGATCTGTTCACTTTTAGCTGTAAATCCACTAATTTCAGATCCTTTTAGGTTAATCCCCTCAGAATAAGAATCACTTTCAAGTGTGTTTAAGAGTGAGTTCTTGCCATATTTTTCACCATCCAATGATGCAAATCTTGAAGAGCCTTCACTTTCTGTCATACATATTTTAACATCTTCACCAAGTTCTTTTCCTTTCTTTGTAGCAACATCAACTGCTGTTTCAATAACTTTGTGTAATACATCACGTCCTTCTTTGTTGTCTTCATAACCAAGAATATTAAAGACAGCTTCACGTAATCCCACTAGATTTAGAACAAGTGAAAT
This sequence comes from Nitrosopumilaceae archaeon, assembly GCA_035685445.1. Classification (GTDB taxonomy): domain Archaea; phylum Thermoproteota; class Nitrososphaeria; order Nitrososphaerales; family Nitrosopumilaceae; genus DRGT01. Next base: position 7,535 of record DASSAK010000030.1, read on the forward strand.
TGAATTACGTTGCATGTATTGTGTATTTTTTGCAAGAACTGGATTAAGTCCACGTCTAGTGAGATCAGAGATATCTTTTTTTCTTAATGCCATCGAGGCAATTGCTGGTTTCATTAAAAGGGCCAATCTTGCTCTAAAATAAGTTTCATCTTTGTTTGATTCAAATGCAAGACGTGGCATGTTAATTGAGATAGATTGTAATTTTATTCCAAGTGATCCAGAAGCTTTTGTGGTTTGATTAGATATCCCTATACTTGATACAGAACCTTTTGAAAAAATTATTTTTCCACCAAGAGAAATAACTTCAGCTAGTGTTTTTGAGATGTCATTTAGTTTACCTTTTTCATGATCAATAATCAAACCAATCTTGGGGATCGGTGTAATTGTTACGTAATTTTTGTAAGCTGAGAGAACAGTATCAATTATTTTTGGATCAGTTCCTAATTGAAGTCTAAATGATACTTGCGTTGCAGTTTTATCATATTTTGAAGATATGGATACATTTGCAAATGTATCGGTAAGTTTGTGTTCTAATTCTGAAGCATTTTTCGAATGTTTAGACAATATTTGTGTTAATCCATCTATTACAACTTCTTGTGACACTTCTTTTGAAAGAAGTGAGATAATCATAGAAAGTGATGAAGTAAGATCATTAAGATCTTTTACTGATTGAATTCTAGATACTTCAAGATATTTGCCGCCAAGATCAATTCCATCTTCAATCAATTCCTTGACATTAACAAAAATGGTGTCAGGCACCAAGGACCATATGCCTGGATTAGTGATATGAAGGTCGCCTGATAGGTGTGAATCAGCCACGTCTTTAGGCAGGGTATTTGTGAGTAGATGTTCAGCGAAGACTTTTTGGCCTGTCTTAAACAGCAAGCCTTGAGCTCCACTATCCACATTATCTACATTCGTCAGCATTTCCTGAACATCATAAACTGGCAAACCAAGTCTAGCCAATTTGTTTCTATATTCTTCATGACCATGTTCTAAAAGAACAGAGTTTACCATTTCACGGATGAGTGAACCAGTAAGATATGTTGTTTGATATTTGTAAATTCTGTTTTCTACTTCTTCAGTTATTTTTTGTGCAAGCTCTAATGGAAGACTTCCTTCACGTACAAGTGACTGAATGATTTTGTGTGAGTTAAATTCTTCAATTGATTCATGTGAGGTTCGAACATACATTTTTCCACTTTCAATAATTGAGCGTTCTTCAATTTGTCGTGCCAAGCTAAGAACCAGTTTTCCGAGGTTTGTGATTGTATACCTTCTTTCAGACTTGTTAAGAGCCACAAGGGATTGTCGTAGTAGTTTTCTCAGGTGATAGGCAAATTTTCCACTTTCTTTTTTTGACTTGAATCCAGCAAGAGATTTTAGCTCCGAATAGGTTAGTGGTCCTTTGGAATTCAAAATTCTCAAAATATCGATCCTGTTTGGACTTGCCATTACAGAAAAGATCATTCGTACACGTTTTGATGTAGATTGTAGAAGACCTCCCCGTTTAGACTCCGCTACTCCCTCGCTCAGTTCCATATATCCATGTCTAAAAAAATGAAGCTAAATAAGGTTTTGTGATGAATTGTTGATCAAAATAAAGATCAATTTTCCTTTACATCTAATGTAAACTCTGATGTAGATAATGTCTGTCCACAAGATGGACACTTTCCATTGTAAGGATTTATTACATCTTTTAGTGACTTTAACATTTTCATGCTAGAGATCTTTTCGCCGCACTTTCCACAAGTTATTTCAACTGACATGTATAAGATCTTTTTTTCAAAATAATTAAAAATCTAATATGATTTTTTTTTATAATTACACTAAATTATTTTACTGCTTTTCAATGATGATACCACGATCATCAAAACCTGTAATTTTGGCCTTTGTACCGATTGGTAGGTCTGCCGGACTCTTTATTCCAGCCATGAATCCTGAAACCCTTAAATCAGATTCATCGAGTTTAAGAACCACCCAGGCATAGGGGGTATATTTTTCAAAGCCAGCAGGAGGAACGGTGATTATAGTATATGTGGCAATTGTTCCCTTGCCATCAAGCACTGCATTCTCAAATCCCTTATTTCCACATTTTTTACAATAGTAAACAGTTGCCAAATGAAGTTCGCCGCATTTTGTACATTTTCTAGCTAGAACTTTGCCAGATTTTACATTATCAACAAACTCTTGTTTTGCAGACATTTTATACACTTTGGAAAATATGTACAGCACAACTAGCACCAGTTGCACCAAAGTTTTGTGTTAAACCAATTTTTGCGTCTTTTACTGTTCTTTCACCAGCTTTTCCAGTGAGTTGATCATACACTTCAACTATTTGTCCAACTCCGGTAGCGCCAATTGGATGCCCTTTTGATTTTAATCCACCTGATGGGTTAATTGGAATTTGGCCATTACGCTTTGTAAGGCCCTCACGAACTGCTTGAACACCTTGTCCTTTCTCAAAAAAACCAAGGTCTTCACTATCTACTATTTCTGCAATTGTAAAACAATCATGTACTTCCGCAAAATCAACATCTTTTGGAGTTATTCCTGCCATTTTGTATGCTGCTTCTGATGCAATTTTTGTGCTTGGGATGGTAGTCATATGTTCACGGCCTTGAAGCGCTGCGGGAGAACCACCCCTACCTGAACCAATTACTTGGATGTAATCTTTAGAATGTTCTTTTGCAAATTTTTCGTTACATAGTATAACAGAGCTTGCACCATCTGAGAATGGACAACAATCATAAAGTTTTAGTGGACTTGCAACAACTGCAGATTTCATAACATCATCAACTGTTATTTTTTTTCTAAGGTGCGCTTTAGGATTAAGAAAACCATTTTCGTGATTTTTTACTGCAACTTCTGCAAAGTCTTCTTCTGTTGCTTTGAATTCAGTAAGATATGCACGCGCCATAGAAGCGAATAGTCCCGGAAAAGAAGCTCCTGCTGCACCCTCATAAAAGAAATCTGAACAATAAGAAAAGTAAGTTGTTGTCCATTCAGTTCCTGTATGAGTTACTTTTTCTACCCCGGTAACAAGTACGGCATCATAAAATCCTGCATATACATTTGCAAAAGCTTCTCTAAATGAAACAGAGCCGCTACCACATGCAGATTCAATTGACAGTGAGGGTCTTTCTGAAATTCCTAAATTACTCATCACTACAGGGCCCAAATGCACTTGTTTGTCGGCAACACCAAAAACATTTGAAATGTAACCTGCTTTGATATCTTTAGGCTCAATTCCTGCACTTTCAATTGCATCTACTGAAGCTTGAACAGTGATATCAGAAATACTGTCATCTAATTTACCATATTTGGTGCTACCAGCACCAAGAACACAAACCTTTTCCACAAAAGTCGCTGACCTGATTCCATATAAAAATTAAACAGGTAATTTCAATGGTTGAAAAAAATTGAAAAAAGCTTCAAGATCAATTCAGATTGTTCAGACTAAAAGGATTATCAAAACACGAAATATGGTAAAATCTACAAAAAGAATTTCTGATTTGTTAAAAAATGAAATTAATCAATACTTTGATGCAAATGGATACATTTCATGGTCAACAAAGAAAAAAAAGTATATTATTTTAGGAACCAACTCTCCCAAAAACGGATTAGTTGTTTGTCCACAGTGTAAGGTGGGTCAGCTAATGGTAATAAGATCTCATACAACAAGAAAGCGCTTCATTGGTTGTTCTAATTATTATAATGGCTGTAGAGCCTCTTCTCCTTTGCTTCAGAAAGCTAGGCTACGTGCCATAAAGCAAAAGTGCTCAAATTGTGCCTGGCCAATCATTTTGTTTAGATATTCACGAAAACAAAAATGGACCAGACAGTGCTCAAACATAAGTTGTGAAACAAGAAGGCCTAAATCTTAAAACCTGAATAAATATCAGTTCGTCTGTTTTTAAGTAAAGGTAAGGATTTTCTAGTTTTTTTTACAGTTTTTAATGAAATATTTACAAAATCAATTCCTTGTCGTTTTTTCATATCAAGTAAAATTTTTCCATATGGATCCACCACAATACTTCTACCACAGTAAATATTTCCAACTTGATCAGGTGCAACAACAAAACAACCGTTTTCAATTGCACGTGTTTTGTTAATTGTAATCCAATGTTCTTCCTTCATTTCTCCTTTAACCCATGCAGATGGTGCTACTAGAATTTCAGAACCAGAAGATGCAAGTGAACGGGACATTTCAGGGAATCGCAAATCATAACAAATTAACATTCCAATTTTTCCCACACTAGTTCTTTGTGGTTGTGCAATTTTAGAACCAGCTACCATCTTTTTTGATTCACTAAATCCCAATGCATCATAAAGATGAATTTTTCTATATGTTGAAATGACTTTGCCAGATTTATTTATTAAAAAAGCTGAATCATAAACACGGTTTTTTTTCTTACTTTTTTCATAAAATGTTCCTATAACTTGAATTGAGTTTTTCTTTGCGGTTTTTGCAATTGTTTGAACAAATTTTCCATTAATTGTTTCAGCCAAACTGGATAATTCACTTGGGGTTTGAGAAGAAGGAGTATAAAACATCATGAATTCTGGGAATGCACAAAGGTTTGCTCCTTTTTTTGATGCTTTTTCAATGTACTGAAGAATTTTTTTGAGATTTTTTTCTTTATTTGTTGATGCTTTGAATTGCACTACTGCTATTTTTTGCATAAATTTCGATAAAATGAATAAAATAAAAAGATAGTTTATAGTTGATTTCCCGCTAAGAACCAGTTTTCTTTGGGATTGTCCTCAAAAACAACTATAACGTGTTGCTCTTTTGTTTTTAGAATTTCAACAGCTGACTTTGTGATTGCTTTTGCAAACTCATCTTTTTGTTGTTGTGTTCGTCCCGGATACATTGAGACTGTGACTAAAGGCATGAATTGCTACAGTTTTTGTATGATTTATTCTTTAAAGATAGAACAGGTAGTTGAAAAAATTAGTGTATACTAATTAGATTGGTCTAATTTTCAAATGGTTTAAAAGAATTACATTCATAGTTTTTTCATGAGAAAAGAATCATGTAGAAAGTGTGGTAAAATATTAGAGGTAACTAAATCTTGTTCATTTTGTGATAAGCCAATTCAATACCGTTGCAATAAATGTGATTATGATACAGAAGAGCAAACTCATTTGAATTGTTTCAAAGCGAGTTTTGAGAAGGAATTAGAAAAAATTCAACATACAAATTGAGAAGCATATTTAACAAAGTAAAAAGATAGGATCCAAGATGAAAATCTCACAAAGAATGAAAAAACTGTTGAATGATCAAATTACGATGGAAGGTTATGCATCAAGTTACTATTTGTCAATGGCATCATGGGCAGAAATTACTGGTTATGATGGAGCTGCAAAATACTTCTACGCACAATCAGATGAAGAAAGACAACATATGTTGAAAATTATTCATTTCTTAAATGAATTAGGAGTTGAAGCAACAATTCCTGCAATCAAACAACCTCCAAAATCTTTCAAATCTTTTGAATCACTT
>DASSAK010000031.1:0-1861 GCA_035685445.1 Nitrosopumilaceae archaeon
TTTGATGCTCGTGGAGCAGACGGACGTGTCTTTACAGCCTTGATTGAACAAGGAATTTCAATTAGAAAACTTGGAAAAATTGGTAAACACCAAGGTTGTTTGCGAGTTACAGTTGGAACAAAAGAAATGAACTCAAAATTCCTGTTGGCCATACGTGATCTATTAGAATGACAATTTCAAAAATGGACGATGGCATTTACATTGATAATGCCAAACCACTAAATGATGTTGACGCGATAATTTTTGATTGTGATGGAGTACTCATTGATGTTACGAATTCATATGATGAGGCAATAATCAAAACAAGCGATTATTTTCTTAAAAAATTTGCAAATATTGCTAATCCAATTCAAATAAATGGACAGATTATTGATGCATTTAAAAAAACTGGAGGGTTCAATGACGAAGTTGATTTAACATATGCATCAATTATTTCATTAATCGCTGCGCACAAATTAAACAAAGATGGTGTTGAGTTTATTTTTCAAGTGATAAAAAATGCAGATGAAACAGGAATAAAATCAGTTGAAAAATATCTTGATACCTTGGATGTTGATATTTCAGAAATTAAGAAAAAGCTAGATTATCCTGGGAGGCACTCTGATAATCCTCTCTATTCAGTTTTTGATCAATTGTTCTATGGACCAGAGCTATACCAAAAACTATTCAAGAAAAAATCACAATTTACTGAAAGTGGATTTATTGAAAAAGATAAAGTGATTGTTACAAAAGAATTATTGCAAAAACTGAAGAAAAAATTTAATCAAAACATTGCAATTGTAACTGGACGTGGTTATGATTCAATAAGTTATTCGTTAAAAGAAATTTTGGAGCAATTCAATGTAAAAAATTCAGTATTTTTAGAAGATGAACCAAGAGATCTTGCAAAACCAAACCCAGAATCTTTGTTGCGTTCAATCAAGGACCTTAATTCATCTCATACAATTTTTGTTGGAGATTCAATGGAGGACTTTATCATGGCAAAAAAAGCAACAGAGAATGGTAACAAGACAACTTTTTGTGGAATAGTTGGAACAAGCAACGAACCTGATGAAAAAAGAAAGTTTTTTGAAAAAAATGGAGCTACACTAATTCTTGATTCCATTCAGCTTATTCCGAAGGCATTAAATCTGGTTTGAAATAAACTACAATACTCTGTGATTATAATGAAATCAAGACAAAGCAAGATAAAGAGAACAACAAAGGAAACAGATGTTACAGTTAGTGTAAACCTAGATGGAACAGGAAAGACCTCCATTAATACCGGAATTAGTTTTCTTGATCACCTAATTACTGCTTTGGGAAAGCACGCAATGATTGATCTTCAAGTAAAGGCAAAATCAAGAGACAAAATTGAACACCATCTAATTGAGGATACAGCAATTTCAATTGGCTCTGCAATTGATAAAGCATTAGGAAATAGAGCTGGTATTACTAGATTCAGCTATGCATCTGTACCAATGGATGAATCACTAGCTGAAGCTTCAATAGACTTAATCAAGCGGCCATACTACAAACTAAAACTACAAATAAAAAGATCAAAAATCGAAGGAATATCACAAGAAGACATTGAGCACTTTTTTCAATCACTACTTCAAAACCTGAATAGTTGCATTCATCTGACTGTAAAGTATGGTGATAATGATCACCACAAAATAGAATCTGCAATGAAATCCTTAGCAGTAGCGTTAAGAACAGCTGCATCACATGACAAAAAACAAAAAGGAATTCCAAGTACCAAGGGAGCTATGTAATGGTCAAAGTAGCAATATTTGACTATGGCGCAGGAAATATTTTCAGTTTAAAAAAATCACTTGAAAAAAATTCTGCCGAAGTAGATGTGATTACAACTTTTGATAAA
>DASSAK010000032.1:0-5248 GCA_035685445.1 Nitrosopumilaceae archaeon
ACTGTTTTTGTAGGACCTAATGGTGCTGGCAAATCAAGTATTATCGATGCAATAACTTTTGCTCTATTTGGTCAACATTCTAGAAAGTCAAACAAGGGTTTGATTCGCAGAGGAACAAGTCAGGGGTATTCTAAAGTCGGCTTTACGATTAATGAAAAATCATATGAAGCAATACGAAAAATTGATTCAAAGGGAACGTTAGCAGCACAATTCTTAGAAATACAGGGCGGAAAAGCAATCCCACTAGCTGTTGGTGAAAGAAAACAATTTGGCGAGTCAATGACCAAGGAAATTGAATCAAAAATTGGTTTAGATTTTGAAAAATTAAAGATAGCATCAATTGTACAACAGGGCGAATTAAATTCTATTATCAAAGCAAAGCCAAAAGAATTCAAAGAGTTACTAAATGCCATCATAGGCATTGATAAATTAGATACAGCCTCAGAATTAATGAAAATTATTCAACGTAGTTTTCGTGAAAAAATTCAAAAAAATTTTGGTTATGATGATACTCATATTGAAATTTTAAAAAATGAAATTAGTAATTTAAAAAATGAAATTGAAAAGGCAGAACCACTAAAGAATAAACTAGATACGAAGAAGAAGAAATTTGAAAAAGAACTAAAAACATTGCAAGATAGACTTGAAAAAGAATCTCCAAAAGAATCCAAAATAAAAGAATTAGAAGAAAGAAAATCTGATCTAATAAAATATGCAAAAGAAGCAATTTTATCAATTCAAAAAGAAATTGCTGAAAATGAACGTAAAATTAGAGATTGTGAAGACTGTTTTGAGTTTGCTATGGCCAAAAAAGAGACAGAAAAACAACTTGAAGATTTAGGAGCTAAAATTGAATCAACCACAAAAAAAATTCAACAAAATTCTCTACAGATTGAGAGGCTTAAAGAACAACAAGCACTTGCAAGCAAATTAGAATTAAAAGATGACAAATGTCCAGTTTGCGATTCTAAAGTAGATCATCTTAATCCATTGTTTCAAGTAGAACATCTTAAACAAGAAATCATGTTACTGAATAAAGAAACCAAAACTCTTGAAAAAGAAATAGAGCGGGCTCAAGAAGAGAAGAATAATGTTTCAAGAAAACTTGAGCAAGCAATAAAAGCTGAATCAACACTTCGGGCTCATTCTGTAAAGAACCCAAAAGATCTTGAAGATATAAAACAAAAAATTATGAAGAAAAAAAATAGCATACAAAAAATTCCAATTACATTAAATTCTGGAAAATTAATTGAAGTATCATCGATTGATTCTCATGCAAAAATGATGTATGATAAAATCACACTATTAGAAAAAGAGACTGGTGGATTTAATCCAAAAGAATTTTCAAATTTAAAAAATCTCTATGAAGAAAAAAGAAGAGAGCTAAGTGAAGTAGATCAGCAGTTTGGAGCAATTGTTGAGAAAATAAAAAACAGTTACGAACAAACCGAAAAGAAAAATGAGGTTTTGAATGAGTTGAAGCTAGTAAAACAATATGTTTCTGAATTAGATGAAATTCATCAAAACATATTCAATCGAGATGGTACTGTAGCAACTAGTCTTCGTTCATGGGCATTAAAAACAATTTCAGAAAAATCTTCTGAATACTTGACAATGATGAACACAAAGATTCAAAGGATTTTCCTATCAGAAAAAACAAGAGACATTTCAATCACATGTTATTCAAGAAATTCTACTTTAGATCTAGATTCATTGAGCGGGGGTGAGCAAGTTGTTGTTGCTCTTTCATTACGACTTGGTATGGCTCATCTTCTTGGAGCATCAAATCTCAATTTTGTGATTTTAGATGAACCAACTACACATCTAGATGAAGAAAGAAGAAAATCACTCGTCAATGTATTATCACAGCTATCTGATATTTCTCATACACATTCAAGAACTCCTTTACAGTTCATCATAATTACACACGATTCTGAAATTTTTGAAGACTCGGCTGTTGAAAAAATATACAAATTCGAATCATCAGAACAAGGAACAAGGGTAATTCCAGTTTAGCCGCCAGTTAATTTTGCAAACTTTTCATTTTTACCTAAGGTATCCATAAATTCAATATTTGATAAAGCGACAACTGCAGACTCCACAACAGGTTTATCTGCATCATTTAATGCCTCTTTCAGAGTTTGAATAGCGTCTTTTGAACCAATCACTCCCAAGGCTATAGCAGCTTCGTGTCTTACAAACATGCTTGGATCGTTTTTTGTTGCATCTTCTAACGGTTTTATTCCAACATGATGACCCATTTGTCCTAATGAAAATGCTGCTTCGTGTCGTACAAGTTCATTTGGATCGTTTTTCAAAACTTTGGCAATGTATGGGACCTTATCTTCTCCACCAAAATCAACTAAAATACAAGTGGCCCTAGTTCTCACAACATAATCTTCATGATCTAAGAGTTTTACAAAATAATCAGTGTCTTTTTTCTCATATCTTTCTTCCATTTCAGAAAAAAGCTTCATTCTATCTTCAGTTACAACGCTCAATTATGTCGCAATTTTGTTAGCTCATATATTATTCTAATTCAAAATTTCATTATCTTTTTAATACCAAATTTTAAGATAAATTCTATGAGAGCAAAAATAGGTGAAAAAGCGCCAAACTTGAAGCTTTCAGAATGGGTGCAAGGAATACCAACAAACATTGATCAGGAAAAAGATCACGTTGTCTTAGTTGAAGTATTTCAAGTAAATTGTCCGGGTTGTTTTCTTTATGGAATACCTGAAGCCATAAACGTTTACAATAAATTCAAAGGCGATGGCGTTCGAGTTTTTGGAGTTGCAACGGCTTTTGAAGATTTTGATAAAAATACACTTGATAATCTAAAGATGTTAGTAGAAACTGGCGAAGTGATTGGAGATACAAAGCAGGGTTTAAGTCAATATGGAAAAATTGACGACAGTAAGCTTCCATACAAAATTCCTTTTCCAATAGCAATGGATTCTTTGAAAAAAACATCAGAAAACATCACAGAGGAGAGAATAATGGACTTTATCTATAATCAGCTACCCGATTTTGATTCACAGCCAGAAGACTACAAAAAACAGATCATTCAACGAGTTAAAGACTATATGAAATCAAAAGAGTTTGAGGCTGAAACCTTTGAAATGTATTCACTTCAAGGAACCCCATCATCCATAATTGTTGATAGAAAAGGCATACTTAGAGATGTTTCATTTGGACAAATGGGAAATCTAGAAACAACAATTCAGTCTTTAGTTAATGAGTAATTCTTTTTTGTTTTTTTAAAAAAATTGCTACGCCAGCACCAATTGCAACAATTATTCCTATAATTATAAACAATAAAACTGAGTCTAGTTCAAAACTTTTAGAATGTTGTGGATTTTGAATATTTGAAACAGCTGCATTTGGCAAATATTTAGTTCCAATAATATCAAGTTTGTGCAAACCCTTGCCAGGAAATTCTACAGCTATGAAAGTAATTTTTTCATTAGATTGTATATCTGCAAGGATTTCTTGATTGTTAAGATAAACTGTAAAGTTTCCATCAAGCAAATTTTTTGGTATTTGAAGCTCACTTAAATTATTAGAAACATTACTTGAAACAATTACTGATAATCTTTTTTCATCACTACTAAATTGATAATCAGGTATGTCAAAATTTGAAACAGTGTGAACCTCAAAGATATGGCCGTCTGTCTTTATTGTTAATCGATTTACAAGACCAGGAGTATCAAAAACTTGACCAAAGGAAATTGGTTGTAATAGTAACGAAGTGGAGAGTATTATAAATAAAAATAACTTCAATTCTTTGAAATTTTTGGCAGAACCCTTTTGCGGAGTTCTTTATCTTTAGCAACGCTTGGATGAGACGGATCAGCCAAAATCACTTCAAACCAGTAATGCATTCCATCTTTGTATACAAAGTAAGAGCCCAAAAGTTTCATGTTTGGATATCTTTCTAACACTCTGTTTTCAGCTACCTGTTTCATGCTGACATCTGCCTTTATTCTTGTAACACCAAGATGTTTTGGTCTTCTTCCACCACGTGGTCTTTGTTTTCTCATTCCTCCAGTTCCAACTCTCATACGAATTACTACTATTCCTTGTTTGGCTTTGTATCCTAACCTTCTAGCTCTTTGAATACGACTGGGTTTTTCAATTCTAGTTATGGCTTCTTGTTTTCTCCATTGTATGACTCTATCACGAAGGTCTGTGGAGTTTTCTTTCCATAAATTTACCCATAATTGTTCTTGGCCTGAAGGCATATTCGCCAGTATCAAATTCCCCTTAATATCTGTAAATGACATAATAATAAAATAGGTACCATAAGGGATTATTTTGAGATTTTATTGTTCAAAAGATTTGTTGGCAAAAATAAAATGAAACGGATTTTGTATTTTTCAGTTATTTTCATAATTAGCATTATTTTAACTCCAAACGCATTTGCAGTGCCAGCTGTTTCAATCCAGATGGACAAAAGTACCTACAACTATGGAGAAAAACTATTCTATATTATCGAAGTCAGTGAGGTTACTGGTGAAATTGCAACCATTCACATTCGTGATGAGCAGGGAAAAGGAAGCAGTGCAATTCCAATTTCAATCACAGAATTAAAAACTCCTGTTCCTTCCTTGTATCCTTTTGAAAGAGATGTATTTCCCGAAGGAAAATATTTCATTGAGGTTGAATACTCTGGAGCTAAAGATTCAGCTGAATTTGAATTAATTGATACTGGAAACATTGTCATTCCATTTTGGATAAAGCAAGTTGGATATTACTGGATATCAGGGCAAATATCAGATGTAACATTCGCTGATGCAATTGAATTTTTAATTCAAAATAAAATAATTATTGTGCCAGAAACAGAAAAGGATTCAACGTCGAACATAACTCAAATTCCATCGTGGGTAAAAACTAACACTGAATGGTGGCTTGAAGATAAAATTACAGATACCACTTATGCTTCAGGAATTCAGTATCTTATCAAAGTTGGAATTATTGTTGTATAGTTTTAATTTTCTTTTGTTCTACTAGCTCGTGCAATTATTGCAAAAAATATTATCGCAAGCAATGCAATTCCTAATGCCACACCACCACCAAAAATAAAGTCCTTTGAAGTAGAAACAGCACTCTTTTTAGCACTTGGTGAAGCTACACATGAACCATCTTGAAGCATTGTTCCAGGGCCACATTTTTCTTCTAATACACAGACTCCGTCCTTAAGAACGGTTCCTGGACCACATTGTGTTTTAGGTTCTGATGTTTTTGG
>DASSAK010000033.1:0-6203 GCA_035685445.1 Nitrosopumilaceae archaeon
ATCATTTGTAACACACACAATTTTGGATAAATCTACTCAAGTAACAATCCTAGGTTTAAAAAATGGTGTTCCATATGGTTTTAGTGTAATTGCTGTAACAGCTGATGGTATTGGACCAAATTCTAAAATTGTTTACTCTACGCCTGTAGCACCAAAGTCTATACCCGGCACACCAGCAAAAATAACTGATCTTAAAGCTACTTCAGGAAACAACCAAGTTAGATTGTCTTGGACTACCCCTTCTGATAATGGTTCACCAATTATTGGTTATGAAATACAACAATTCAAACGTGGTGACAACTTTTTTACCACTATTCAAAAAGATTCCTCTTCTACCTCCATTTTAGTTGGGGGATTGACTAATGGAATTACATATGATTTCAAGGTATTTGCAAAAAACTCTGTAGGAATTAGCCCTGAATCAAATATGATTTCATCAACACCTGGAGTATTGGAACAAAACTTTGTTATTCCATCATGGATAAAGAATAACGCAAAATGGTGGTCCGAAGGTTCCATATCTGATTTAGAATATGTTAGGGCTATTGAGTACCTTATCAATCAAGGTATTATTAGGATTAAATAATGCTTTGGGACAGTGATTTTAGATGAACAAACAAAAATCAATTTTTGTAATTTTAGGACTTTTCGCAGTATTTAGTGTAATGGTTCCTTCATCTGCACTAGCTGACGTTTTACCTCCAAAAAAACAAACAGACCTTAATGTTTCTGCAAAAAAAGTAATTTGCAAAGAAGGCCTAGTCAAAGTAATTAAAAAAAGTAATGGAAAACCAGCTTGTGTTACACCAGATACAGCTGAAAAATTTGAAAAACGTGGACTAGTCGAACCAATTGACAAAAAACTATTGGAAACTATCAAAAATAGGTCTCCAGTAGGTTCTGTTAAAAAAATTTCAGTGACTAAAGTATTTGGTGATTCTGGAAGATTAAATCTTTCTCCTACAACAATTGCTTACAATGTGATATTCGAAGTATGCTCAAACAATAACGCCATCAGGTCACCAGAAGTTTTACTTTCATCAGATAGTGAAGTCAAAAGAATAAAACTGTCAAACAAAATTTTAGCAAATAGCTGTGAAATCAGTGCTGGAACAATTAAAACCACAAACCCTGATTCAATTACTACAACCTTGATAAATCAAGGTGGAATCACTGACAGAATTACTTCATTAGAAAATAAAATTAAAGAATTACAAGAAAAACTTGGTGGAGAAAAAAGTAATCTGGCAACATCTGCAAGAATGTCAGAAAAACCAACTGATTACAAACAAAAAGTTTCAGATTCAACTGGTAAAATCTCAGAACTAAGAAAAGAGCTCAATGCAGCAAAAGAGGAGTATTATAGATACCTTTTCTCATTCTATGCAAAATCAGCAAAAATTTCTGATTACAAAAGACCACTGTCATTTGGCGGTTTGCCAATTGAAGGTGTCTTGATTAACAAACTCTCAGTTACAGAGCAAGTCGGTGTAATGGAAACTCCCCCTCTTTACAATGTAGTGTTTGAGGCTTGTGCTGGAAACAATATAGTCAGAGCGCCTCAAATTGAAGTATCATCTGATTCTGGAGCAGTTATAGTCAAATTAGCAGACAAGATTCTGCCAAACTCTTGTCAAATGGGTAATGGTAAGATAAAAGCATCTGACACTGAATCAGTATCAGTATCACTAAAAACTCCTGCAGAGGCATCTGAAAAAATTGCTAGTCTTGAAAAAATGATTTCAGACTTGCAAGCTATTATTGCAGCTGACAAAACTGAATTGAACAATCTTGTGCGTTTGGCTCCAGAAAAAAGACCTGCTGACTTTGATCAAAAAGTTACAGAATTAACTGCAAACATTGCCGACCTTAGAAGTCAGATTAACGACGCAAGAACAGAATTGTACCGAATATTATCTCAAATTTACCAATAATCCGTTTTCAATTCATCTATGAAACAATTAGTTAAATTGTAATTACTTGTGGTCTATTTTTAAAAGCACTTATTGTGGAGAGAATTTTGTCACCTTCAGGCAATGGATTGGCACATTGTCCACATTTTGGTAATATTACTTGGGCGTCATATTCAACTTCGCCTATACATTTTCCACAATTGGCACAGGATATCGTCTTTGTGTCGTAAATGTTCATGATTGTAATTTCTCTGAATATTATTAGTTGTTACTTATCTTACTGTGGCGTGCCTTTTTTAAAATTAAATTAAAAATGAGTGCAACCCTAGGCTATACTGTCTGGATTCGAAGGTATCCCTTTGAACATGTTATGCCTATGCACTCAGAATGTATTTGTCTAAATGTTATTTGTAATTATTTGTTATTTTGTGGCATGCTAAGAAATCAAACATACCTGCTATTAGGACAAAATTAGGAAGTGAGAAAACCTCACTTCCGATAGGACGTATGTTTGGGCACACTCCATTTGATTAGTTGGAGTTTTTTGATAATATGATAATACAAGAATTAATATTTGTCAATAGCTCCCACCTTGTGGCATGCCTTCTGCAGAAGAACAGGGAACAATTTATGGTAATCTTTATGCCTACAAAATGTACACAAGACCAACGGCTCAAAGGCTGTATGGTAAATACCCTTTTAGAAAAAAAACTGGTCCAAAACATCACGAAAATGTACAGAGGATGTTAGAGATCCTTGCTCTAAATGGAACTTTGACTACCTGGGGGATGGCAAAGACTCACCTTGATGATTCAAAAAATGTCCGAGCAAAAGAAAAGGACTATCGACGAATTCTTGTTGGGAGGATGGCACGTGGAAAACATACACTTGGCTTGTTAGATGTTGGATTAGTTATTAAAAATGGAAAAAGTTATGTAAAAATTCCTGCAGATCAATACAGGTTATCACTTCATGGAATATTGTATTGTCTTGATGTTTTAGATTTAACAGATAAGCAAATTGATAAAATGGCAGAAAACTATGCACATGTACTTCCTTGGGTGTTTGGTAAATGGAATTATCTTAAAGAAAACATTGGAAATGAAGTTTATAGACTACGAAGTTTAGCTGCGGGTTTGTTTATGGATAACATCCAGATTGCAAACATAACAAATTTTCCAGTGTATGAATTAATGACGTATTTGAACATAAAATATCAAAATAATTTTGAACAAATTAATGAAAAAGATCTTGCAAATCAAATCTCCTATTGGTTTTATACAACCTTGTTAGTACCTTCAAGACTTCATTCCAGTAATAAAAAATCTTCATTGGAAATAAAACAATGGAAAAAACTATTCAATGGTGATGCTGAACTTAAAGATTGGTATTATGATTTTGTTAATGATGCTATAAGTTTTTACAATAAAAGATTTGGAAAAATTAAAAAACTAGAAAAACTTTAAGCGTGCTCTTTAACTATTTTTTCAAGTTGTTCAAAGGTATATGGTTTGTTTAGTGTTGCCAATAAATTCATGCTTTCTGCTTTTTGATGTTTTTTTGAATCATGGGCAAAGGCTGTAATTAATATAATTTTGGCCTCGGAATCATTTTGTTTAATTTTAAAAAAGGCTTCATATCCATCCATTTTAGGCATCTTTATGTCCATGATTACTAGATCCGGTTTTGCCTCTTTGAATTGTTCAACTGCATCTACACCATTTTCAGCAGTAATAACATTGAATCCAATACTCTTAATCATATAAGCAGTATTTTCCATCAAATCAATATCATCATCCACTAGTAGAATGGTTTTGTTAGAAGACATGTTTTTTCAGGACTCTCTTAAATCATAAAATTTGTGGTCAAATCATTCTTTATCCAATGGAAGCTTAACAGTAAAGATAGTTGGATTATTTTTAGCCGATATTGATCCTCCATGTTGCTCAATAATATTTTTACAACTTGACAGCCCTAACCCAGTTCCTCTTTCCTTTGTTGTAACTAAGGGATCAAAAATATCATCAATTATTTTTTCTGGAATGCCTGGGCCAGTGTCCTCAAACTCTATGACAACAAAACCATTTTCTTTTTTTGTCCTAATTGTAATTTTTCCTTGGTTTTTATCTATAGCTTGAATTGCATTTAGGATTAAATTAATAAAAACACTTTCAATTTTTCTTGAATCACATTTTACTTCAATGTCAGTTTTTTCTAAATCAATACTAACATTATTTGGAATGTCCATGGATTTTATTGCGGAATTTAATATTGAATTAATTTTTGTTTTATTAAGTGCCATAGGGGTTATTCTGACAAAATTCAAAACATCTTCTATTTGATGTGACATTCTTGAAATTGCTCTGTCCATTCTTTGTAAAACTTGGTTAATCTCATGATCACTGCCAACAGAAGTTCTTTTGATGATATCAGCCGAACTTCTGATTGTAGCTAATGGATTTTTCATGTTGTGTGCCATGCTAGATGCAAGCTCTCCTATTGCAAAAAGCCTCTCATTTTTTACCCGAGCTTGAGCTTCTGCAAGTTGTTTTTCTGTCTCAATTAGTTTTTTGAGTGAATCAGACATTTTGTTAAACGATTCACCAATCACATTAATTTCATCAATTTTACTTTGTTTTACTTTAAAATTGAAATTTCCTTCCGAAACCAATTTTACCAATTTTGACATTTCTTTTAGCGGATTAGTTATTACAAACGAGACTACTAGACCAATAAGAACCGAAGAAATCATTCCTATCATCGAAATTGTCAAAATTGAGTTTCGTAGATCTACAAATTCTGCGACAAATGAATCTCTAGTTTGTTCAACAAGTACCGTCCATCCAAATCCTGGAAATGTTAAGAATCCCGTTGATTTTGCATAAGAAACAAGACGTACTTCATTTAATTCATCTGTTAATTCTATTGTCCCTACATTTTTTTCTAAATCAATCTCGTTAAAATATGAAACTGGAAGATTATTTTCAAAATCTTGAACACCTTCAGAATATACTATTACTCCATTATCGTCAAGCAAAACAACATTTCGATTTGGGTTGTTAAGAATTTCTGCATCATTAACTACTGTGCGAATCATATCATCTAATGTTAAAACAACTCTCATTACTCCCAGAAAGTTTCCCTCAACATCATCAATTCTAAGGCCAAATGCAATTACGTTACTGTTATAATCCTCATTGTATTCAAGAGGACCAATAAAGATTCCATTATTTTTTGTAATTTGCCACCATTCTTCATCGTCTTGTCTATAATCCGATGTACCTGAGCCTAAAGCAATGTTTGCACCAAATTCATTTGTAATGAATAATTCTTCTAGAATATCAGTATCATATGCTTCTTCATAGAATTTTTTTACATCAATCAATCTGCTTTCTAATTCATCTTCTGTTCCTATAATCTGTGGGAATGGCTCTTTATCAGTTAACGAAACTCTTTCTTGTTGCGCTAAAAGTAATTCGATATCATCAACTTGCATAAATTGTTCATTTGATTTTTTTAACACATCTTGCACAACTTGTAGCTTTGTTAATTCAATAAAATTCTCTAATCTTTTAGCTACATTTTCGTCAAGATCTTGCATCATGTTAAATGAAAATGATTCATTTCTTGTTCCAAGTAGTTTTTTTAATTCTTCAATACTCAAATCTAATGTAATCATTCCATATATGGCAAAAGTAAGAAAAATTGCAAACATTGCAATTATCATGATTATGGAAATTTTCATCTTAACTTCTTTCTTTTATTTTTGTAACATTCCTTTAAACAAAATTAACATCTTGATATCAAAATTTTTTCCTTTCATATTCTCGGCCTTTGATAGTGTTATTAGGGAATGACTCTAATTTTGTGGCATGCCTTTTGCCTTTAGATAGCATGCCACAAATTGTCAGGTATTGACTAATAATATTTGCAATATACTGATTTTATGAGTCAGTTAATTTTGAAAAGGCAACCTGAGCCAAAAAATAATCTGGTTGAAAAAACACCAGTAGAAGAAGGAAAAAAACTTTCAACAATATCACATCCATATACCCAATCAGATCTGATGGGTTTAACATGGGTGTTTTCTGAAAAGGATTGGTAATAGATCCTACAGAATTGAAAAATGCTTGAAAAATTAGGAGGTGTAAAAGAATGAAAAAATTAACTATTACGGCAATTTCGGCCATACTTGTAACAGCTTTAATTCTGCCCGCAATAAATTCAGCACATGCGGCAACAGTTGAAGATGGAAGATTACAGCTTTCACCAAAATCATTTGGTCCAAAA
>DASSAK010000034.1:0-15897 GCA_035685445.1 Nitrosopumilaceae archaeon
AAAAGAATGAAAAAATTAACTATTACGGCAATTTCGGCCATACTTGTAACAGCTTTAATTCTGCCCGCAATAAATTCAGCACATGCGGCAACAGTTGAAGATGGAAGATTACAGCTTTCACCAAAATCATTTGGTCCAAAAACTTCACTTTACATGTGTAATGTAGCAAACTGTTTTGATGTAGATATTAACCATAAGGGCCCGTTTGATCAAATAAAGAAAGAAGAGCTCAAATCTTACAAAAAAGCTATGGCATTATTTGATGCTATAAATTTCATGAAGAATTATTACAAAACTGGAATTTAGTTTAATCCAGTTTTAATTTTTTTATTTAATTATGGGGGTTGTTAATTTAACATCTTTACTTTTGCTTAATCCGTTGTCAGGCCTGAAACAAAGTCCGTCGTGAAAGCGTTCAATAGTTTTCATACTACAAATTCTACAAATAAATTGGACTGGTGCTTTACATTTAGCACATATAATATAATTTAACAATAATCCTCCACACCTTCTGCATGATTCATCTGGCAAAAACATCATCCTCTGAATCCTATTGCTTGGGAAATTAGCTATAATACTATACCTTCTGATCCGTGGCATGCTATAGGGACTAAAAGGCATGCCACTACAAGTAAGTTATTGGTAAATAATGAAAATGAAAATAGAAATCATCTCGTCATGAAATCCTGATGGGAAGACAAGGTAAAAAAGAATATGAGAGAAACAAAACTAAAAAGAACAAAATTTGGCGTTTGGCCAGTAAAGATTGAATGCTGTTAAGCATCAATCTCTAATTTTTTATTGTTTAAAATAATAAATTACTGAGTTTTAGTAAGTGGTTTTTCCTTTTGCATTCTTTTATCAAAAACTAAACTGGCAGTAAGATCTCCTGTAACATTAACCATCGTTCTCGTCATGTCCAAAAGTCTGTCAACTCCAAGAATTAGAATAATTCCAACTGGGGGTATGCCTGCAGCAACAAGTATTGTAGATAGTATTACAATTCCAGTACCTGGGGCCGATGGAGCCCCTATTGATGCAGCAAGAGCTGTCATAGTGATTAGAATTATTGTGGTAATTCCCAAATCTATTCCAAAAAGTTGAGCTAGAAAAAATGTTGCAATGATTTGGTATAAAGCAGTACCATCCATATTGATGGTTGCACCAAGTGGAATAATGAACTGAGAAACTTCAGGCTTTATCTTCATTTTTTCAGCAGTCTTTATTGATACTGGCATCACAGCTGCTGAGCTTGATGTTGAAAACGCAAGTAGTTGTGGATCTCTCATCATTCTAAATGTAGAGGAAATAGGTCTTTTCGCAAAAACTTTGATGATTATAATGTAAACTACCATCATAGCGAAAAGACCAATTACAACTGTGGCCATGTATGCTCCAAGTCCTGCAAGTGCATCAATACCTACTTTTGATGTTATACTAGCCATGAGGCCAAATGCTGCAAATGGTGCTAATCGCATTGCCCATGAAACAACCTTCATGGTGATTTTTTGTATTGACTCTAACAAATCAAGAATTGGTTTTGAGCTTTCTTTTGGTAATGAGATCATGGCAACTCCAACAATCAATGCAAAAATAATTATGCTTAGCATCTCACCAGCTAAGAATGATGCCAATGGATTACTTGGAATCCAATTCACAAGACTCTGTGGAATAGAATTCATGGTAAATTCTTCTTTTTCTATTGGTTCAACATCTACAATTCCAAAACTTTCCTTAATAGCATCACTGTCAACAAAATTTCCAGGAGCAATAGTTGTAGCAACAAGAATTCCAATTGACAACGCTATTGCAGTTGTTATAACAAAATAAACTGCCACACCAAGTCCAAGCTTTTGCATTTTTTCCATTGTTCCAGCAGATGCAAGTCCTCTAATTATTGATGCAAAAATTAGTGGTACAATAATCATTTGTATAATTTTGAGAAACAACTGAGCTGGGATTGATAACCACTCTGTAATTGTGTCAGCTAAATCTTTCTCAACAAAACTAAATTCAGGACCGAGAAATAGGCCTAGAATTAGGCCCAAAAGTAAACCTGCGATAACCTGCGCCCATAATTTAGTTTTTAATAGATATGTGATTTGTGGAATTGAATATTCAAATGATTTTATTTCCATATTTTACCCCCATTTCTCTTTATTAAAAAAAACAATGTCCTTTTTCATTTACGATAATTACATCCTCTAATACATTACAATAAGTTATTTTGCTGTAGAATTTGTCCTCAATTCAGAATGCAAGTCTTTTACCATGTCAAGTAAAATATCAAGCTCCTGTTTTTCTAATTTTTCAATATCAGCTATTTTTTTAATAATCAACCTTTTAACATCATGAGAAACATTATCGTGTTTTTTCAATCTGGAACCAATTAGAATTGCGCCAAAAGCAGAGATAAAAACTCCGATTATGGATATGCCCACAAACATCAATCCAATTCCCATAATCCTTCCAATATCAGTAACAGACACAACATCTCCATATCCTACTGTTGTTACTGTTGCGGCTGCCCACCAAAAAGCGTCAATAATGTTCGTGATTTGTGCATCTTCGTGTGGCGATTCTATAAAGTAAATTGCTACACCGCTTGTCAATACTACTGTAGCTGAAATAATTAAAAGAAAATAGATAATCTTCAACTATCGAATCTCCAAAAACTATTCAATTAAGATGGGTTATAATTCTCTAAACTGATTATCAGATTTGATTCTTGAATATCTGAGTAAAAATCATTTGTCTTAATTTTAATTTATGTTCTTAAATCAATAATCTAAATACCTCTTAATCAGTGTAGTAAATTCGGAACTGATGAATAAATATGACTGAGCTAAAGCGCCACATTGGACTTTTTCATCTCACGATGTATGGGGTTGGATTGATTCTTGGTGCTGGAATTTATGTGCTAATTGGAGAGGCAACTGCTCTAGCTGGAAATGCTACTTGGATCTCTTTTTTACTTGGAGCAATTGTTGCTGCATTCGCAGGATTAAGTTATGCAGAACTAACAGCATTATTTCCTAGGGCTGCAGCGGAATATGTTTTTGTTAAAAACGCTTTCAAAAATAATTTTATTGCATTTATCATTGGGTGGTTAACCGCCATAACTGGAATGATTACTGCAGCAACTGTTTCTCTTGGGTTTGGAGGATATTTTTCTCAATTTTTGAATATACCAATTATTGCTTCTGCGATTTTGCTTATAGGCGGTTTGTCGTTTCTTAATTTTGTTGGAATACGAGAATCAGCTTGGGCAAATACCATATTTGCAATAATTACCGCTGCTGGTCTTGGACTGATAATTTTTTTGGGATTTACTTTTGAAACAAAAGAATCAATTGATTATTATGAAGCACCACTAGGTATTTCAGGAATTATTCTTGCATTTGTGTTAATATTTTTTGCATTCATTGGTTTTGAAGACATGGCAAATGTTGCAGAAGAAGTAAAAAAACCACAAAAAAATCTTCCACGAGGAATAATTCTTTCAATTGCAATTACAGGCATAATCTATGTTCTTGTTGCACTGGCAGCGGTTCGTGTAGTTAATTGGGCAGAATTAGGACAATCTGCCGCTCCTTTGGCAGAGATCGCACAAAGATCAATTGGTTTTGGAGGAAACGTAACATTATCGGTAATTGCTCTTTTTGCTACTGCAAGCACTGTTCTAATTACTCTCATCGCAGGAGCTAGAATTCTTTATGGAATGGCAAAACAAAAATCCTTACCGTTTTTTCTTAGTAAAGTTCATTCAAAAACACATACTCCTTGGATAGCCGTTATTTGTATAATGCTTATAGCTATGGCGTTTGCTTTTGTTGGGGATATTGTTATTGTTGCAAACATTACTGTTTTTGCAATTGTTATTACATTTGCCATGATTAATTTGTCAGTAATTTTGCTCAGATATATAGAACCAGAACTAAAAAGACCCTTTAAGGTACCATTCAATATAGGAAAATTTCCAATTCTTCCACTCTTTGGACTTATAACAACCCTTTACATGGCCATACAATTTGATTTTGAAATTATCATGGTTGGATTTGCCATAATGGGAATTGGTGCTGTTTTCTATCTTTTTCACAACAAACAAAAAAAGAACGAAATCAATTCAAACGATGAAAACCAAACAAAAAACTAGATTCAAATTTATTTAGGCAACACCGATCAGAAAATTGTGTATAAAACAATCTTGGTTCCACATGGCGGGACTGAAGCAGGAGATGAGGCATTAAAACATGCAATCAATATTGCAAAAGCATCATCTGCCAAAATCATCATACTACACATAATAGAAGAAATTTCTCATCCCCTAACATTTGCACTGGCCGATTCTGAAAGAGAAAATCTCCTTTCATCCATTAAAGATGCAAATGAATCTATACGAAAAGATATGGAAAAAGAAATGCAAAAAAAGATAGAATTATGCAAAAAAGAGGGAGTATCAACCGAAGTTAGTGTGGTATCTGGCAACGCAGCAGAACACATAATCGAACTAGCTAAAGAAAAAGAAGTTGATTTGATTGTAATGGCAAAGAGACGAAAATTAAAAGGAGTAAAAAAATTTCTTACTCTTGGTAGTGTCTCAAGGAAAGTTGTTGAAAATGTTGCATGTCCTGTCTTGTTGATTGATATAGAAAACTTGTAAAAAGTAAATAAATCCAATTGATCTCAAAGCATCCGAAATCATTTAATTCTTAGTTTTTATCTCAAATTTAGGTACAGGCTGCGAGGTGAACATGATGGGTGGACGAAGAAATCCAAAAACAAAGTCATCAAAAAGCCAGTCTGGAAACGATTCTCAATAGCTTTTAGCTGTGAACGTGTGAATAATTAAAGATGTATAAAGATAATTGCAGTTACAAAAAGAAGTCATCCGTGGTCTTTCTGTTGGAATTGAATTATCTAGATTATTTTTTCAAATAACCCCATAGACGTTTTAAAATTTTATCAACAGAATCCAATTTAACACAAGCGGGTTCTCCAGTTGAAATTTTATAGATGAGTATTTTTCCTTCTTTGCAATCTACATGGCTTGGAAGGATTCCGTGTTTTACCTGCTTTTGTGGTGGAAATACTTTGAATAATTCAGCCTTTATCTGGGCCATCTTAAACAAACTAAGCTCATTTGCTCTTTGCATTAATTTTTCAAATCTGTCTTTCTCAGAATACTTCCATATAGGATCATTATACAATACTATGCAATCATCTACTAACTGGACAGGTTTTAGAACTCTAAAATTTTCAAGTGTAGCTATGGTGTAGCTTGAATACCAGGTTTCACATTGTATCAAATTCTTTGTTTTAAGTTCTTGTAGCCGTCTATCTTTGTTAGTTACTTCACCAACATACTTTTTTGCACTATCTGAGGAACACTTTCTTTTTGCCACAATTTTTTCAGCTTCTGTCAAATTAGGATTAGAATCAATTGTTTTTTTGCATTCATTTGCTTCATTCACCGCATCCGCATATTTTTTCTGAGATGGGGCTGTTTGTGCATCAATATGTGTAGGAAAAAGTAATCCTGATAATGCTATAAATGCTATAATGATTAGAATATTTTTATTCATTAATTTACTCGTAAAGTATTTTCTAATGTTATTTACTTTACTATCAATTGAAAAGATTTGTAAAAATATGTAGGCTTAGATTATTATTTTTTATGATTTAATGATTTCATGTATGGTGGAAAGTCATCATCAAGTAAAACAGAGTTTCTAGAATAATCAACATCCACTCCTATGATCACAGGTTTTTCTTTTTCAGATTTTGCCTTTTCTAACACTTCGGAAAAGTCTTGTGTTGATTTTACATGATATCCGACTGCACCAAAACTTTCTGCTAGTTGAACAAAATCAGGGTTTCCAAATTTTGTGAATACACTTTTTCCAAACTCATGAGTCTCTTTTAATGAAATCAAATTTAGATCATCATCAATCCAAACAATCACGATAATAGGTAATTTTAGCCTGACAGCAGTCTCAATTTCTTGTACGTTCATCAGAAATCCCCCATCACCTGTCATGGCAACTATGTTTTTTTGAGGGAAAACTAGCTTTGCAGCAATTGCACCTGGCATGGCAAATCCCATTGAGGCAAAACCATTTGCAATAAGACATGTATTTGGTTGGAATGTTTTGTAAATTTTTGCTATCCAAAGTTTATGAGAACCTACATCAGATAACACAACATCATCATCAGATAATGATTCTCTTACCATAGTTACAAGTTTTTCAGGTTTTATAGGATATGCTTCATCATCTTTGAATGTATCAATTCTTTGTAATACCTCTGATCTAATTTTTTTGAAAAACTCTGGAATTTCTTTTCTTGGATATCCTTCAATACTTGGGTTTTCTTCTTTTTGCTTTTGCAATTCTTTTAAAATAGCATCAATGGCAAACTGAACATCTGATACAATTTCAACTGAAGGCCGATAATACGTATAAACCTCGGAAGGTGTAAAATCAATATTAATAATTTTTTTATCAAATTCAGAGTTCCACATTCGTGGGGAATATTCAACAAGATCATAACCAACTGAAATTACTACATCAGCTTCTTTTACAGCCTGCAAAGCATGATCTGCATCCTTTATTCCTATTGTTAATAGATGAGTTTCACAATTATCCGATATTACTCCTTTTCCCATGAATGTGTTTAAGGAACAAATTTTTGTTTTTTCTACAAATCTTCTAATATGTTCAGCCGCATTTTCTCGAATACAGCCGTTTCCAACTATCATAATTGGTTTTTTCGCTTCTAAAATTATTTTTGCGGCCTTTTTGATTTGACTTATGTTTGCTCTTGGTCTGAAAAGTTTTTGTGGAATAATAGGTGGGATATCTGATTCTTGTTTTGCAACATCTTGTGGCAACTCAATGTGAGTCGCTCCTGGTTTTTCAGTAAGTGAAATCTTAAAGGCTCTCCTTACAATCTCTGGAATATTTTTTGCATTACGTATTGACCAACTCCATTTTGTTATTGGCTCAAACATTTTTACAACATTGAGGTTTTGGTGAGATTCTTTGTGCAAAAGATGCGAGTCAGTTTGGCCCGTAATTGCTAATAGTCTTGATCTATCCATGTTTGCATTGGCTATACCCGTTACCAGATTAGTGGCCCCTGGCCCTAATGTAGACAAACACACTCCAACTTTGCCAGTTAATCTCCCATAAACATCTGCCATAAAAGCAGCCCCTTGCTCATGTCGTGCTAAAATGAATTTGATATTTGATTCAGATAAAGACATCATAAGATCCGCATTTTCTTCGCCTGGTAAACCAAAAACATACTCAACGCCTTCCGCTTCAAGACATTTTACTAGTAAATCAGAGGCTTTCATGGCAATCTATCTTTGATCCGATCGTAGTTTAATCATATCGTTTTAGTTCTTTTTCAGATTAAATTTCAGCTGGTTTGGCTTCGGATTTTTTATTTCTAGTTTTTAGGTAACGAATAAACTTCTCTGTGCCAGAAAAAATTGCAACAAACTCCAAATAATCTACAGATAACCAAAAAATATCAGTCCAAAAGCTCCAGTGTGATAAACGAAATGGTAATTCTTCTAAATTAACTAGACCATGGTTATGTGCAACCTGTTCACCCATAGCCCACATGTGAAATGGCTGAATCCACAAAGGAACAAGTATGACCATCCATTGAATTGAATTATGTGATTTGTACCAATTGTATAATTTTTTAAATTTATTCATACTTTTTTCTCCTCCGTTTTTGGGTTAAGAAATGATTCATTGTTCTTTATCGTGTTTTAATAAATTATAACAGATGGTAAGCTATCATTGTGAAATTAAGATATTTAGCTTATGACAATTGATTATTACTTTTACAGCAAGCGTTTTCTACTTAATTTTTTTAAAATAATTTTACAAAAAAAAAGTTAGTTTAGTATCGAAAGGAATGGAAGAGCGTCCCATTGGTAAAGGTATGAATCCAGTACCTTGGATGTAATTGCTTTGTTTTCTTCACTCATTTTCTTTGCTTCATCATCATTTGCTTGGAAAACGGCCATACCTGTCTTGTTATTGTCTAATGGACCTGACCAAACAAACTTCCCTTCGGAATGCCACTTGTCTACAAGCGAACTAACCTTGGAAGTGATGTCATTAAGATCTTCTTGTTTTGCATTTTCCTTTAACGAACTAACTAAAATCCATACTTTTTTTTCTGAATTTTGTGTTGTTTGAGACATAATGTATTTACATCTTTTATTGATTTAAACCACTACAAATTTCTAAGATATTGTTCTAATTCTAGAGAATGAGAACAAGGAAAAGTTTGTTGGTAAGAAAATTTAAAATTACTTTGTGATTTTTTTAACTAATTTTCTTACTTCTGATTTTGGAACCTTGTTACCATTATCATCCAAATCTTTTTGCATTTTTTCCTTTATTTCCTCTATTTTGTTGTTGGATATTGGCATATTGTGTATTTTTCATACTATGATATAACAAAATTTAAGCTAAAATTATGAAAATAAGCTTTGATTTATGATGCCTGAATTTAATCACTTTAACACTAATACTGGGATCTTTGATTTATGTAAAACATAATTAGCAACACTTCCAAGAATTAATTCCTTAGCTAACCCTTTTCCACTAGCTCCCATAACGATCAGATCAAATTTTTTTGTATTTGCATGTCTTAGAATAACTGTTCCAGGTTCGCCTGAAAGAACTCTGATTTTGGATTTGACATCGTATTTTTTGCAAAGATTTTTTCCTTTTTGCAACAGCTTTAATGCTTTTTTTTGCAAATCTTGTTTTAATTTTTTTACCATTCGTGCGTCTCCAAGTGGAATTAATGGAACTACGTTAACCAAAACTATTTCCGAATCAAATTGTGATGCTAGTATTATTGCCTTGTCTAGTGCTCTAATGGATTTTTTTGAACCATCTAAAGGTACAAGAATCTTCTTAAAGTAACCTCTTGTTCTTGATTTTTTTTGTAATCTTTTTTTTAGCTCATTTACTGTTTTCCCATCTCCCTGCCTAAGATTTTTCATTTTCATAATTATGGTTAAAGTTCTTGACTTTTATTTTAATATCCTGTAAACTGCTCGACAACTATGTTTTTTTCACTTACCTCTAATTTTTCTTTTAGTAGTTTTTTGACATTTTCAACCATTTTAGGAGGACCACATATGTAAAAAATGGAGTTATCTATTTTTCCTGAACTGATATACTTTCTAAGCATCTTTTCATCAATTCTCCCAACTTCCCCTTTCCATCTATTAGGAACATCTTCAGTAAGTGTGTGAACAATTTTCAGGTTTTTATTCATCTTTTGCCATTGATCAAATTCATCTCTGAATAAAATTTTATCCGGACTTTTGTTTGAATCAAACATCAAAATATTTGTAGGCATGTTCATGTCTACTGAATATTTCAGCATACTCCTAAAAGGAGTTACCCCAATTCCACCTGAAATAAAAATTACATCTTTTGTTTTATCTTCTGGAAAAGTAAACTTTCCTGATGGTGGTTTCACTGATAAATCACTTCCTGGGGAAATTGATTCTAGTTTTTGCTTAAACAATGAATCTCGAATTTTTGTTGTAAACATTAGAAAACTTTCGGATGGTGAAGAAGACAATGTGAGACATCGTTGAGGACCCTTTTCGTCTTTTTTTGTATCTAAATCTAATGTGATGAACTGGCCTGGTTTGTATTTAATAAAATTGCCTTTTTTATCACGCCGTTCTAGTTTGAATGAAACCGTATCTTCAGGCACGTTGTCTTTTATTTCTAATAGTTTTAATTTCATGAAATTACTTGGTTTCAAACTATTATAGTTTCTTTTAAGCTATGATTCTAAATATCAGCTGTAATTAATACTTGAATTAATGAATCATTTTTACGAATCAATAGTGATTAAGATGAATATTTATGATAAAAAAGTAGTCAAATGTATTCAATGTAACAAATCTATCGGTGAAGTTGATTATGATTCAACTATAGTTTTTCCACGATGTGGAAACTGCTCTGATCCAAAACCACATGTAGATGATCTTAATTATGTATTAAAACGAAATTATGATTTTCCAAAAAAAGAAATCGTTAACACAGTTTCAACTTAAAAGTAATAAAAAAATCGGATTATTGTACCAGTATCTTTCCTGCCATCCAAGGATGCACTAGACAAAAGTAGTCATATTCTCCTGGAAGATCTAGCTTAACTGAATATGTGCCATCTGGACTTATGAGCCCACTATCAAACAACACGTTTGGTCCTTTTGTTGGTGATCCACTGGTAACAGTGTGTGCTGCATTATCATGATTCTCCCAGATTACTTCTCCGCCCCTCTTCATTACTGCTATGGTTGGAACAAAACAGGAATTTGTTATCTCACATCCAGGAACTGAAGTTCCAGCAGGAATAACAACCCTTTCTAACAATTTTCCTTCACTTTGTTTTACAACACGAGCTTCATCAGGCAAAACTTCCTCTACATCATCTATTGCTTCTTCTACAGTATCAGGTACCTTGGACTTTATGTCTTCTAACTCATCTATTTTAGATATTGTTTCTTTTACATCGGATGGAATGTCTTTTAGATCTTCAGTAGTTTTTTCAAGAAATCGTTCTCCTTGTGCTTGCATATTTCTATCATTTATCTCACTAGTACTTGCCACAAAGGCTAGTGCACCTGCTGTTATTGCTATGGCAATGAATATTCCAAGCTTTTCGTTTATGTGCTTCATAAATCAATCTTGATTTTAATATAAAATAACATGTGATAAGCTAAAACTATGAAAATCAGCTCTTATCCTTGAACTAAGCTATTATTTTTTATAGAATGAAAAAAAACATCATTAATGCATAACGAAAGTTATGAAGAAGCTGCAGAAGAATTTTTAGAATTAGCAAGTGAAATCAGACTAAACATTCTATTTGAGTTAATGAAAAAAAAATCTAGAGTTACGCCAATGGCAAAAAGATTGGGAGTTACTGCACAAGAAGTTCATAGAAATTTTGATCGAATGTCAAATTCTGGATTTGTGTCAAAAGACAAAGACGGCTCATATTATATTACAACATTTGGTAAAGCAATTTGTTCTCAAATTCCCTCAATTATGTATCTTTCAAAAAATAAACAATATTTTGAAAATCACGATTTTGGAAACTTGCCTATAAAATTTGTAAGACGCGTTGGTGATCTTCAAAATAGCAAGCATGTTACTGGAGTATCAAGAGTACTTGAAACATGGAAATCAATTTACAAAAATTCTAACGAGTATATTTTCACTGTATTATCTGAGTCACCGCTTGAGCTAATTGAACCGTTGATTAAAAGAGTGAAAAAAGGAGCACGATACAAGCACATTATATCTGAAAATGCAAAACTTCCAAAAGGTAGAAAAAATCTGCTTGAAAAAATAGGATTTTACCCACTTTTAGAACAAGGTAAGATAGAAAGACGAATGATGAAAAATGTCAAGATAATGGTTATTATGAATGAAAAAGAGGCAGGATTGATGTTTCCTACAAAGCAGGGTGATGCTGATTTGAGAGAAATGTTCCATTCTAGTGATTCTTCTTTTCATGAATGGTGTTTAGATTATTTCAGGCATTGTTGGAATGTGTCTGATCCATTCAAAGAATTCAAGCTAAAGGAATAACATAGCTTAATTTCTCAATTTTAGCTTAAAACGGAATATAAGAGCAAGAGACTACATACTACCATGGATTTACAGATGGGGTCTGATTTTTTAGGTAATGAAAGAAATGTAAAAAAATTCTTAAAGTCTCTGCCAGATACCCAAATCAAAAATTATTATGAAGCTATTGAATATACTCCATTTCCTATATTGCTGGCAAAAGAATACAAAAAAAGATTTGTAAAAAACAAATCAAAAAACAAAAAAATCGGAGGTAATACCACATAAAAAAATACCCAAAAATTGATCTGAGTGGAAAAATGTACAAACTTTTTGATAGCTGTAAATTTGATAAAAGATGGAAAAAAATTGAGAAAAATTCTGGATTGGGAAATGAATTTAAATCCATAGATGATCACGCTGGAATAAAAATCCAAGTAAAAGGAATAGAACCAGAATCGTATAGTTTTAAAAAAAATTCAGTTATTAACATAAAAAACGGAATTCTGCAATACCACGATAAAGATCTAGTTCACCAGATTTAGTTTTATCAAATTGAGCTTTTTTTCATAAACTTAGCTGAGGATAGGTTATCTTCTTTTACACAATAAATTTGACATGAGTCAGAAAATAGCGCCTTTGCAAGGCGCGTGTTGTCCTCAAACTGTGTTGGCGACTGATTATGCACGAGGTGAAATCTATTGTGAGAGTTGTGGACTAGTTGTTGCACAGAACATAGTTGATAACGTACAGGAAGGCCATACTGGCACTAAAGAACAATACCTCAATAGAACCAGGGCTGAAGGAGAATCAAAATTATCATTTCATGATAGAGGACTTTCAACCAAAATTCCGTTTTCAAGTAAAGATGCAGGAGGCCGTTCCCTTTCGCAAAAAACACAACAAAAATTCAAGCGGTTGAGAAACTGGGACTCTAGAGCAAAATCAAACTCAAGAGAACGAAGAATGATTGTATCTTTTACATTTTTAGAAACAATTGCTTCAAAGTTGGGATTACCAGATGCCATTAAAGAAAAGGCTGCATATATTTACAGAAAGGCTATGGAAAAAAAATTAATTCAGGGAAGAACGATAAAGGCGATTACAGCCGCCTCACTTTATTTGGCATGTAGAGAAGCAGATACACCAAGAAATTTAGATGACATAGCAAGAGCTGCAAATATTAGAAAAAAGGACTTGTCATCAGCATATAGGCATTTAATCAAAAATATCAAAATTGAACTTTTACCACTTGACGCAAAAAACTATGTCAACAGAATTGCTAATAATGTAGGAGCAAATGAAAAGTCAAAACGACTTGCATGTAAAATTCTTGATGCAGCAAAAAAAAGTCGATTAGCATTTGGAAAAAAACCTATGGGATTAGCCGGAGCCTCCGTTTATCTTGCTGCAGCAATCAATGATCAAAGAATATCTTATTCGCAGATAGAAAAATCTAGTCATGTTAGTGCTGTCACATTAAGAAAATTGGTAAAAACATTTGTAAATAAACTGCCAGGCATAAAGGAACTAGACGGTGTAGTATTGTAAATGCTAAAAAACTAAAAGACTTTTGTTCAAAGAAATTGAGCGAATTTAACCGAAAAACAGGAAACTGGAATCCAATAAATGTGATTTATGTTTCTCAAACTCCCTTCATCTCTTTTTACTAATCAATTTACTAATTTTTGAAAATGAGCAATTCTGAAACAAAACCACAGGTTTGGAAATCTAATTTTGGATTTCTTTTAGCTTGTATTGGTTCAGCAGTTGGTATTGGAAATATCTGGAGATTTCCATACATTGTAGGAGAAAATGGAGGTGGTGCGTTTCTAATCCCATTCATAATAATTGTTTTTAGTTTTGGTGTAATTCTAATGATATTAGAATTTACTGTAGGGCGAATGTACAAATCCTCTATTGTAACTGGCCTTGCAAATATCAGAAAAAATTTCAAGTGGGCTGGTGTGCTAATTGCCGCAGTTGCATTATCTGTATTGAGTTTTTACCTAGTAATCTTAGGATGGGTTGCATCATTTTTCATTTCAAATCTAGGTCAAAATTTTTTACAATTTGATGAGTATACAGATTCTTTTTTTCCAATAATTGCATTTTTTTCAGTATTAGCAATAACATTCATCATTATTCGTAGAGGGATAGCTTCTGGAATTGAACAATTTAACAAGATAGGAATTTTGTTGTTGATTGGAATTATCATTCCATTAGCTGTTTATGGTTTGACTTTGGATGGTTCTGAGGAGGGTATGAAGTATTTTTTCCAACCCAATTTTGATAAAATTTCAGAGCCAAATATTTGGGCAACTGCATTTGGTCAGGCCTTTTTCTCATTATCTTTGGGTTCTGGTTCATTACTTACGTATGGAAGTTATCTGAGAGGAAAACATTCTCTAATTCGTTCATCATCAATAATAATTTCTGCAAACACAATGATTTCTATTGTTGCAGGAGTAATGATTTTTTCATTTGTCTTTTCATTCAATATGGATCCCACTGAAGGGGTCCCTTTGATTTTTCAAGTGTTGCCAACAATTTTTGCAGATATGAATTTTGGATTTTTTATCGGTAGTATATTTTTCTTTTTACTATTAATCGCTGGTTTAACATCTTCTGTAGGATTATTTCAAGTACCTAACGCATCACTTCAAGATACTTTTCATATATCCAATAAAAAATCAAGTGCAATCATAGCACTAATTATCGTAGCTATTGGTTTGCCATCTGCGTTTAGCTACAGCCCATTAGACATTAAAGTATTTGATACTTTATTTTTGGATTTTATGGATTCACTTTTTGGAATATATGGTATTACAATATCAGAATTAGTTTTTGTTGTGATAGTAACTTGGTTTATTGATAAAAAGAAAATTTTAGAGCATGCAAATGCATCTTCAAAATTAAACTTGCCTCAAAATGTCATTACTATAGTTAAATATGCTATTCCTAGTATCATAATTTTCACATTGATATCGTCATTTATTCTGTAATTTATACCGAATTTTATTTTTTGATTTTTCTATGCAAAATTATTGCATTATTAAATAATATAATTCAAAACATCAATGTAGGAGCATGCATAGTTTGGGGGTTTTGCTGAGGGTTACTATAATGAATTCTGACATGACCAAAACGGAACGAATTTCAACATTTCTAGCTACACTCTAGCTCCTACGTTGATGATATAGTTTCTTCAGTTTGTATTTAGGATGGAGTTTACAAAGTGGAACGATGTCGCACAATAAAATAAATTTTCACTTTCGTAGCCTATTCAATCAGGATAATTACATCCAGAGGTAAAATCAGCTATATCTAAAAGGAGATAGGCCAGTGATCTCTGAAAAAACTGTGACAAGATTTCGATTTTGGCTATGTTCTAGTATTCTTTTACTGTTTGTAACCTCATTTGCATATTCTGCAGTATTTGCAGAACCTGTTTTTATTCTCAAGTTTGGTTCTTTTGGTCTGGATGATGATGAGTTTAATGAACCTGTTGATATTGCATTAGATGCTTCTGGAAAGATAATCTATGTTGCAGACAAAAACAATAACCGCATAAACGTTTTTGATGAAGAGGGAGAACAACAATTCCACTTTGGCTCCTTTTGTAATATGGTAGCAAACCAAGGATGCCATGATAATTCGCCAAAGGCAGATGAAGATGGTGATGGACAGTTCAACCAACCAGCTGGTATAATATTTGATAAATTTGGCGACATTTACGTTACTGATTCACAAAACAATCGTGTTCAAAGATTTGATTCTGATGGAGACTTTGAGATAAAGTTTGGCTCAGAAGATGATAATGATCAAGATTATCTTGGCTCTCCAACTGGCATTACAATACACGAATCAACCAGAGACATTTACGTTTCTGATACCATGATTGATTCAATTTCTGTGTTTGACTCATTTGGAAATTTCTTATTCAAATTTGGCTCAACCGGTTCTGATGATGGTGAATTTAATTCCCCTTCAGGACTTGCACTTGATTCTGCAAATGATTTGTTGTATGTAGCTGATACCGATAATGATAGAATCCAGATATTTGAGCTAGTTGATAATAACTGTCCTCAGGGAACAGATGAAATTGTTGCTGGTATTTGTTTTGTTAATGAGTTTGGCTCAACCGGTTCTGATGATGGTGAATTTAATTCCCCTTCAGGACTTGCACTTGATTCTGCAAATGATTTGTTGTATGTAGCTGATACCGATAATGATAGAATCCAGATATTTGAGCTAGTTG
>DASSAK010000035.1:0-15931 GCA_035685445.1 Nitrosopumilaceae archaeon
GTTGCAATTATATCAATAATTGTAGTATCTGCAAAGACAAGACTAAGCCTAGTTCCAAGGTACTAGATCTTCAAATTTTTGCATTTTTTAAATATACATAAATAGAGACTTTGCTAAAGCGCAAACAAGATGAACATGCGAACGTCGTACGTTTTGATCGCTGTTTTAGCAGCAGTAGGGACTTTAACAATCTCATCAGCTTTTGCAGCCCTTCCACCTGCATGTGTTGGATGTGAAGAGGACGCAAGACAATCTGCTCAAACGGCGAGAATGCAAGAAGTGCCTGTGACGGTTTGGACTGATAAAACAACATATGATCATAAATCTTCAATAAAGATTGAAGGTGCAGTTGCAAATATCAGAGCTGGGGATACGCCAGTTACATTAACAGTGATTAGCCCAACACTCAACATTGTCACTATTGATCAATTGCCGGTTGATAGTAACGGAAGGTTCAGTACAACATTGAGCACTCAAGGCAATTTGTGGAAATACGACGGTACCTATACCATTCGAGTTCAATACGGCAATCAAGGAGTGAGTAACAAAGCTCTTGTGGAATTAACAGGAGGTGCTGGCTCTACGTTTGTAACACCAACTCCAACTGTAAAATGTCAACCAAATCAGCTTTCAGTTGATGGTCGTCATTGTGTTCCATACAATCTTTCAACTGGAACCGTTACAAGTACAACTACAAACACTAAGGATAATTCAATAGTTGTATCAATCAGTTCTACAAAACCTGGAACTCTATCCATAAACCCATCAAATGACATACTAAGAGGCGTCTTTATGGTTCTTGTTGATGGTGAAGAGTCGAATGATGTTACATTCGATGGAAACAAAGTCACAGTAGAGTTTCCCGCTGGAACTGAAAAAATCGAATTCATTGGTACCTTTGTGATTCCAGAATTTGGTGCCATTGCGGCTTTGATTCTTGCGGTTGCAATTATATCAATAATTGTAGTATCTGCAAAGACAAGACTAAGCATAACTCCAAAATTCTAAAACTTCATTTTTTTCATTTTTTAGACATCATAATAGTAAAGCAAAAATAGAAATTGACTTTAGGTGGTACATGATATCAAAATTTTTGTTAATAGTAGTTGCAATATCATTTTTTATTTTGCCTGCCTTTTCTCAATTATCACTTGAGTTAGAATTGTCCGAAGAAGTATATTTTGAAGGAGATGTTATTGTTATTTCAGGAAGTGTAAGTACTGTTATACAAGATACACCAGTTACAGTTCAAATGATTCACTTGGGACAAAATGATGAAGAAAGTATTGTACAAATTGCACAAATCAATGTAGCTAAAGATGGAACTTTTTCACATACTGTAAAAGCTGAGGGGCCTCAATGGAGAGCTGAAGGGGAATATGTGGTAAGAGCATTTTACGGAACCGATAGTGTTGCAGATGTTTATTTTGATTTTTTCAAAAAAGATCAAGATGTTGCCAATATATTTGAAGTTGAAAAACCTGATCAGTCTGGAACTTTTGACATAGAATATCTCATAAGAGGTGGAAATGTTACAAATATGATAGTTGACCAAGAATTTTTTGAATTAATAGTTTTGCTTGATGTAGAAAGTGATGGTGCAATAACATTAGAATTACCACGCACTGCCATTGATGCAAAAAGCAGTGATGGAAAAGATGATGTTTTTATTATTCTTATTGACGGTGTAGAAGCACCATATACAGAACAAAAGGATGAAAATACAAGAACCATAACAATTGAATTTGAGGAAACCGATTCTGATATTGAGATAATTGGAACTTATGTAATACCAGAATTTGGAACCATTTCTTCTTTGATTTTGGCAGTTTCAATAATATCAGTTATCATAATTTCATCAAAAAGAAACATGATCAGGATATAACCCAAAACATTAGCCGTTTGACTAAATACGTAATTTAGAAAATCAATCTGTTAGGACGTTGATTTTTCCAGGTTTGTATCCCTCTGGGTCAACTATGACTGATGAAAACCCAAACAGTTGTAATTTAGAACTAATCTTTTTTAGAATTTTTTCGGTTATCAAGTTTAATTCATTAGAGGTAACTTCTAATTTTGCAACACCATCTAAATCTCTGACTCTGACTTGCTTGACATTAGCAATTTGTTTTACAATTTTTTCACCCATCTCAATTCTAATAAGACGTTCAGCAGTAACACGTTGACCCCAAGGAATTCTTGATGCAAGACAAGAATTTGATGGTTTATCAAAAATTGTCAAACCAACATGTTTTGCAGTAGATCTTATGTCTTTTTTAGAAAATTCTATTTCAGCCAGAGGACTTCGAATACCATAGTTTCTTAACGCTACAATTCCTGGCCTATAATCAACCAAATCATCAGAATTTGTTCCATCAACAACAACATCGGCATTAATTTTTTTTTGTAAAACTGTAAGATGGCGTCCTAATTCATTTCTACAATAAAAACATCTCTTTTCATCATTTTTAACAAAATCTTCATTTTCCAATTCATCATATTCAATTATTTTATGAGGAATTCCAATTTCTTTACAAATTTGTTTTGCAGTATCAAGCTCTTCTTCAGATAACGTTTTGTAGTCAGCTGTTACAGCTAAAGCTGATTTACCTAATTTGTCATATGCTGCATATGCAACCAAAGCACTATCTACTCCACCAGATAATGCAATAATGACTTTGCTTTTGCCTTCAAACCAATTAATTAAATCGTCTAATTTGGTCATTTAGATTTCAACTTTGTTCTTACTTTATTCTTGATTAATTCTTCTGTATCTCTAAAAGATTTTTTCAAAGAATTAGAAATCATCTTTACATCATCAAATTCAAGTTTAAAATTATTGAATCCACTATTGGAGATTTTATAGTGAACTATGAATTCCTTACCTTCAATAGAAATAGGAAGAGGTTTTGTTATTCTAGGAACTATAAAACGTTCTGAGGTACGAATCCTTACACCTAAAGTTCCTGTTTCTTTTATTAGTAATTCCATCAAAGAGTTTACAGAGTTTGAATCACATATTATTGAAACGATATGTGTTGGTCTTCCTTTTTTTGTAATTGCAGATGAAATTGTTACATCTTTAGCACCATTAGACATTATATTTTCAATTAAATTTCCCAAAACTTCACCAGACACATCATCAACATTGGTTTCTAGAACCTTGACAGAATCTTGAACGAGGTTATGAGTTTTTTCACCTTGAATTATTTTTAAAACATTAGAAAACTCTTCAAAATCTTTGTTTCCTGCCCCATATCCAATTGATTTAATTTTTAGGCTAGGATAAAATTCACGGCACTCTTTTGTCAGACTTACCAACATACTTGCACCAGTTGGAGTAGTCAATTCATCTTTTATTTGTCCGCCAGAAATTATAATATTCGAATTTCTAAAAATTTCTAGAATTGCACTAGCGGGATTTGATGTTGTCCCATGAGAAAAGGTTACTGTACCACCACCAACTGCAACTGGAGTTGAAATAATTTCATCATTGAAGAAATTTAAGTCATCTAAGGCAATTGCACAGCCAATTATATCAACTACTGTATCAATACTTGATGCTTCATGAAAATTAACAGAGTCTATTGGTAAGCCATGTAGTTTTGATTCTGATTCCATCAGTTTATCTATACTTGAAATTGCAAACTCTTTTGCATTTTTTGAAAGCTCTAACATGTTTACAGAGTCCTGAATACATTTTTTGATTACACTTGCTTTTCTTTCAGAGACTTTTTCATCCACTTCTAAAATTAATGAAGATGATTCTATTCCATGTTTATTTACATTTTGAAAATCAATTTTTTTTATTACAGAACCTTCAAGATTTTTTTCTGCTATTTTGATTCCATCTATAATTTTTGTTTTATTTGCTCCAAGACTCACTAGAGCTGAAAGTAACATATCACCAGAAATTCCAGCAATCTGAGAATCGATTACAATTACCATGAAATAAAAATACTAAAAATGAATATAAATTCTGTTGAAGTTTTTGTGCATTCATTAGATTTAATTATTGATTATTTAATCGCCAATTCATGATTACAATTATTGGTGCTGGAAAAGTTGGGGGTGATGCAGCCTTATTTTCAGCCCTAAAAAAATTAGATGACCAAATTCTTTTGTTAGACATTATAGAAGGCCTACCACAGGGTGAGGCTATGGACATTAATCATATGTTATCAGAGCAAGGAATAGATGTTGAAGTAAAGGGTTCAAATGATTATGCTGATATGAAAGGTTCAAACATTGTTGTGACTGTTGCAGGGTCAGGAAGAAAGCCAGGAATGACACGAATGGATTTGTTAAAAATAAATTCTGGAATAGTAAAAAGCGTAGTAGAAAATATAAAAAAATATGCAAAGGATTCTATGATAATTCCTGTTACAAATCCTCTTGATCCTATGGCATACATTTGTTACAAGGTTTCCGGTTTTGAAAAAAACCGAGTTTTTGGAATGGGCGGAATGCTAGATCTTTCTAGATTTATTCAATTTATTCATGAGGCAACAGGCCATTCTCGTAATTCAATTCGGGCCCTTGTAATTGGAGAACACGGTGAAAACATGTTACCTTTACCAAGGTTTTCCTCAATATCTGGAATTCCACTAACAACGTTACTTTCTAAAGAAAAACAAGATGAACTTGTTCAAAATACCAAAAAGGTTGCAGCAAAAGTAATTGAATTGAAAGGTGCCACTGTGCATGCCCCAGGAAATGCAATTTCTTCAATAATTGATGCAGTAGCAAATGATCGAAAACAAGTAATTCCTGTTGCTACCTATCTTGATGGAGAGTATGGGTATTCTGATGTTACAATTGGGGTACCAGCAATGGTAGGCAAAAATGGTGTCGAAAAAATTATTGAGCTTGACTTGAATGATGAGGAAAAAAATATGTTCCAAAAAGGAATTGAAAGTGTTAAAACGGCAATATCCAGTATAGAAATCTAGGTATTTATTCAAACTAATTGTTTAATTTAATATTGGATCTTGATGAGATTTTAGAATCTTTGAAAACAGGTAAAATTAGCCTTCCAAAAGCCAGAAAACTATTATCGTTATATTCTCTTGAAAAAATTGAGGGTTTTGCTCAAATCGATGTTGGAAGGAAAAAAAGACGTGGAATCCCTGAAGTAATATTTGCTGAAAACAAAGAATATGAAGATTTAAAGAAGATTGTTAAGAGAATTATGAAAAAATCAAATTCAATTGTCATTTCACGAATAAAGAAAAAAGATTACTCTAGATTAAAATCATATATAAAAAAAATGAAACTAAGTTTTAAAATTGGTAAAAAAACAACTACAGTTTTAATTTTTAAAAAATCCCTGAAATGTAACAAAGGTAAAGTAGGCATTATTACCGCAGGAACTTCAGATATTGGAATTGCCGAAGAGGCCAGATTAATGTGTGAATCAATGAATTGTCAATGTATTTGTAGCTATGATGTTGGGATAGCAGGAATGCATAGAGTTTTTCCAATACTGAAAGAGATGAAAACAAAAGATGTTGATGCCATAATTGTTGTTGCAGGAATGGAAGGTGCATTACCCACACTTGTTTCATCATTAGTAGATATTCCAGTTATCGGAGTGCCAACCTCTATTGGTTATGGGTATGGAGAAAAGGGGATTGCAGCATTAGCATCGATGTTGCAAAGTTGTGCACTAGGATTATCCGTGGTAAATATAGATAATGGAATAGGGGCTGGTGCCATTGCTGGCAATATAGCAAACAGAGCATCATCAAAAAATTAGATACAAATTATTGAAAATTAAGAAATAATCAAAAATTCATCTCGTAAATGATATATAGTATACTAAAAGGAAATGAGTTAATTGGCTGGGAAAAGAATTGTTCTTACTGCAGATCGTAGTTTAATGACAAATTATAGAGGAAATTTTCTTTATGGTTTTATTGCATGCGGACCATATGAGGTTCTTCCGGAATGGGTTTTTGACAAAGTCTTTTGTCCAGCAGTAGAAACAGATCCTAATACTGGAGAAGCTAAAGTAGCACAGGTCGGATTAAGACGAGTTGAAAGCGCCTTACTTCAGGGTTATAATAAAGATGAAGTATTTGTTGCAAACCCAGATTATCTTGCAAAGTCAATTGGCCCTGACACTAAAGTTGTGGGAATAAATGTTATGGATCCATTAGGAATGGCACCGGTTACAACAACAATGTCTCCTGAGAAACTTTCGTATGTTGCAATGAAATTTAAAAAAATGTGTGCTAAAATAATCCAGTTAAAGAAACAATATGATTTTCATGTGGTAGTTGGCGGCAATGGAGCATGGGAACTTGCAAAATCAGATAGAATGAAAATTCACGGTATTGATACTGTTGTTGTTGGGGAGGCAGACGAATTAGCATTGGATTTATTTAATGATTTGGAAAAAGGTGATGCGCCAGAGCTTATGCATTGTTTTGTAAAAAATATTCAAAATATTCCAATTATTGAAGGACCAACCGTGAATTCATTAATTGAGGCAATGAGAGGTTGTGGTAGAGGATGTGATTTTTGTGATGTTAACAAGCGTTCTAAGAAAGATTTACCACTTGAACGACTTCAACACGAAGCCAAAATAAATCTAGATTACGGCTTTGATTCAATTTGGCTTCATTCAGATGAAATGTTGCTTTATGGTTGCGATAACAGAGACTTCAGACCAAATCGTGATGCAATAACTGAGCTATGGAGAGGTCTTAAAGGACTAGGAGCAAATTTCGTTGGAACTACACATATGACATTTTCAGCAGTTGCATCAGATCCTGATTTAATGCACGAGATTTCTTCAATTAACAACCAACATCAAAGTGGAAGATGGTTGGCTACGAATCTTGGAATTGAAACTGTGGCTCCAAGAATGGTTAAAAAACATCTTGGTGTTAAAACAAAACCCTTTGCTCCCGAAGAATGGGGAAGTGTTGTAAGAGAAGGAGCACGAATTTTAAATGAGAATCATTGGTTCCCTGCGGCCACCATCATTATTGGTTGGCCAGATGAAACACCTGATGAAGTTCAATACACTATTGATATGATGACTGATTTTAGAAAAATGGATTTCAGGGGATTAGTTGCGCCATTACTTTACCAAGACTTTAGTGAAAAGAATTCAATGCATTTTGGAAATCTAAATGAAGCTCAATTTACTCTGTTTTGGAGATGTTGGGAGAATAACCTTCGTGTGATTAATGATATAATTCCAATAATTCTTCGAAACAAAACCTATGGACCGCCAATGAAGATATTCATGTATGGCATAATAAAAGCAGGAACATGGGCAATCATGAGATATCTAAGAGGGTTGTGCAAAGATCTTTTCAATGGAAGAACACCGGATGAAATTGTTGAAAAATATGCAAGGAGTAGATCTGTAACTGCTCCAAAACTAGAAACTAAAAAATTATAATTTTTCTAATGCAGCATCTGCAATCGTATTTCTTTTTGGTGTAAGACAAACAAAGTAAGTTTTATCTGCTCTTTCAATTGATTCAACTTTTTTGTAAGAATTTGAATTTATATCAAATTCATATATTCCATTATCGAGAGAGCCTTTTGAGTAAATCATTAGATAGCTTTCCCCAGTTGCAGGGCTCAACGGAATAAACGACATCACATATCCTTTGTATGAATTTACTGGCATCGTATTTTTCATAGGAGGGGCAGCTGATGACATGTAAAGAAAAATATCTTCTATTGTATCAAATTCTTCATATTCAACTTGCATTATAGTGATGATTATTTTTGAATATAATAAGCTACGGCGTGAAAAACTAGCGTTTATTTCTAGATTTTAAGTGCGTATGGAGTTTGTAGGCAAATGCTGTTGGAGCGGCAATATACAATCCCAAATTGAGTGCTATTACTGAGATACCAAATGTCAGAACTTCAGCCTCTGAACCATTTTCTGCCAAAGTCATTATTGACAATGACGAAATCATTGGAGTGATGAAGAGTTTTGTAGCTTCCTTAAAGATTGGGTTTTGTCTCTCCCAATCAGCTATGGTTGGAGAGAATGTGTAATAGAACTGATTAAATGAATTCATAAATGAAGTTCCAGAAGAAGTGCTAAGTACAGTATTATCTCTAATTTCTCTAAGAAATTGTACTTGTGGTGCTAGTTCAGAACCATAAGTTGCTGTTGCAATGAGACACCCTCCGCCGCCATTTCCTGTTTCTTCAAGTACACAAATTCCATTCTTCAATACAGTTCCTGGTCCACATTCAGGTCCTCCTGAGGATGGAGGGGGTTCTTTATCAATACATTGACCATTAATCAATTCCTGATTTGGTCCACAGGTAGTTGGAGGTGGCGGGGGCGGGGGTTCTTTATCAATACATTGACCATTAATCAATTCCTGATTTGGTCCACAGGTAGTTTGTTTAGGTGGAGGTGGTGGAGGAGTAAATCCTGAAGCTGTAAATGAAAATGATGTTTTAGATTCTTGTGCTCCATATTTAGCAGTAATTTCATAATCTCCACTAGTTTTCATCGTACCTCCTGCAATAATATTATGAGAAAATTGCCCATCTGCAGATACTTCTACTTGGCCAATAGCAACAATGTTTCCTGTTGGATCAGTAACTATTAGGACGACAGGAGTGTCAGGAAAAGTCGTACTAATAGTTCCTACATTTCCTGTAATTCTTATTGTATTACGATCTTCGTAAGATGAACGGTCTGTATCAAGTGTAAAAACTTGTGGTCCTGATTCATCAATGTCCAGACATTGATTGTTTTGGAAGACTTGGTTTGGTCCACAATCCTCCGGACCTTGTTGAGCAAAAGTTAAACCTGAAAAACCATATGACAAAATTGAAACGGTTAATACTATTATCGCTAGGTTCCCGAAACGCCTCATTTTCTGGAATTTTCAACGTTTGAGAGTATTTAAGAATTCGGCGAAAGAAAATTTGACATTATTATACCCTGATTATACCTTCATTTGCCAAAAATTCTAATGCAGAAACAAATTCATCATCAGAAATTAAATCATCTGACCACCATTTTGCATTATTTTTTATCCATGAGGGAATCGTCTTTTCAGATTTTGTTGACGATTGTGATTCTGGAATCAAAATTATTTCTTCTTTTATTAGATGTTCAATTCCTCCAATAAATTCATCATCTGATATAGCATCAGAGGACCACCATCCAGCATTATTTTTTATCCATTCCGGAACAACATGTTTTACTACAGTAAATGAAGCGCTTCCTTGATTATTTCCCAAATACTCAACAAAGACATGATAAGATCCAAGCTTTGAGTCATGATCTAATTTCATTGAAGCTTTATAGCTTCCTTGACTTGTGGCAAATAAATTAAAGGGTTGAACTGTTTTATCGGGATGTTCTAAAATTAAGTTAATTTGTGTGCCTTGTTTGTAATTTGCAATTTTTCCAGAAACAATAACTTCAGTTGTTTCTTTGTATTTAGGTAAAACAAATTTGTTAGCATTAAGACTCAGAGTAGATGATTGTGTTGTTGAGCTTGATCTACCAGTTGTGAAAATGTTTTGATTTCCAGAAGAATCTCTAAAATCAAAATATTTTAGCTCAACACTTCCACCTGCAGGAGAAATTAATGCAGTTCCAGATTCATTGCAAATTCTTGTTGGTAATCTAAAAACACCCTCAAAAATTCCTGATGAGGGGCTTGTTTCTGTAAGAGTAAATCCTGTGGATGCTAATCCGCCGTGCTCTACACCATCAATTGTACATCTTTTGAATCGAATGTCTTTGATTCTAACTTCTAAGAGAGAATTTCCAGAGGAATCTCCTACAGTGTCAACAGCAGGAGATTTTGGATCATCAATCACAAAATAAGATTCAATGGTATCTTTGTCTAGGTTTAGATCAGGATCTTTTAATACAATTCCAACAGGATGGCCTAATCGAAAGGTTTGAGAGGAAAATCCTACTATGCCTGAATTAGTTTTAATGTCACTTTTAGTTGAAACGTCAATCGTCGTTCCAACTGTGGCAACATCAGAATATTTTATTGCAATTCCTTTTTCATCAATTAATCTCTCATTTACCAAAAATTGTATTTCATCATTTATTGTATTTAGTGATTTTATCAGAGAAGGTGAAAAGAAGTTTAATTGGTTTGTAACTGTATATTCCATAGTTCCTGTAAATGTTGCC
Source organism: Nitrosopumilaceae archaeon (assembly GCA_035685445.1). Taxonomy (GTDB): domain Archaea; phylum Thermoproteota; class Nitrososphaeria; order Nitrososphaerales; family Nitrosopumilaceae; genus DRGT01. The sequence goes on from DASSAK010000035.1 coordinate 10,157, forward strand.
GAATTTACCGATGTTTCTTCCAGCTCAAAACGATAAATTGCGTTGTTAATGATTTGTTCTCCTATTAATCCAAAAGAAAAGAAATCTACAACTATTGGTTGCGTATTAGTTTCTGAAGTAATGTTACCTACATTTGTAGAGTCATTTGATGAATCAAAATTAATCACCAAGAAAGCAGTTCCTGATTTTGAACTAATTGCATCAATATCATTATCATCAAGTTGCACTAAACCTTGGGCACTTGAGATACCACCTACATCAACTATTGTTATTGGAGAAGCATCTGACAGACCAAAGTGTAATGATATTGAAGTGTCTGCAAAATTATTTACATCAAGTTGTCGCTGAATTGATCTTAAATCAAAATTTATCCAATTTGTTCCAGCAGAAGAAGGATCATTATCAATAAACAATTCTTCAAGCTGGTTAGCTGTAATGCCTAAATTAATTGAAATTTTTTCAAAAGAAGGCATTGAAATTGGTGTTCTAGTATCCAGAATTAATCTATCAGAGTTTGAATCAGGAACAGAAGATGGAATAGAAGTTCCTGTAGATACTAGATTTGAGGTTGAGTTTGGATAGAATTTCACATTTGATGCTTTTTCTAATGTTAATGGTTGACCGATTTGCAACGTTGGAATTAGTGCACTGCTACGAAATACGTCTAAATCATCCCTAGCCCCAGGATTTATGTTCTGATCAGGATCAATTATTGTTACAGGATATTTTGTACCTGCTTGAAAAATACTTTCTTGAGTGCCAACGGATACTGAAGCGGTTGTAGAACCCGACACAATTGAACTAGATTTTGAATTGTAAACTATTACAGCAGATTTTCCTCGTGGGGCGTCACTTTTGATACCAATAACAGAAATGTCACCATCATCAAAGCTTTCAAAAATTCCAGAGTTTGGTTGGGTTTCTACAAGGGTAATAATATTAGAAAAGGTGTTTGTTCCATCAGTTACAGAAGAATCAGGTTGACGGTCATTTGTTTTTAGTTCTGCTACATCACCCAAAGTCATTGAGACTTTGCCGTTATCATCAAAGTCAAGACTAGAAAGATTAGGAATCATATTTACCAGACCTGAATTTCCATTTGCAGAATCAATTCCATTTTCATCATATGCTTGATAGAAAGTTGCAATTGGTGGTGTCACCTTAAATGTCCATGAATCTCTAGAGGTTGGATCTTGGTTTAATTGAAAATCTAAAAGTGTTACAAAAACTTCAGCATTTTTTGGATAATTTGCTCTGTCAAGATTTAATGAAATATTTTCCATCTCATCATAAGTTAGTTTGACTTTTTGTGCTTCACCACCTGGATTGTATTGAATTTCAACGCTGTTACTAAAAGAAAATAATTGAACAATTGGCCATGCAGATGCTGAAAGACCTATTTGTCCAGTTGGGATATTGCTATTTGTATTAATTGATTTTGGTTGACGTACTACATTATTTTCAAATAATGAAGATGCTGGAGTTCCTGTACATTGTTGAAATGGTGCTGTTCCATCAGTTCCTGTTATTCCAGGATCACCTGGAAAAGAAAATCCTACAGTCTGGGAAAAACTTGGTCCAAAAATAGTAGTATCCTTACTACAAAAAACTCCAAAATCTAATCCCTTCCCTATTGTTCCAGCATTAAAAGAGATTTGGTCTGCAGTTTTTGCTTTGTTTACATTAGCAAAGTAAGCATACCATTGTCCATCTGATGCTTGCACCATTCGTAGTTTTTTACCATTAATTGTAACATCAGGTTCGCCCTTTCCTTCGCCAGTATCTCTCAAATTAGGATCATTAATTACAACTTCAACAACCATAGAACCAGAAAATGTATTTTCAAAAGTTAGATTTTCGGCCGAGACGTACAAATTTGGGTTGTGAGAGGCTTCTGCTTCAAAATTTGAGATTAGAGGAAGTAAAAGCAAAACCGCTGCTAACGCAATAATATTCCTACTCAATTGACCTTGTGAGCAAGTTGTCTATTCAAACAAATAATGTTGTCGTATGAATTATACTGTAATTGAATACAATACTAGTAATAATCAGATAATACAGAGGGTTTCAATGTCAATGTTTGTACAAAGAACCAAAGTTCTAAAAATTTCTTTAATTGCTATTTTATCTGCATTTGTAGTAGAGTTTGTTTTTGGCATATTTTCAAATAGTCTAGGTCTAATTACTGACAGCATTCATGCGCTTTTAGATAGTGTTGTTACAATTATTCTTCTTTTAGCTGCAAAAATGGCCATCAAGCCACCTGATGCAGAACATACGTATGGTCATGGAAAGGTCGAATCTCTTGGCGGATTAATTGGTGGAATTGCTATTTTGTTGATTGCAGCATATTTTATTTTTGAAGCAATCAATAGAATTCAAAGCCCCCCTCCAGAAATTTTACCAGGTCTTGTAGCATTAACTGCTGGCATATATACAATAGGAGTGGATGTTTTCAGAATTGTGCTTTTAAGAAAATCAATTAAAAAAATTGGTGGTTCAACACTCAAGGCTGATTTTTACCATGCATTTATGGATCTAGGTTCTACCATGGTTGCAATAATTGGAATCATATTGGTTTCATATGGATTCTATCATGGAGACTTTTTTGCAGCATTAATTCTTGGAGGAGTTTTAGCTATACTAAGTTTAAAGCTAATCTACACAACAGCTATTGACCTGACAGATATTATTTCTCCCCAATTAGTTAACCAAGTAAGGCAAATTGTTGCAAATACTGATGGAGTTATCGAACCAGGGCCAATTCGTATGCGAAAATCGGGGGATACATTATTTGCAGATGTCACTATTTCATTGAGAGGGGATGCAAGTTTTGATAAAGCTCATGAAATTAGTCACAATGCAGAGTCTAACATTAAAAATTCTTTTCCAAACGCCAAGGTGACAATACATTTTGAACCAAATTGGGATGAAGTGCCACGAAATTCCAAAATTTATGATGTGGCTTCATCAGTTAAAGGAGTAAAAGGAGTTCACAATGTTAGCTCGTACACTTCGGAGGGAAAAATCTATGCCAGCTTACACGTAATGGTTGACAGAGAAATAAATCTAGAGTCAGCGCATGAGATTTCAGATAACATAGAGGACAAAATTCAAGAGATTATTCCCGAAGCTGAACATGTTACGATTCATCTTGAACCATATGTCATGGTACCGGATAATCTTAAGATGGAAAGTAAAAAAACTGAAGAAAAAATAAAAATCCTACTAGGAGAATACAGCGAAATAAAGAAAATTGGAAGAATTGTAATTCTTAATTTCAAAAATATGTTGAAAATAGATATTGATATTTCATTTGAAAAAAGTTTGTCAATTGAAAAGGTTCATGATTTAACGTCTCAAATTGAAAGAAAAATTCATACACAGTTCAAAAATTCAATAATAACCATTCATCCAGAACCAATTTAGATCAGTTAAACAAAGATACTTGTAAGATACATTATTGCCATTCCAATCGCGATTCCACAAACTACTGCTGCACTTGAAAGGTTGCTGTCACCTTCATCTCTAATCCATCTCAATATAGTAATTATTACTTGAAATATTGCGCCAGCTCCAATTGACAGAAAAACTACTGAAGTAAATGGAGAATAGATAAATCCACCTACCCACGCACCAAAAATAGCTGGTGCGCCAGCAATTAATCCTAACCCGGCAAGTTTTCCTATCATAGTTTTTACTCTTGACATGGGGGCGGCAATTGCAATGCCCTCAGTAGTATTATGTAATGCAAATCCAACTATGAGAAAAGTGCTAAAGGCAATAGAACCCAAACCAACTGCTGCGCCAATAGCCAAACCTTCTCCAAAATTATGCAACCCAATTCCAATTGAGATCATTAATGCAATTGCAACAGGTTTTGCTAATCTGGAAGACTCTGCTCTTCTTATTAGTTTTTCACCAGAATAGTATAATCCAAGAAAAGACAGTAGGGTTATGGTTGCAATAAGCAACACCCCATTAAAACTACCAGCTAGACTCTCATCAGAAACTTCAATAGCTTCTTCAATTGAATCAAGGCCTAAGAATAACAATAATCCAACAGTTAATGCCAAAAAAAAGTGATACTTGCTTTTGCTTATTTTTTTAATGAATGGTAGCCAAAGTAAACCAATCATGACAGGAATAATTCCCACATATGTTCCAATTATGGCAAAAAAACCAGCAAGCTCAAGATTTGGTTCTAATGCAAATGCAGCAGCTTCAATTTCTTTTTCAAATCTTGTACCATCCTCAATGGTAATACCTATGATATAGGGTTCTGCTTCGTTCCATTCAAAAGGTATTCTTACTAAAGCAGTTTCATATCTTTCTAAGAATCTGTCTGGTTCTACAGCGGCGGGTTGAATTCTATCATTAACATCTGCCATAACAACCTCTACAGGGATAGGACCAGTATTTCTTACAGTAGCACGTATTTCAGAATCTACAAAGTCTACTTTTTCTATAGTTAACTCAGGCAGAGGAGTACCAAAATCTAAAAGATCAGAACCTGGACCAAAAATGTAAGCTATTAAAACTAGCATAAAAGCAAAGGGAATTAAGCCACTTGCGAGAACCTTAACCTTTGAGTGATTGCTAACTTCCATACGATACTTCCTCTGAATTTTGTTCTTTGTCTTTAACTAGAAATAAGCCAGCCCAGCCTTTTTCAGAAAATTCCACTTTGTGTGCATGAAATAGATATTTGCCCGGATAGTCGTATTTGAACTCCATGATTCCCCTTTCTGTTTGAGAAAGTGTAATCATATCAGTATAAAATGAGGGCACAGTATCTGTTCCAGTTGGAAAGTAATGGTATAGATTTCCATGCAGGTGAAAATTGTTTATTGGATCAAATTCCACCATATTCACAACATATACTCTGATTAATTCGTCAGTGTTAATTTGAATTGGATGGTGTTGATAATAAAATGGAATTGTATTAGCAGCATAAAAATTATTTTCAGTGTCAAAATCAGTATCTAAGCCATTCAGAACCATAACCATTTCATCTGCAACTGGTCTGCCCTCTTTTGGATCAACGATGTAAACACCGTATAATCCATGCACAATGTGCTCTTCTAGCGGCATGATATGACAATGATATGGATGGACACCAACTGGTTCTGCGATCCATTCATATGTAAATTGTCCACCACCTGGGCCTACTGGTTCAAATACTCCATCAAATTGTGCTTCATGAATTCCATGAAAATGCATTGTATGTTCTTTTGAACCATTATTGATGAATTTGATACGAACAAGATCACCTTCAGTAGCTCTTATTGTAGGTCCTGGAACAGTTCCATTAAATGTCCATACATTATAGAAAACACCTGGAGACACTTCCATAATTTTATCGTCTTCAGCAACAATTGTAAATTCTCTTAGTGTAGTACCATCTGGTAGTTGAGAAACTCTGCCATAGTTAAAGTCACGCAAATATTCCATTGGATCAAATTGCATGGTTGCACTAGTATACAGTGGATCCAATACTTCGCCGGTGGTTTTTACAATTCCACCAGTGTGAGTAACAAAGGTTTTTTCCTCTTGTTGAGCGCCAATTCCTCCTGAAAAGTAAAACAAAGAAACCGCAATAATTGCTACAAGTGACATGATCATAATTCTAGAATACTTTTTCATATAATACTCAATATTCTAATTTGAATATAAATTTAGTCTAGGCTAACTTTTTTACCTTAAACTAATATTTTTACTGTTGGCTAATTTGTTAAAAATAAGGATTCCATTAAAGTCAAGTTTAAACTAAAG
>DASSAK010000036.1:0-2365 GCA_035685445.1 Nitrosopumilaceae archaeon
AAGATCTTGATGAGATATTACAACAGGTGAAATTAATTGGTGAACCATTTTTTGTAGTTCCTTGTGTTGGTGGAATTACTGTATGCAGTATTGTTGTAAAAGAAAATGTCCAACAAAAAATAGAGCTTGCAAAAAACCTAATGAAAGATGTTCGTATTCTAACAATTTTTGAAGCTGAAAACCCGGGCGTTAGTTCTAATCTAACTAAAACAGATTTAGAAATAATTAATGAACTAACTAAAGATCCTAGACAGAAAATTGAAGATATTGCAAAGAACATACATCTCTCCACAAAAACAGTTACGCGTTCTATTGAAAAACTACAAAATGATGATGCAATTCAGTTTACCTTAATTTATGAACCAACAAAACTTGAAGGATATGTTCCATATTGTGTACTTACATGGATTGATGGGGACTTGAAACAAACACTTCAGTCTGTAAAAAATGAATTTTCAGAAAATTTCTTACAGGATCCATTTTTGGCAAAAAATCAGATTGCTTTTTTTATGTATAGTGATAATGTTTTCAAAATGGATGAACAAACACAGATATTAAGAAAAATTCCTGGAATTCGTAGTGCAGATTTGTTTATTCCAAAAAAAATTGCTTTTCCACAAGAATGGATTAAAGGTGCCATCAAAGATGCAAAAAAATCACCAACTTTACATTTAATGTACCAGACAAATTAAATAACAATACATCATATCTATTTCAGTGAAAAAGAAAGAAATCTATAACGGAAAAATTCTTGGTCTTAGCTTATATGATGTTACAATACGTGGACGCAAAGTAAAGCGAGAAATAATAGAACATCGTGGTGCAGCTGCAATGCTTGCAATTACAAAAGATAATAAAGTGATTTTGGTAAAACAGCATCGCTTTCCACATGGTTATGTCTTAGAAATTCCTGCAGGAACATTAGATAAAGGTGAGCGGCCAAAAACTTGTGCAGTACGTGAACTACAAGAAGAAACAGGCTACAAAGCAAAAAAAATGGAACACTTTCTTACGTATTATCCTTCAATTGGGTATAATCTAGAGGCGATTCATTGCTTTTTGGCTACTGGATTAGAGAAAGTCTCTGATCTAAAACTTGACGATGATGAAATATTGTCTGTTACTAAAATTGGTTTAAAAAAATTAATTTTCATGATAAAATCAGGAAAGATAAAAGATTCAAAAACAATTTGTGCTGTTCTAACATATGCCGCAAAAAAGAAATTATATTGATTTATTTTTTATAAATTGGTTTTACAAGATCCACAAGATCATCCCATGATTTGGTTACTCTTTCAAACATATTGATTAAATCCAAATAATCAATTGGCATAGTCTTCTTTTTTTCTAATGATGTTCTAAATTTTAACATTTTTTCTTGGAATTTTTTGTGTTGAGATATAGCTTGAATAGCCAAAGTCCTATTATTTTGTGTAAATGCATCAGTTGATACTATTGCAATTGGTTCAAAGTTCTTTACTATTTCATACAATTGTTTAAGATCATTATACGATATTGATGAATTTGCAATTAAACTTCCTAGTTCAACAACAATGTCTCCTGCATTCTCAAGTATATTTGCAGCAACTCTATAGTCTAGAATATCTATGTTTTCAAGTGAAAATGCACCAGCAAGCCTCACATCAATCATTGTACTTCGAATTAAACGAACAAGTAAAAAGTATTGACGATTAACTTCAATGTCTCTATTTGATAATGTCAATAGATTGGATTTGTCATCTGAAATTAATCCATCAACAACATCATTGAACATTCCAAGTGAAAGAGAACTCATTCGTTTCAAAATTTTTTCTGGTTGAAGAGTTGTTTCATCAAGTAAAAATTGCATGTTTACGTGTGTTGCATCTTCATCAATTATCTCCATTCCAACTAAATTTCTCATAGAATTTCTAATCTTTTCTCTATCTTCAATTGGAATCGATTTTTTTCCTTCAATTCTAATAATGTCGTATCCTAAAAGATAAGCGCCAGTAATATCTGCAACAATGTTTTCATCTTTTGGTAATGGATAAGAAATTGCAACATCCTTTGATGGCCTTTGATCTTTGTTAATTGAAATAGAAAGACTGGCTTGGCCTGTTTCTAGTTCTACTTGGGAACTTTTGTCTAGTTTGTTTGCATCAACCCACTCTTTTGGCAGAGAAACTAAGATACTACTTCCAATCTTTTGTAGGCGTCGAATAAATTTAGTCAATTTATACTAATTATAATTATTTAAGCCATATTCTTATATTTTTTGAGCAATTTAAACTCAGATCATGAGAGGTCTGGCATTTTGTCCTGCACATATTACAGGATTTTTCAAAGCTGATGTAGACAGACTAGAACCAGAAAAAATGGGTTC
>DASSAK010000037.1:0-26927 GCA_035685445.1 Nitrosopumilaceae archaeon
CATTAAACCAATTGCAGCACCATGACCTAATGAAATCATGATTATTGCTTCAATTGATAGTCCAGTTCCAAATGCAGCAGCTGCCAAAATTACTGAAAGAGGTCCAAAGAACACTAAACAAAATGTCGCTACGCCCTCTGCAAACCAGTTTCTTGGATTAACCAACAATCATCAGCCACGCCAATTTCCATATAAAAGATTCGACTGGATTCTAATCAATATTTGGAAAAAAATAATTAATTGAGGAAATTGATGCTTGGTAATATGATTTCTGAGGGAGAGACGGTACCAAAATTTGAATTAGAAGATGCAGATGGCAAAAAGATAAAATCAACTGATCTTAAAGGAAAAAAACACGTGATCTATTTTTATCCAAAGGACTTTACTCCCGGATGCACCACAGAGGCAGATGAATTTTCAAAAGATTATGACAAATTTAAAAAATCTGGAATTGAGATAATTGGCATTAGTCCAGATGATGTAAACTCCCACAAAAAATTCTGTGAAAAAATGGGAATAAAATATGTCTTACTTGCAGATACCAATAAAGAAGTTTCAAAGAAATTTGGAGTTTGGGGAAAAAAGAAGTTTATGGGGAAAGAGTACATGGGAGTTAATCGAAGTACATTTCTTGTAGATGAAAAAGGAAAAATTTTCAAAGTATTTCCAAAAGTAAAACCTGCAGGCCATTCAAAAGAAGTCTTAGACTATTTTACAAATTAGAAAAATAAGTAAAAAGAAATTTAGTTTAGAAGCCTTTAGGCAATGAACCACGATTAGAGCTTGCTTGACCTGAACTTCCGCCAGATTTTGTTCTACGTTTTGCAGCTAATTCCGCAGCAGCTTTCATTAGTTCATCTTGTTCTTTTTCTTCTTGTTCTAGTCTTGCCAAATAGTCTTTTTCATATGCTTCAAGATCGGATTGTTTTGAACCACCACTAGAGGATGTTTGTTGTGTTTGCTGTGCTTGTTGTTGTGGTTCTGGTTGTGGCGGAGGTGGTGGAGGTGGTGCTTTTTGAGCTTGTGCTTCTGCACCTTCAACTACAAATCCATAACCTGTGAAATTCTTATCTGCAGGATGATATGCCAATCTTGCTCTTGTTGCAAAGTATTGGTTTGATGGTTGTGTATATCCAGTAACTTTGGCTTTTTGAAGATTCCAATCTTGTGTTGGAGCTTTTCCAACTGGAGCAATCAATCTACCATAGTATCTGTTTGGACTTGGCGAAAAGCCAGTTACTTTTTTCTTGTATTCGTGTGTGTCAGACATTGGAAGATTTTGCCATGCATTCTCTAATGCTTGTGCTAACGTAACTGGGGGTTCAGCTTTTTTCTCTGCGGGTTTTGGAGATTCAGATGGTTTTGATTCAGTTTTAGTTTCTGTGGATTTTGGTGGTGGAGGTGGTGCTTTTTGAGCTGTTTCTCCTGCTTTGCTTGAAATACTAGCTAATTTGGCTTCTAGCTCTGCGATTTTTGCCTCTAAATCTTTCTTGGTTGGTGCCTTGCGTTTTTTAGTAGCCATGTAATTTTTCTACATTATGTATGGTTTATTTAGATTGTGATCATTATCGTTCGTAAAACTGCCTAATAGCCAAAATTCTAAAGGATCAGAAAATCCACCAAGTTTTATATGCACAAAAGGCATTAGCTAGATAATGGATGATTTTGAAAAAGAATTTCCTGACTTTGATTGGAAAAACATTCCCGCATACAAGCACCCAGGCGGAAAAGATTGTCCATGTCCAAAACACGAATACATACGAGAGCAGATTAATTACACAAAACAAGTAAATGCAAAAGGCAGTGAGCCAAGTAAAGTCACTTTAAAGTTCTGTCCCGATCACTACAAAGTTTACATGGATGAAGTAATTCCTGCAATGCCATTCAAATACAAATTACTAACAAAAATTGCATTAAAATTAGGAGCAATACAAATTCAAAAATTAAATCATATGCAATCAGATTTGTGTTTTTATTGTAAATTTGGATCGGGAGGTCATGAAAGAAAAAGTGAACTTCCCCCAATAGACTAAAACAGAAAACTAGACAGGTCCAATCAAAACTTTTGGTTTGTTAGGTGTATCATGGTGACATCTTTTTCCACACAATGGACAAACCTTTCTATCAAGAAAAATACATTGACAAATATGAGAATTCATGTAAGATTCAGCAGATTTTGTATGCTCTCCTGTTCCATTACAAAAGGGACATTGAGAATCTAGTAGTTCGATTATTCCTGCACCTTTACACACTGCACATTTTTCCCCAGACAACAAATTGCTACCTTGAGTTTCGAATTAAAATACCTTTGTTAATATTTTTGCTAAAGAACACAATATTGGATAAATCTAGTTAAGCTTATACTGCTCGACCAAAAATCAGAGACGTGACAATAGAAGACATATCACAATTTATTGCAGAGTTAGAAAAAGCTGGAGAGCTAAAAAGAGTAAAGACCGAAGTTGATGCAAATCTCGAGATTGCAGAAATTCTACGAAGAACAATGTATTCAAATGGCCCTGCAATTCTTTTTGAAAATGTAAAAAATTATGATATGCCAGTACTTGGAAATGCATTTGGTTCTTTGAAAAGATTAGAAATTGGATTAGAGAGTAGTGACTTTACAGAAATTGGACAAAGAATTGTAGATTTAACTAAAATGGATATTCCGTCAGGTTTTCTAGGTAAAATAAAAAAACTTCCAGAGCTTTCAAAAATGAGTGATTCTTTTCCAAAGTTAGAAAATAATGGGCCTGTAACTGAAGTTATTTCTGACTCACCTTCATTTGATAAAATACCAATTCTAAAAACTTGGATTAATGATGCAGGTAAATTCATCACATTTGGTTTAGTTGCTACAAAACATCCAGAAACGGGAATTAGAAATATAGGAGTATATCGAATGCAAATTCTAGATGACACTCACGCATTAATGCATTGGCAAAAGCACAAGCGCGGTGCACATCATAATCAATTAAAAAAAGAAAAGGGAGAAAAAATCGAAGCTGCAATAATTATTGGCGGAGATCCTGCTACAGTTTTTTCAGGTGTTGCACCAGTTCCAGAAGGACTTGACAAGTATTTGTTTGCAGGAATTATAAGAAAAAAGGGAATTAAAACTGTAAAATGTAAAACTGTCGATTTAGAAGTTCCTGCAAATGCAGAAATTATTTTGGAAGGATATGTTGATCCTTTAGATATTAGAGATGAAGGGCCATTCGGTGATCACACAGGATACTATACCCCAAAAGAACCATTTCCAACATTTACATTAACAGGAATAATGCATAGGAAAAAACCAATTTATCTTACAACAGTTGTTGGTAAGCCAATTTTAGAAGATGCTTTCATTGGAAAAGTGATTGAGCGTTCGTTCTTACCTCTGATTAGAATGTTCCAACCAGAAGTTGTAGATTTTGCGATGCCTGCTGCAGGATGGTTCCAAGGAATGGGCATAATTTCAATAAAAAAAAGATATCCAGGGCAAGCAAAAAAAGTTATGATGGGTCTTTGGGGTCTTGGACAACTAGCACTAACAAAAATTTTTGTGGTAGTAGATAATGATGTTAATGTCCATAGCATGGATGATGTGTTGTGGGCAATCACAACACGAACGGATCCAGCAAGGGATACCATAATCATTGATAATACTCCAACAGACACATTAGATCCTGCCTCACCACGAGTTAATTTGGGTTCAAAACTAGGAATTGATGCTACACAAAAGACCAAAGAAGAAGGATTTGAGCGAGAGATTCAAGAACAAGTAAAAGTTGATGATAAAACCAATACTCTAGTTAATTCGAAATGGTCTAGTTATGGACTTTAAAACGTAGTAATAGTTCTGTAAAAATTATCCCGTTCTTCTGCCTTATACCCAATTTGATGAACTGCGTCAATGATTTGTTTTCCTGTTAATTCAGTAGAACGTGATCCAGTACAAGAGACTACTTCTTCTCCAATTAACGTTCCTCCAAAATCATCTGCGCCATATTGAAGTGCAAGTTGTGCCATTCCAACCCCATTTGTGAGCCATGAGGACTGCAAATGTGGAATTAATCCATCAAATATTATTCTAGAAATTGCTATCATTTTCAAAAGTTGGTTTCCACCTGCACCAAAATTTACTAATCCTTCTTTTTGCATCAAAGTGTTATTTGGTTCAAAGCTCCATGGAATAAAAGCAATAAAACCATTAGTTTTTTCTTGCAACTTTACCAATCTGTAAAAATGTTCCATAATGTCATTATTTGATTCAACATGACCATACATCAGAGTTGCTGATGCAGGAATATCTAATGAATGAGCTTCTTCCATAATTTGAATCCATTCATCACTTGTGATTTTCTTTGGGCTAATGATGTCTTTTACAGAGTCAACTAGTATTTCTGCTCCGGCACCAGGAATTGTTTGTAAACCTGCATCTTTTAATCTAGATAAAACTTCACGTGTTGATGATTTTTCTACTCGTGCAATCATGTCAATCTCAGATGGAGACAAGGCATGAATCCCAACTTCTGGAAATTTTTTTCTGATTAAATTAAACGCGTCCTCATAGTATTCTATTGAAAGATTTGGATTATGTCCTCCTTGAAAAAGAACCTGGCGAATTTTGAACAGTTCCCAAGCTGTTTTTACTCTTGCTTCAATTTCATCTAACGAACGAGTATAAGATTCATCATGGCCAGGCGGTCTATAAAATGCACAAAATTTACAATCAGTAACACAAACATTTGTGTAATTTAGAATAATGTTATTTACAAAAGAAGCTTTTTTCCCAAATTGTTTTCTAGTAAGATGGCCAGCAACCAATCCCAAAAGTTGTACTTCGTTTGATTCAAGTAATCTCTGATAATCACTTCTTTCAGGTCTTTTTCCTCTTAGAGAGTTTTCGAGAATGTCTCCAACCTCACTTGCATGTAGCTGTTCAGTAATTTGACTCAATTAATCTAAATTGATGCTTTTAAGATATTATTTAATCCTTGACCGTCAGGAATTTTTCACGTTATTTTTAAGTAGGGACGAACGAAAGGTGAGTCTATGGTAACTGGTGTTCAAATTAGACTAAATCGTATTTTAAGAAAAGGAAAGATGCTTTGTATTCCCATGGATCATGGAATTTCAAATGGCCCAATTGAAGGATTGGAAGATCCCCACTCCATCATTTACCAATGTGAAAGCCACGGATTAACAAGTGTCATAATTAACAAAGGAATTCTCAAAACATTACCTAGACCGACGAAGGTTGGAGTTTTAGTTCATTTTTCTGGCAGTACTTCATTATCATTGACTCCTAACAGAAAGATGCTTACTGGTACTGTTGAAGAAGCAATAAGATTAGGAGCGGACGGAGTTTCACTTCACATAAACATAGGGGGAAATGAAGAGCCAGAAATGTTGCATCAACTTGCTTCTGTGGCTCATGAATGTCATCAATGGAACGTACCATTATTAGCAATGATGTATCCCAGAGGTGAAAAAATCAAGGATCCACATGATCCTGAAATTGTGGGCCATGTAGCCAGAATTGGCGCAGAATGTGGAGCAGATATTGTTAAAACAGTTTACACTGGAGACATGGATTCATTTTCGAAAGTTGTTAGAAGCACTCCTGTTCCAATTGTAATTGCAGGAGGGCCAAAAGCAAAATCAGATATGGATGTTTTGCAAATGACAGAAGATGCTATGAAGGCAGGTGCAAAAGGAGTGACCTATGGTAGAAATATTTTTGCTCATAAAAGTCCTCAAAAAATGGTTCAAGCACTAGCTGCCATAATATTTAAAAAAGAAACAGCCAAAGAAGCAGCGAAAAAAATTGAGTAAAGCCCGCGAACTAATAGTTTCTCCCAAAGTTTCAAAAAAACAGCTTGGAAAATTTCTCCCACAATTAGAAAAGGAGGGAATAAAAATGATTTATTGTGATCCAAAAATAATTGGAAAAACAAAGACAAAATTGACCACTATATATCCGTCGGACTTGGCAAAATACGTAGTTCTTGACAAAAATTCATCTACAAAACCAAAAGGAAAAAAGGTTGGAAGAAAGTTCAAAGTTTTATCAAACTCAGATATTGAAAATATTTTATACTCTGCCAAGAAAGGTTTGGATTTTGTCATAGTTGAAGTTAAAGATTGGAAAATAATTCCATTAGAAAATATTATTGCAAAACTACATAAAATCCATACCAAAATTTATGCACTTGCACGTAATCCAAAAGAAGCTCGAAAGATGTTTTCAATTCTTGAAGTTGGAGTTGATGGAGTCATCTTTAGCACATCATCAATAAATGAAGTAAGAGAGACGCTGGTTTATCTTGGTACGCGTAGTTTTGAATTAAAATCAGCAAAAATTATCGATATTAAAGAAGTAGGCGATGGTGAAAGAGTTTGTGTAGATACTGCATCTATGCTACACAAAGGCGAGGGGATGCTTATTGGAAATAGATCTAACTTTTTGTTTTTGGTTCATAATGAATCTGTTGGTTCATCATTTACGTCGCCAAGACCATTTAGAGTCAATGCCGGAGCAGTACATTGTTACACGTTATCACCAGACGGAACTACAAAATATCTTTCAGAAGTAGAAACAGGTTCTGAGGTTTTAGTATTAGATTCCAAGGGAAAAGCAAGACGTGCAACAGTAGGTCGTTCGAAAATTGAAAGACGTCCTATGTTAATGATCAAAGCAAAAACTGGAAATGAGATTGGTGGAATAATTGCACAAGATGCTGAAACTATAAGGTTTGTAAGACCAAATGGAAAATTAGTTTCTGTTACTCACCTAAAGAAAGGAGACAGTGTTTTAGTTCATTCCAAGTCAGCTACTGGCAGACATTTTGGCATGGAAGTTTCAGATGAATACATTCTAGAAAAGTGACTCATGAAATACAAAACCTGTGTGACGATAGCAGAGAAAACTCCAAGAAAACTAAAACAAATTGTAAAAAATGCTCTTAAAAAATCAGATTATGTTGAATTGAGATTTGATTTTTTAAAACCTGAAAAAATTCCAGAGGCATTAGAGTTAGTTAAAAAAGATTTGAAGAAATCAGTTTGCACCATAAGACCAAAATCAGAGGGAGGAAAATTTTCAGGAACTGAAAAGGAAAGAATTGCGATTCTAAAATTAATTGCGGAATACAATCCGTTTTTGCTCGATGTTGAATTTAACACACTAAATAAAAACAAGTCACTCGTAAATTATATTAAAAAAACTAAAACTCCCGTGCTTGTTTCATGGCACGACTTTAAAAAAACACCTTCAGCCATGGCATTAAGTAAAATGCTTAATCAGATGACCAAATTCTCAAAAAATATTAAGATTGTCACTAATGCAAAGTTTGTTGATGATTCTGCTCACGTTTTATCACTTTATGCAAGGGCATCAACGATTAACTTGATTGCTTTTACAATGGGAGAATATGGCAAAATTTCACGAATTCTTTGCTTATATCTTGGCAGCCCATTTACTTATGTTTCGCTAGGAAAGGCAATTGCCCCAGGACAATTTAGTCTAAGTGAAGTCAAATCAATTATTGAATAACTTTAGAGTTTAAATGAATCGTTATTCTGAAAAAACTAATGACAAAAACTTTTGCGGTAATCGGAGACCCAATTGATCATTCTTTATCTCCAAACATACACAATGCAGCTTTTAAAGAGCTAGATCTTGATTGCACCTACATTGCATATAGAATTCCTAAAGAGGAATTAGAAGAGGGTCTTGAATCATTAAAAAAAATAAAAATTTCTGGATTTAATGTAACAATTCCACACAAAATAGAGATTATGAAATACCTAAACAAGGTTGATGAGGATTGTAGCATTATCGGTGCATCAAACACAGTTTCTAACAATGATGGAGAACTAAAGGGTCACAATACGGATATGGACGGGTTTTTGGAACCAATTAAGAGAAAAAACATTACAATTGAAGATGTGAAGGTTTTGTTATTTGGTGCTGGAGGTGCTGCAAGAGCAATTGTTGCAGGATTTGCAAAAGAAAAAGCGGAATCCATTACAATTGTGAATAGAACAAAACAAAATGCCACATCATTATCACAATTTGCTCATAAAATTGGCATAGAAGCAAATGCAATGTCCCTTGATGAACTTGGAAATTCTATTTCAGATTACAAATTCGTAATTAATGCAACATCTGTTGGATTAAAAAATGAAAAAACACAAATTCCAACTGAAACAATTAATCAGAATTCCGTAGTTTATGATATTGTCTACATGCCAATGAATACTGATTTGATCAAAAAATCAAAGGAGCAAGGAGCAACTGTAATCTACGGATATGAAATGTTACTTGGTCAAGCAACACGTTCATTTGAAATTTGGCACGGTGTAAAAGCACCTTATGACATTATGAAAAAAGCCATTCTTGGTGGATTTTAATGTCAAAGGTAAAAGCTACAGTTCACGGGGCAATTTCTTTAGTAAATGCAATAGCTGTAGGAAAAGGCGCCACATTAGGAATCGATCCTAAAGTTCAAGTAATTATGGAAGCAGTAGAAGGTTCTGGAATAAACATAAGATCAGACAGTCAGAGTATAAGCTCCAGATTAATTTCTAAAACCATAGAAAAGGTTATTTCAAAAAAACAGTTCTCAAAACACAAATTAACTTTATCATTAAATTCTGAAATTCCAACAGGTTTTGGATTAAAAAGTTCAAGTGCAATTTCATCAGCTGTTGCTCTAGCTACTGCAAAATTATTCAAACAAAAAATAAACGACTCAAAAATATTACTTGCAGGAGTTGATGCATCAATAGAAACTAAAGTTAGTTTAACAGGAGCATATGACGATGCTTGTGCATGTTACTATGGAGGATTTATGGTTACAGATAATTATAAGCGAAAAATCATCAGATCAAAAAAAGCTCCAACTAATCTCAAAGTAGTAATTTTTGTTCCAAAATCAAGAAAACGTGGAAATATTAGAAAATTAAAAACTTTGAGACCAATTTTTGAAAGAGCATGGAATTTTGCAAAAAATTGTGATTATTGGAATGCCATGATACTAAATGGATTTGCCACATCATCAATATTGGGTTCAGATCCAAAATTAATTACAAGTTTAGTTGAAAAAGGAGCTATAGGCGCATCAATTTCTGGAAATGGGCCATCAGTTGCAGCAGTTACAAAACAATCAAACATTTCTGCAATAAAAAAAGTTTTTTCTTCATTAGAAGGAAACGTAACCATCACTCAAATAAACAACAAGAGATCTGAAGTTCATGAATTGTAATGTTGAAAAATCAAAAATTTCAGGTAAAATTGTTTGTCCACCTAACAAAAGTTACACACATAGAGCAGTTTTTTTAGCATCACTTGCGAAAGGTGAAAGCATCATCAAAAATATTTTACATTCAGAAGATACCAACGCAACAATTGAGGCTTGTAAAAAATTTGGTGCAAAAATGAAGGAAGAGAATGGCAATCTTATAATTAATTCAGATTCAACAATTAAAGCAGCAGTTATTGATGCTGCAAATTCAGGCACAACTATACGAATTGCTGCTGCAATTGCAAGCTTATCAGATGAAAAAACCATCCTGTACGGAGATTCTAGCCTTAATCAAAGACCAATGCAGCCTTTGCTTGACGCATTAGAATCAATTGGCGCAAAATGCTCATCAAAGAATGGCAAACCACCAGTTGAGATCACTGGCATAATTAAGGGGGGTAAAGTATCCATTCCAGGAAATATTTCTAGTCAATTTATTTCAGCACTGTTGATTGCATCTCCATTAGCACAAAATGGAATGACTCTAAAGATAGAAGGAGATTTAGTTTCAAAGCCATATCTAGATGCAACAATATCAATTATGGGAAGATTTGGAGTTGATGTCAAAGAAGAAGAACCCTACAAAAAATATTCAATAAAACATCAGAAATACAATCCAACAGTAATCATTATTCCATCTGATTTTTCAAGCATAGCGTTACTTCTATCTGCAGCTGTTTTAGTTGGAGATGATTTACAAATTAAAGCTACACTGAGCGATTTGCCACAAGGCGATGAACATTTTATTGAAATTTTGAAAAAATTAGGCGTAGATGTAAAGATTAATGGGAATTCTATTACTGTCAAGTCACCAGAAAAGTTACTTGGTGGAAAATTTGATCTAAGCAATACACCAGATCTTTTACCTCCACTTTCTATTCTCGCATTAAAAACTTCAAACGCAATTGAAATTTTTAATGTCAAACATGCTAGATACAAAGAGACTGACAGAATCACAGTACTTGCAAGAGAATTACAAAAATTAGGATTAAACGTTGAAGAAAAAGAAGATGGACTAGTTTTACATTCTGTTGAAAAACTAAATGGGGCAAAGCTAAATTCTGAAAAAGATCATAGATTGTTTATGGCATTTTGTATAGCAGGAATGTTTATTGGCAATTGTGTTGTCTCCGATTCAGAATCAGTAAATGTTTCATATCCAAATTTCATTGATGATGTAAACCGAATAGGTGGAAAAATAATAGCCGCATAAGGAATTATAAGCATCATTAAATGTAACTAAATTATTGTCAGGAAGCTCTATTGGTAAACGACTAGTTTTAACAAGTTTTGGTGAAAGTCATGGTCGATGTGTAGGAGCAGTTTTAGATGGATGCCCGGCAGGTTTGGAATTGCAAGAAAAAGACATTCAGAAAATGCTAGATTTGAGACGGCCAGGTCAATCAGTCATAACTACTCAAAGAAAAGAAGGCGATAAGGTTGAAATTCTTTCAGGAGTTTTTAGAGGAAACACAACTGGCGCGCCAATTACAATGATTATTTGGAACAAGGATCATGATTCACGTGCTTATGACAATCTAAAAACCAAGCTAAGACCAGGTCATTCAGATTTTCCAGCCATGGTAAAATACAATAAACTAAATGATTATCGTGGCGGAGGTAGATTTTCAGGACGATTAACTGCAACTCATGTAATGGGCGGTGCAATTGCCAGAAAACTTCTCAAAGTTACATTAGGAATTGAAACTAATTCTTACACTATTCAAATTGGAAAAACAAGAATGAAAAAAACACCTACGACAAAAACGCTAAAATCAATTTATTCAAATGATGTCAGATGTCCAGATTCTAGTACAGCCAAAAAAATGAAAACTGCAATACTTGCAGCACGAAAAAAAGGAGACTCACTTGGAGGAGTTATAGAATCAGTAACAACTAATGTTCCAGTTGGAATTGGAGAACCAATCTTTGATTCTATAGAATCAGATATTAGTAGAGCAGTATTTTCAATACCTTCAGTTAAAGGAGTAGAATTTGGTTCAGGGTTTAAAGGATCCAGTACATTTGGTTCACAAAATAATGATTTGTATGTTATGAAAAAAGGAAAAATCGTTACAAAAACAAACAATGCTGGAGGAATTTTAGGAGGATTGTCAACTGGAATGCCAATTGTAATGCGGGTTGCTTTCAAGCCAGCATCTTCTATTCCAAAGAAACAAACCACTGTTGACATTAAAACAAAAAAACCAACAGTGTTAAAAGTTGAAGGTAGACACGATCCTTGTGTTGTGCCAAGAGCGCCCCCAGTTGTAGATTCTATGGTATCTCTTATTCTTGCAGATTTAGCACTACAAGGCGGATTCATAAAACCAGTTCTCTGAAAATGTCAAACATAGACCAATTACGTAACAAGATAGATGAGATTACTCTCGAAATGACAGAGCTGCTAAAGGCTAGAATGGACATTTCTAAAGAGATTGGTGAAATTAAAAAAAATCTAGGTAGAGAGATAACAGATGAAACGCGAGAAGAGAGTTTACGAAGTAAAGTGATTGCACTATCTAAAGAAATTGGATTGGAAGAAGAGATAGGAACTAAATTTCTAAATTTTTTACTTAATGAATCAGTAAAAGTTCAATCCTCAGAAAAACAAACTCATCTTTCAATTTTTCTAAAGGCAAAATCACTTGAGGAACAAGGAAAAAAAATAATCCATATGGAGGTTGGAGAACCTGATTTTCTTCCACCCATTGAAGTAAAGAAGGCATTAGAACAAGTTTATGATCAAGGATTTACAAAATATGGGCAGTCTAAAGGTTTACCACAACTTCGTTCTGCTTTAGCAAAAAAAATGTCTACAGATTTTAATGTCAATATTAAACAAGAAAATATTCTTGTTTCGCCGGGTGCTCGATTCTCAGTATACTTAGCTATTTCCACTTTGTTAAATCCCGGCGATGAGATAATTGTAATTGAGCCTGCTTGGCCAGCCTACAAGGATTGTGCAATAAATGCTGGAGTCAAGGTTAGATCAATTAAGACAACAATTGAGAACAAATGGGAGCCAAGTATAAGTCAGATTAATGATGCCATAAATTCAAACACTAAAATGATTGTATTAAATTATCCAAATAATCCAACAGGAAAAATCATTCCAACAAATTTACAAGATGACGTAGTCAATCTTGCAAAAAAACATAACCTGTATTTGCTAAGTGACGAAATTTATGCACAATATTCATACAAAGAATGGAAAAGCGTGTTAACTTACAAATATGAAAAAAGCATAATTACACAGTCTTTTTCAAAGTCACATGCAATGACTGGATTTAGAATTGGATTTGCAATTGCTAATCCAGAAATCATAGAAAAAATGTCAAAACTTGAAGCATTATGCCTAACAAATGTATCAGAACCAATTCAATATGTAGCGTTACAAGCACTAGACGCAGATACTTCCAATAACACAAATATCGTAAAAAGCAGACTAGAAGTGTTGATAAGAAAGGCGAAAGAAATTGGACTCGATTTTGTTGAACCAGACGGTTCAATGTATCTTTTTACCAAGGTTCCAAAAGATGGTTTTGACGGTGCAGAATTTGCCAACTTGTTATTAGAAAAAGGACTTGCAGTGGCACCTGGAGGAGGATTTGGGGATTACAAAGGATACATTAGAATTTCTGCCTGTCAAGACGAAAAGGAACTAATTGAAGGCATGTCCATACTACAAGATATTCTAAAGGAGTAGGAATGGTAAAAAAAATTACAGTAATTGGTGCTGGAGGGAAAATGGGCCAATGGTTCACCAAGTTTTTTTCAGAGAACGGATTTGAAGTAACAGGTTATGATGCTGAAGCAAAAATTTCTGGAAAGAAAATTATAAAATCAGATTCTCTGGTCGGGGCAATTTTGAATACTGATTATGTGGTTTTATGTACACCTACAAGAAGAACGCCAGAAATAATTAGATTGATTGCCAAAGAAATGAAACGAGGAACATATCTAATTGAAATTTCATCTCAAAAATCAAAAACAATTTCAGCTCTTTCTAAAATCCCTTCTAAAATAAATCCGATATGTATTCACCCCATGTTTGGACCAGGTACAAAAAAAATTAAAGGAAAAAATATTATTTCAGTACCAGTAAAAGATGCAAAAAAAGAATTATCAGTAGCAAGATCATTATTTCCTGGAGCAAATTTTGTAACAATTGATGCAATAGAACATGACAAAAAGATTGCAGTTATTCTTGGTTTAACTCATTTAATGAATTTGGTTTTTGCAAACATATTATCAAAAGATGACAAAATTTCTTTAACTGAAAAAATGTCAGGGACAACATTCAAGATACAAAAAATTCTTTCTGAAAGTATTATGACCGAATCGCCAGAATTAATTGAAACAATAATTGCAAATCCAGAAATTAGAAAGGTTGCAGAAGAATTTTGGAAAGATGTTGGAAGATTATTAACTGCGGTTCAAGAAGGAAAGACAGAGGAAGTAGTAAACTATGTTAAATCATGCCAAGAAAGATTATCTAAAAATACAGATTTAGAATCATCATACAAAAAACTAACAACAATGGTTAATTCTATTGAAAAAAAGTAATCATTATGCGTTCAACCAAAATTGTTACGTCATTTATTACTAGTAATGAAAAATTTCTTCTCTTAAAACGAAGTCAAAAAGTAAAAAGTATGAAAGGTCTCTGGGCAGGAGTTAGTGGAATTATTGAAAAAAATGAAGCTCCACTACAAAGGGCAAAAATTGAGATTTTTGAAGAGCTTGGAATAAAAGAAAGCCAGGTAAAATTACTAAAAAATGCTGAAAAAATGAGGGTGGTATCCCCTCAATACAAAAACCATGAATGGGAGATTTTTCCATTTTTGTTTGAGGTGAATAATCCCGATATAAAGCTGAATTGGGAAAATTCAGAATATAGATGGATCATGCCAGATGAATTGAAAAATTATAAAACAGTGCCAAATTTGGACAGAGTGTTACTCAGTTTGTTGTAAATTTTCAGTTTCTTTTTGATATTTTCGTTGCTGCGGCAACATTAGATAAACACATGCTCCGCCACACATTGTACAGGGAACATTATTTCCAGGATGTTGTCCAGTCCTGCTATGAATTTTTGCAGCTTCTTCAGGATCAATTGAAAGAGCTAATTGCGTTTCCCAATCAAGTGTACGGCGAGCTTCAGTCATTTTCATGTCCCACTTGATGGCCTTATCCCTAAGTTTCACCAAATCTCCAGCGTGTGCTGCAATTCTATAAGCAATTAATCCTGCTTTTACTTCAGCAGTATTTGGAAGTGCTAGATGTTCTGAAGGAGTAAGATAACATAATAAATCAACGCCCTCACTTGCAGAAACTGCAGCTCCAATTGCACTTGCAATATGATCATGACCGGATGCAACATCAGTAACTAATGGTCCAAGCACATAATACGGAACATCTCCTATCAAGGATTTTGCGAGTCTAACATTTGCCGCAACTTCGTTCAGTGGCACATGACCTGGACCTTCAACCATCACCTGAACATCCTTTTCATGAGCACGTTTTGTTAAACGAGACACATTGATCATTTCTTCAACCTGAAGCTCATCATGAGAATCTAAAATTGAGCCAGGTCTTAAAGCGTCTCCAAGACTAAAAGTTACATCATATTTTCTAGCCATTTCAATCAAATAGTCATAATGCGAAAAATATGGATTTTCTTTATCGTATTTTAGCATCCAGGCAGCAGTAATTGTCCCTCCTTTGCTGACCACCCCCCCATGTCGTTGAACTTTTAGAATTCTTTTTGCAATGTCTTTAGTAATTCCAGCATGGATTGTAGTATAATCTACACCGTCTTTTGCATTATTTTCAAATGCATTTAGAAAATCATCTTCAGATAAATCAATTGGATTTTTGTGAACTTCAACACCATAGTTATATGCTTCATAAATTGGAACTGTTCCAAATGTTACAGGGGCAACGCCGAGTAGTTTTTTTCTAATTTCTCTTACATCACCACCATCACTCAGATCCATTATAGTGTCAGTGTGATATTTTACAGCAATTTTTGCCTTTTCTATCTCCTCTTCTAAGTTTACATTTAGAGTCGAAGTTCCAATGTTGACGTTAACTTTGGTTTTCAAACCTTTTCCAATTCCAACATTGTGAATTTTTTGAGACCTCACGTTGTTACTTGGTATTATGATAGAACCCTTGGCAATTTTTGGAATTAACCACTCCAAGGTTACATCTTCATCTTTTGCAACTAATTTCATTTGTTCAGTTGCAATACCGCGTCTTGCGGCACTCATTTGGGTAGTCATGATAATGTACTACCTTAAAGCCGAATTTAAACAATCATGATTATAGAAAACAAAACTGATCGCCAAAATGCTGCCACTATATTGCTATTTTGGATCCATGTTATATTATAGATCGCCGTATGTTATAGGGATAGGTATGAGAATGATAAAAGAATGTAGACATTGTGGTAGAGAATATCAAGGAATGAATAGCGCGTTTTGTTCGGATGATTGTGCAAAAGAAGCATCATAATAAAAAATACAAAAACATCAGCATAAATTGATACATCACTAACCACAGTTCTTGAGTACAATGAATATTCTTTCAATAGGAGGTTCTGACACTTCTTCAGGTGCAGGAATTCAAAATGACATTAAAACAATCTCATCGTTTGATGCAAACTGCTTCACAGTTGTGACTACAATTACAAGTCAAAATACTAGAAAATTTTCTAGTGTGGAACCAGTTTCTCCAAAAACTGTTACAAATCAAATTGAATCAATTTTATCTGATTTTAGAATAGATGCAATAAAAATAGGAATGGTTTACAATTCTTCCATCATCAAAGCCATTGTTTCAAAGTTAAGAAAAATTAAGATTCCAATCATCCTTGATCCGGTAATAAAATCGACTACTGGTGGAACACTGATGATGCAAAATTCTGTTTTGGATTACAAAAAACTTTTAATTCCGTTGGGGCACGTCATTACTCCAAATAAAACCGAAGCCGAAATTTTGTCAGGAATAAAGATCAAAACAAAAAATGACGCAATTACCTGTGTAAGAAAAATTAAAAAATTAGGTGCAAAAAACATCATAATTACTGGCCTACAGTTTCAAAAAGATAAAATTACGGATCTGGTCCTAGAAGACAAAAAACCATATTTTATTTCATGCAAAAAACTATCAAAAAAAAATCATGGGGGTGGATGTACATTTTCTGCAACTCTTACATTTTGTATTTCTAACAGAAAAAACATTTTAGAGTCTGCAAAATTTGCACAAAACTATACAGCTCAAGCAATAAAAAATGCAGAAAAAATTGGAAAAGGAATCCACATGGTAAAAATAAAAAAACTAGACCCTATTCAAGCAAATCTTCAAAATGCAGTAAAGACGTTCACTAGAATTAAAAATATTTATTTATACATTCCTGAAGTTCAAACAAATTTTGTATTTTCTAAAAAATATCCAAAATCAATAAAAGATGTTGTGGGGGTTTCTGGTAGAATTGTCAAAGATAAAAAATCAATTCAGACTGTGGGTAATTTCGAATATGGTGGTTCAAAACATATTGGAAATGCAATAATAACAATAAATAAAAAATTTCCTGCAATTCGTTCAGCTGTTAACATAAAGTTTAATGAAAATACACTAAAAAAATTTCAAAGGAAGGGATTTAGGATTTTAAGCTATGATCGTCTCAATGAACCATCTAAAACAAAAACCAAGGAAAATTCTACAATCATTTGGGGCATAAAAAATGCAATCAGAAGTGTTTCACAACCACCAGATGTCATTTATCATAAAGGGGATTTAGGAAAAGAGCCAATGATTTTGGTTTTTGGAAAAACGCCAGATGATGTAGTTAAAAAAATTTCTCAAGTTTAAATTTAGTTCAAGAGAAATCTATACTGTAACATAAATAGTCATTTTTCAAATACAACTTCGTGAAAGCAATAATTCTTGCAGGAGGATTAGGTACAAGGCTTCAACCATATACCACTTTTATGCCAAAGCCCATGCTACCTCTGGGTGAAAAACCACTTTTAGAACACCTAATTGATTGGAATAAAAAAAATGGTATCAAATCAATTGTCTTATGTGTAAGTTATCTTAGAAAAACGATCGAAGATTATTTCGAGGATGGAAAAAGATTTGGTGTTAAAATAGAGTACGCAGTTGCAAACAGACCACTTGCAACAGCTGGCCAGCTAAAAACAGCTGAAAAATTCATTGATGGCACTTTTGTTTGCATGTATGGGGATTCAATATTTGATTTCAATTTAAAAAAAATGATTACACGCCATAAACAAAAAAAATCTTTTGTTACAATAGGGCTCTTTGAATTTAAAACAAATCTCCCATATGGAGTTATTTACACTTCAAAAAATGGTAAAGTCACAGATTGGAAAGAAAAGCCAGAGATTAATGCCAATATAAACATGGGTTGCTATGTAATGGAGCCAGGTGTTTTTGGTTTTATTCCAAAAAATAAGGCATATGGCATGGATGAGCTGGTAAGAAAAATCATGACAAAAAAGAAAACAATTCAGAGTTTTATTACAAAAAAAGGATTCATAGATATTGGAGACAAGACATCTTACAGAAAAGCATATCAGCAATATTTGGAAAGGTTAGGAAAGATCTGACGCAAAAAATGACTGATGTAAAAATCAGAGAAATTGAAAAAAGTGATTTAGAAAAAGGATTTTTAGAGTCACTTGATTCTTTAAGAAAAGCTAGTGACTTAGACCTAGAAAAAGCAATAGAAGTTTTGAAAAACATAAAATCAAATCCAAACCACAAAATCTTTGTTGCAGTAGTAGATGATAGAATAATTGGGTCTACAACTCTTCTCATAGAACCTAAGTTTATCCACAAAGCAGGTCATGTTGGCCACATTGAGGATGTTGTAGTTTCAAAGAATTTTCAAGGAAGGGGGGTCGGTGAAAAACTGATCAAGGCATCACTAGATTTTGCTAAAAACAAGGGATGCTACAAAACAATACTTGATTGTTCTGATGATGTGAAACCATTTTATGAAAAAATTGGCTTTAAAAAACATTCAAACTCTATGAGATTTAATCACGTCTAAACATAGTCTTTTTTCTTTTTTGGTTTTTTTACTCTAAATAAAAGAGCGCCAACTATCATTACTGGAATTGACACTGCCATAAAAAGAAGAGGTACAAACGATACAGCTTCTGTCACATATTGTGATTCGATATTTGGAATTAGAGAATATGCATAAACCATACCAACCAACAAGAATGCACCACCTGCAACAATCATGATTGCAATATTTTTTGAGCCAGTTTTTTTTGTCATTATGAAAGAAACTCCTGCCATTATTGAAGCTGGAGCTACACCAATTGAAATAAATTGATAGATTTTTGGGTCTGGCTCAAATTCTCTAATTACTGAAAAAGGATCATCAGGTTGTGGCGGTTCAACCATAAAAACATAAAGTGAGATTATTTCGCCAACAAACATTACAAACAATCCAAGACTTGCGGCAGCAATGTATTTTTCTACGGCCATCGAAGATCATATTTTGTTTTTTAATAATAAACTGTTCTGAAAATTATACAATGCCCACTAATCCTGCAAGTTCTTTTCTACATGCAGCGCCTAATTTTTCTGCAGCCTGTTCAGGTGAAATTTTATTCAAAAATATTCCATATCCTCTTTCTAGACCTGACCATGCATCAGTAATTGGATAGATTTCAATGTGCCAATGAATTTGCCTACTGTTTTTCTTTTCAGGGGATAAATGAAATACCAGGTTATAGGATAAATTTTTGATACTTTTTGAGAGACCACCAAGAGATGCTCGAAGGATTAAAGATAAATCATTGATTTCTTTTTGAGTTATTTTTGAAAAACTAGTGGTATGTTTTTTTGGACATATCCAAAATTCATACGGATATGAAGGGGCCCAAGGACAAAATGCAATGAATCCTTCAGTTTGTAAAATTTGACGTGGCCCTCCAGTTTCAGAGCTTACTGTTTGGCACATTGGACAAACTCCTTTTTCGTTTAGAATTTTGTGAGAAGCTTCAGCTTCTGCTTCAATTACGGGCGGAATTGTTGAAAATGTAACTATATTCAAGTGAGGGTGAGGGTTATTGCTTCCTGCTGCCTCACCATGGTTCGCATAAATTGAGACATAGGTCACTCCTTTCTGTGTGTATAACCACCTTAGTCTATCTTGTATTACAACTAAAACATTGGACCACTGTTCTACACCAATTGTTGAAAAAGAGTCTTTTTCTTTGGGGGATGCTACCACAATGTAGTGGTAACCATATGCAGGTTCGCTGTAATGTGGACGATCACTGTATGTATTTTCAGTCTCAATGGAAACTGCAGGGTTTTTACTTTCAAAAACTCGAATAGACCAATCAGTAACATAATCATCTTCGGCATCCTGCAATCTCTGCAGCATGCCATCTTTTGCAACAAGGGATAACACTGAAGGATTTGTCATAGATTCATTTCCAGGTGCATATGGAGATTTTTTTGGGTCTGTTACTTTATCATCTTTTTTACCAACGATCATAAATCTTTCAGAAACGTAATCTTTTCTCATATCCCCCATGTTACTTTCTGGCAGAGCAAGGATGTTAAAAATATTTCATATCACTGATAGATCGGGAAATTATTTGGAAGATTTAAAGTGAACTTGTAAAGTTGTCAGAAACAGGAGTTGACAAGTAATTACAGAAAATTCTGATGTACACATGGTCTATGTTTTGTTAGATGGTGTAGGGGATTTACCACATCCAGATCTAAATGGAAAAACTCCTTTGGAAGCAGCTGTAACTCCAAATTTAGATAAACTTGCGAAAAATGGAACAATGGGTGAAGTTATTTCTGTTGGGAAAGGTATTGCACCAGAATCAGATATTGCAGTTTTCAATATGCTTGGATACAAATTCCAGCACGCTAATTATGTTGGAAGGGGAGTAATAGAAGCAATTGGCGTAGGGACTGATTTTAAAGATGGAGATTTAGCCCTTAGAGGAAATTTTGCTACTTTAAACGAAGAAGGAGCAATCATTGATAGACGTGCAGGGAGAAGAATTGAAAAAGAAGACGCAATTGCTATTTCAAAAGAAATTGAAGAGAAGATTCAATTTTCACAAAAAAATACATCAGTTGTTGTGGCACCAACTGTTGGGCACAGGGTGGTTGTAAGAATAAGAGCTGATGGAGAACAACTTTCTTCTGAAATAACCAACACAGATCCCGCATATGTTAGAGTAGATGGTATGGGAATTGCAAAGGCAGTTACCGATTTTATGAAAATTGAAAAATGTCTTCCACTTGAGGAGAAGGCAAACGCAAAACTAACTGCAAATTTAGTTAACGAGTTCACAGACCAGTCCTTGATGATTATGAAAAAGAGCATTATTAATAAAAAGAGAGAGGAGCATAACAAAAAATTACTAAACAGCATTCTTTTGCGTGATGCAGGAAATCGTTATCCTAAGGTTACACCAATAAATGAATTGTATTCTATGAATTTTTCATGTATTGTAGATATGCCTGTAGAGTTAGGAATTTCTGAAGTTTTAAAAATGAAAGCATTTGAAGCTGGCGGTCTTTCTGATTATGAGGAAAAGTCTAGAGTTGCTGCAAAATCCATGGAAACGCAAAATGCAATATATGTTCATCTCAAAGGACCAGATGAGTTTGGTCATGATGGAGATGCAATTGGAAAAATGAAAAACATTGAAGAGATTGACAGAAGGTTTTTCGGTACTTTACTTGACAATATCAATACTAGTAAAGTTGCAGTTGTTATTTCAGCTGATCATTCAACTCCTTGCATCAATAAAGGACACAGCGATGACCCAGTCCCAGTACTTGTCTCAGGAGAATTTATCAGAGATGACGGAACGATTAGATTCACCGAAGGGGAAGCAAAAAAAGGCAAGATTGGATTAATTGAAGGTGCCAAAGTAGTAACCACTTCTCTTGGTTTAATTAAATCTGGAATCTAGTTATTTTTCTAGTTTTTTGCATGTCTGTGATTAATTTTTTAATTCTATCCACATCTATGTTGTGATACATTCCTTTGTAGTCACCAATTTTTTCTAAGGCACGGCCAAACATTCCTAATCCAATGGAATCATCATTTTTTTGAGAGTGTGCAAACGATACTGCGACTAGAATAAGTCCTTGAACTAATTCCTTTTCTTGTCCATAACATTTTTTCCACACACCTTCCCATGCTTCATGAGCTTCCCAAAATCTTTCATTGTTAAAATAAAAAATCCCATCTTTAATTCCCTGATCTTTTTCAATTTCTTCTTCAACAATATGTCTTGCATTATCTAATTTTCCAATGGGGCTTAATTTTTCTACAACAGAATCAAGTTTTTCTTTTTCAACAGATACATCAAACTCTACAAATTTGCTTGCGACTCGAGCTACTCTTATTGAAGCTCCAATATCAGAACAAAGATCCCTAGCTTTATGAACAAGCTCACGAGAATTTAGAGGCAAATAACCATCATTTTTGAGATGAAGCATGTAACGTTCCATAAAACTCAATCAAGATGATTTCTTAAATTTCTTATTCATTTTCAATTAAGATTTATATGAACTATAGAAAGGATTTGGGTACATGTCCCTTATTGAGACCATAAGTGATGTAAATAATACATTTCTATCTAGAAGAGAGCTTACCTGTAATTTTGCAGGTCTAGGCGGAAAGCTCAAAAAAAATGAAGCGATAGACATGATTTCAAAAGAATTCAAGCTGGATGGAAAGACAATCATTCCAATAAAATTACAAACCCATGTTGGCAAACCTCTCATCACTGGAACGTTTTATGTATATGATGATGAAAAATTAGCAAAAGAACATGTTAGTCCTGTTTTATTTACCAGGTTAGAAAAAGCAAAAAAGCCTTCTGAAGAAACAACAGAGACAAAACCAGAAGAATCGGCAGATACAAAAGAAGAATCATCACCAAAAGATGCAAAAGCTGAAGAAAAGTCTCAAGAAACCCCTAAAGAAAATAAAACTGAAGAAAAGAAGGAGACAAAAGTGTCTAAATAATGGCAGGAAAAAAAGGCTCAAGCCCAAATGTATACAAGTATTACAAATTAGAGGGAGAAAAACTAACTAAATTAAGAAAAACATGTTCCCGTTGTGGTAAAGGTGTTTTCATGTCAGAGCATAAAGATAGACACACTTGTGGAAAGTGTGGTTTGACAGAATTTAATCAATAGAGTTTCTTCTTTCTAATCTTTTTACTTTTTTGCTCTAATTTTTCGATTTGAAGTAAAAGTTTGGGATCAAGTTTTATTTTTGATAATGATTCAGCTGAAAGTTTTACAGTGTTTGTATCAAGGGATACGTTTGATTTGGGAAGATTCTTTTGAATCCAATATTTGATGACTTTGTCCTCTAATTTATAATCTCTAAAACCAGCAGGAAATTTTTTGGTGATATGTAATAACAATGTCTTATCATCAAATACTGCTCTTGGTTCAAAGAGCCTAGTTTCATCAGCATAAACACTTTCAAATAAATTTCCGGTCACTTCATCAGATAAAACATCCATTTTTGAAAATTTACGTATTAATTCTAGATAATGAAGAAATTCGTGGGCCAAGATAGCATGAATAGTTCCCTTTAACCCATATGCAACTAATGGAGCAGTGATTTGAATTACAACCTGAAGTTTTTCATCAAACACTAGAGGTATTGTTCTTGCAAAAAGAATCCCATATTGATATGAAGAGGGATTAACCGAGGATAAAATTATTGATGGTTCTACATATGCAACAGGATAATTAATTCCTGATGCTTTTTCAATTCTATTAATACCAGCAATGGTAACTGGAAATCTTTTTTTAATTAAGGTAAATTCTCTATCTGGAATAAGTCCCTTATCGTGTGCCTCCTTAACTTTGATCAACGGATCCAACAAAATCTCTCGAGACTATTCATGGTAAAAATGTTAAATTGGTTTATCTAGTTTTAGGCTTGCCACGCTTTGACTTTTTTTTCTTTCTACGGTCAGATCTTTGATCGGCCCATCGCTTGTGTTTTCCTTTTTTTCGTAATGGCATAGAAATAATTATGAAAATGGTTAGTTAATTGTTGTCATTGTAATTCAACACCGCAAAAATCAAACTCTTTACACTTGCAATTGAAATCAAGAATTTCACTAATATTTGGTTTAACAGAATCACTTTCAACAAATTTCTTTATTGGCAGGCCCCCATCTACAGTTAAACTCAGACTAAATGAAGTAGGGGTGGTTTTTTTGTAACTTAAAGAATACACAGATTTTGCTGCTTCCTTTCCAGGTTTTTCATGCACTAAAACAGTTGCATTTTTGATTAATTTGAGATTTTTTAGGATTGATGAATCGATTTTATTATCAGAAGTTACCTGAATTTGAATTTTTGATTTGAAAGGAATTGGCCCTTTTGGAATTTGTCTAATTACTTTAAGATCATATAGTGAAATTTCTTTTAATTTTATTTTTTTCATTGATCTAATTTTTCTTTTTTGTGGATTAATTAATTTGGCAAAAAACGGTCTTCCTCTTCCAAGTACTAAACTTGTTTTGTCCTCCCCTCCAATCCAAGTAATTTTTACCTGAGTTGCTCCGAATTTTTTAAATATATATTCTGAGATTTTTCCTTCAACACTATCAAAATTTGATATTCCATGTAGATTGCAAGAAACACACCCCTTTCCGTTACAATTTTCACATGGTTTTTGTTTTTGAGGAAAACCTCGAGTATTTTTTGTGTATCTTCCAAAAAGACAAACTGGCTTTGATCTTACATCACAGGAATCATTTTTGAAATTAAGAATAAACGTAATATCTGGATTTTGAAAGTCTATTTTCTTTTTGGTTTTTTTCTGAAATTCTTTACTAATTGTTCTTGTTAATCCAGTTTTTAGACTATCAATCCCTTTAAGCCTATATTTTGAGCGAATCAAATCATCTCTATCCACAAATGATGGTTTTAAAATGGCTCCAGTTACGAACGTTGAAAATTGAAAAGTGGATGATTTTTCAAGCATTTTATCGACACATGGTTTAAGATTAGAAAATACATTTTTACAAATGTAGCACTTTGAATATTTTTTTCTAGGCTTTTTACCAGCAAATTTTTTTGAAAACAATCTGTTAAAACAAGTATCACAGAGGTCGTACTCTTTTGAAACTTTTTCATATTGAATTAAAAGCTGATTAATTTTTGATTTTGTCACACAGTATTTTTAATTTCTCGTATTATTAGTGATTACATATGCTGAGACTATCCTAATCCCATACGACGAAGTGCACCTTGCATTTGTCTTCCCTTTGACGCCTTCATCATGCTTTTAGAATTTTTGTAATTTTTCAGCAAGTCTTTAACTTCATGCTCAGGCCAGCCCGAACCACGTGCAATTCTCTTTATTCTGGAGGAGTTTAATAAGTCAGGGTCTGCTTTTTCTTGTTTTGTCATGCTCTGAATGATATAACGCCACTTTTCAACTCGTTCTTCCATTTGATCAAGCTGGTCATCTTTTACCATTCCTGATAAACCCGGCATGCTATCTAAAAATCCTCGAAGTGAGCCAACCTTTGTGACCTCTTCTAATTGATAAAAGAAATCTTCCATATTCATTTTTCCGCTAGAGATTCGTTTTAATCGAACATCATCAGCTTCACTTTCTAATCTTTTTGCAAGATCTAAAACTGCTTTTACATCACCCATTCCCAATAATCGTCCAACAAATCGTGTTGGTGAAAATTGTTCCAAATCATCAATTCTTTCACCGGTACCAATGTACATTATTTGCGCGCCAGTGGCAGCTGATGCTGCAATTGCGCCACCGCCTTTTGCAGAGCTATCAAGTTTTGTTATGATTATTCCACCAACGGGAACTGTCTTATGAAATGCATCGGCCTGATTAAAACACTGTTGTCCAATAGTTCCATCAATAACTAGTAAAGCTAAATCGGGATCTGCGACTTTGTTAATTTCTTTCATTTCATTGAGTAGATCTTTTTCTTCTTTGTGGCGACCAGCAGTATCAATTAGTACGACATCAAGGTTAGAGTTTTCAAAATGTTTTAACCCATTTTTGACAATTTGTGGTGAATCTTTGTTTTTTTCTTCACCATATACTTCCACATTTGCCTTTTCACATATGGTTTTTAGTTGAACAAGTGCCCCTGGCCTAAAAGTATCAGCGCCAATGACCCCAACCTTGTATCCTTGCTTTGTCAGAAACTTTGCTAGCTTTGAGGTGACAGTAGTTTTTCCACTTCCCTGAATTCCTAGCATCAAAACCTTGTTTAGCGTGCCAGGTTTGAATGAAAATTCAGTTTCATTTCCAAGAAGTCTTGCTAATTCATCATATAGAATTTTTACAATATGATCTTTTCTTGAAAGTCCGGGAGGAGGATTTTCATTAAGTGATCTTTCTTCAAGTTTTTTTGTAATCTCAAGTACAAGACGAACATTAACATCTGATTGTAAAAGGGCTCTCTGAACATCCTTTGATAATTCTTTGATTAGTTCTTCATCTATTCCTGAAGAGCTAACTAGCTTTTTGATTGCAGCTCTCAGATTTGTTTTTAGATTATCTAACACGGTGATCTAATTCTGCGTCAAGTATTTCAAACCTTCCTCTTACTCCATCCCAAGATTTTCTAGAGTTCAGAATTTTTAATGGTTTAGAAAATAATGGGCAATCAATCACCAACGTTTCAGCCTCTCCACCCTCAAAATTTACATTAAATCCATATTTTTTGCTCAACTGCTCTAATTTTTCAAGATTCTGAGAAGTGATTTCTTTTCCCAACCATGTTTCATCTAACCCACCAGCTGAAACACTCGAAATAATAAAATGAAAGTTATCGTGAATCAATTCTTTCATGTATGTGGAATGGTCTTTTTTCCATAAAGGAGAAATTAATTTCAAGTTTAGATTTGAGCAGATTTTTTCAAAAATATTTTTTTGAAATTCACTCAAAATTCCTCCATGTAAAAGACCATCAATTTCATATTCAGATTTTGCTTTTTGTAAAACTTTTTCCAACCATGCTTCCTCAATTGCAGTTTCATTTGATTCTGATTTGATAAATAGTTGAGGAATTCCCATGGATTTTGATTGTAATTTTGTTATCTCTATGTTTGGAAAATGCAACAACTTGCTTTCATCAGATAATGGAAGAATCGTTACCAAACATCGAATTTGATGTCCTTCTTGTTTTGCTTTGTAAATAGAGTAAGAACTGTCTTTTCCTCCAGAAAACAACGATACAAGATTCATTATATTAATTGAAAATTGTTTTCGTAGATAACTTTTGGATAATAAACGACGGATGCTTCAAAACTCATAATCGTCATCAAATATCAGACGGCTTTTCCGAATCATCATCAGCATCCAGATTAACCTTTTATTCGCATTATTTTAGTTGTCAACATCATTTGTACAGCCATTTTATAACGCAAATCCTTATCAGGCGTGGCTAATTCTATAGTTTTTTGCATCATTTTCTCTCATTATAATTTCAACGTCAGATCAATAAGATAATCTTTGTTATGAGTTTATCTTGAATTAAAGAGTCATAAAATGGATCTTTTTACTTCAGTATTTTGTTA
>DASSAK010000038.1:0-2343 GCA_035685445.1 Nitrosopumilaceae archaeon
ACTCCTACGGCATATACTTTCAATTTATGGAATTAATTTTTGATGGTCTTTAATATATTGAACAAGTGGTTTCCAATCAACTCTCATGTATTTTTGAGGATCTTTTGCAGGATATTTTACCCAACTTTGAACAACTGAAAACTGGAATTTTTCTTTTTTACCGTTTTTTGTATATTCAATGTTTAATGTGCTTCCCCAAGATTCCTCTTTATGTTCAATTTTTGTAATGTCATCAAATGAAACCTCCATATTTTTTTCATTTTCCAAATCTAATTTCAAATCTTTTTCTGAATAACCATCGTGTGTAACCATGATGTTTTTTGATTTATCCTTTAGTAAACTAACTATTTGTCGCTGAACAACTGCTTGCCACCATTTCATTTTTGCTTCTGTTTTATGAATAAACATCAAATGCCGATCAGTAAGAATCAACATTCCTTCTCGTCCACCAATTGAAACAAACTTTTTTGATTCTCTCCAAACTGATACTATGTGTGCTAGAATTCGCTCATTAGAATCCATATTTTAAAAATTTTAGTCAGGTGTTAAAAACTAATGTGTGCTATTGGCTTTTATGTGAGGCAAATTGCCAAAAATCATGAGAAATCTATTTTTGATATTTGTCTTTGGTTTTTTACTTCTTAGTATCACAAATAACTCATATGCACAAAGTGAGCAAGTTATAGTCTTAGAAACAACATCGGGAAATATTGTGATTGAATTATTTGAAGAAGATGCTCCAAAAACTGTAGAAAATTTTCTAAATTTAACTAATAGTGGGTTTTATGATGATGTAATTTTTCATAGAATCATTAAAGGCTTTATGATTCAAAGTGGTGATCCACTTTCAAAAGATCCTTCCTTGCAAAGTCAATGGGGCACTGGTGATTCAGGACAGAACATAGATGCTGAATTTAATACAATCAAACACCTAAGAGGAATTGTTTCAATGGCAAGAGCACAAGATCCAAATAGTGCAAGCTCACAATTTTTTATTGTACATGAAGACTCGGACTTTTTAGATCAACAATACACCGTGTTTGGAAGGATAATAACGCAAGAAAGCTTTGATACTCTTGATAAAATTGCATCATTAGAAACAGGACCTAGAGACATTCCAACTAATACCGAACAAGCAAAAATTCTATCGGCCAAAGTTGTACCAAGATCAGAAATTTCTGGTTTATTGGAACTTGGTGAACCAGAAAGAGTAATCGCATCAACACCTGAAACTCCATCTACTCAACCAACCGAAGTACAATCAGAGCAGTATGTCAATAACAGACTTGGGTTTGGTCTGTTAGCACCAACAGGCTGGATAGTACAAGAGCCACAAAAGACTTCACCAGATGTTCCAGACGTTGTGTTTGTAGGACCAAAAGACGGAGAAATTAATCCTGTAATATCGATTGGCGTGTTTCCAACTGAGGGAAAGACACTACAACAAATCATTGATGAAAGAAGAGCTACTATTCAACCAGCAATTGATTCAGGCAACTTAGAAATAATTTCTGATAATGTTGGTGATATTAACGGACGAGAAGCTTGGGTGATACAAGCTCTTGGAGGATTTCAAAGTCAACAAGGCCTCGTTATTGCAAAATTTGCAGAAGTTATGATTCATACTTTTGAAAACGTATACATAATTACTTATACAAACGACGAAGTTGATTTTGAAGACAATGTACAACACTATGAAAAAGCAATAAACTCTTTTACATTAGCAGCAGATATGCAAGAACAATTTAACGAAATTACTCAAGACGATATAGAAGTTACCACCTCTACTGATGAAACAAATTCCGAGGGTGGTGGCTGCCTTATTGCTACTGCAACATATGGTTCTGAGCTGGTACCACAAGTACAACAACTAAGAGAATTACGTGATGAAATTGTACTTGAAACAGAATCTGGAACGGCATTTATGAAATCATTTAACCAATTCTACTATTCATTTTCACCTACAATAGCTGATATGGAAAGAGAAAACCCTGTATTCAAAGAAGCTGTAAAAATTTCAATTACGCCATTACTTGCATCTCTTTCAATTCTAAATCATGTTGATATTGATTCAGAACAAGAAATGCTTGGTTATGGAATTGGTGTGATTCTAATGAATGTTGGAATGTACTTTGCAGCTCCCGCAATTATCATATACAGATTAAAAAAATAACTCTACCAGACATCATCAACTTCATCAAGAACTTTGTATTCTAGATCAACTTGTTTTCTAAATATTTTTAGCCGTGATATATCTCGGCCAAAAAACAAATCAACTGTCCAATCAATCAACACACGAATTCGTTTATCCCATTTTGGAATTTTTCTCAGGTAAATGTTTCT
>DASSAK010000039.1:0-44820 GCA_035685445.1 Nitrosopumilaceae archaeon
ATACATGGAAACTTATGTATTGTTAACTTGCAATCCAGGTCACGAAAAGGAAATAATTACACATCTAAAAAGCATGCCAGAAGTAATGGAGGTAAATGGGATTTGGGGCAAGTATGATATTTTTGTCAAAGTGACGTTTGATGATCCGTTTGATTCAGAAAAGTTTACAGGAAAACTAAGAAAAATTGAAAACATTACAAGTACTTACACAATGCCGGTTTTGTATGGACAGGGCGGTTCCATTGATGATTAAGTGTTCAGATTGTAATTGTGTGCCATATGAATGCAAATTAAGTTCATCAGAAAGAGAATGTCCAAATTGTATATGGGATGAATGTTGTTGCTGGTTTTCAATTAACAATCCTAAAAATGAGTGATTTTTTTGTTTTTAATCTATGAAAAACAAAAATGATAATTACATGATTTTTTTAATTGAATTAATCAGTATGGAAATCTAAATGAAATGGCACTTTGAGGATTTTATTTATGGCTCAATAGATGGGGCGGTTACAACTTTTGCAGTTGTTGCAGGAGTTGTTGGAGCATCACTAGAAACATCAATCATACTAATTCTTGGTTTTGCGAATTTGTTTGCTGACGGCTTTTCAATGGCAGTTGGAAACTTTCAGGCGGCCAAGGCAAGAAAGGAATTCATTGACAAAGAGAGAAAAAAAGAAGAGTGGGAAATTGATCATATGGCAGATGAAGAAAGGCAAGAGATTCGTGATATTTATGCAGAAAAGGGATTCAAAGACAAGTTACTAGAAGACATTGTACAAGTAATTACACAAAGAAGAAAGATTTGGGTAGATACGATGATGAAAGAAGAGCTTGGATTAATCGAAGATGGAAAAAAGCCAGTCGATACTGCTGTGAGCACATTTGTTGGATTTAATGTGATTGGATTGATTCCATTAATTCCGTTTATTTTTCTACACATTTCTGGAATAGGGTTATCCGTTTCTACAACGTTTGTATTGTCTGTAATTTCAACTGGATGTGCATTTTTTATAATAGGATTGATTAAGGGAAAAATTGTTAAGAAATCTCTTTGGTGGTCTGGAGCATCTACACTTTTTGCTGGAGGAATTGCGGCAACGGTTGCGTACGTAGTAGGATTCTGGTTAAGTACATTAATTTAAAATTTCAAAAATAATAATCAGCATGTTTTTCATAAAATCATGGCTAATGTTGCAATCAAAAAGGCATCAAAAAACGATATTCCTATAATTCTAGGATTGTTATACGAACTTGGAAGACCAAGACCTCAAAATGACAATGATGTTGATGTTTTTAGAAAACTTGTAAAAAAGTACATTTCAGATTCAGACAAGCAAATTTTGATTGCAATAAACAATGATGTTGAGATTGTAGGAATGGTCAGCATTGTATTTCTTTCTAGACTAAATCAAGTAAATTACGAAATGTACATTCCTGAATTAATTGTTACAGAAGAATATCAGAACAAAGGAATTGGAGAAAAACTTGTAAAATCTTGTATTGAGCTGGCCAAGGAAAAAAAATGTCACAGGATTAGACTTGAATCTGCAAATAAGCGAACAGAGTCTCACAAGTTTTACAAAAAATTAGGATTTAGTCAGTCTTCTCTTTCTTTTACAAAAAACCTGCATTGATAGAATTCAGCTACAAAACCAAGTGTTTTTGATTATATTTGCACTTTTCATCAACCAACAATGCGCTGTAGAGATAGTAGTTTTAGATGATTAGTGTTAGATTCAAACTATCGCAAGGATTTTCTTAATTGTTCATTCACAATTTGTGAAAAACTTACATTTCCACTTGCCTTCAAAAGTTTTTTTGCTTGAAGATGTTTTAGTTTTTTTACTATATCCTCATCCACTACAACTGAAATTCTTTTCAGTGCCAACCCCAATTCAAGCCTATTGTCTTAGAATAAAAATGCTTCATTTTATTTCCATTTGTGGAAAAAGGTAATATGATATGAAGTCATTGAGTTCTTAACATATTAGAAAATATTTGTAAAATTTCTAAATTTTTCTTGGATTTAATTAGTTTTAAACAAATGGTATGAGTTGGATTATGGATTAAAAATGATGAATATTATGATTTTTACATTTATAATATTGAATTGATAGATTGCAAGTCATGGCTGAAAAAATATCTGCAAACGATCTAAAGGCGAGAAAATCTGAATTTGTCATAATCGATGTAAGAGAAAAGGATGAGCTTGAAAATGGGAAGATTGAAGGTTCAGTTCACATGCCATTAGGTTTGGTAATTAGAAACGTAAAGAAAAAGCAAATTGAGGATTTGAAAGGCAAGAAAATTTGTACATATTGTGGAAGTGGATATAGGGGAAATATTGCAGCAGATGAGCTAAACAAGGAGGGATTTAATGCCGTAACACTTGAAGGCGGATTCCCTTCTTGGAATATATCTTAAATTTTTTTATAATTTTGCAAATTAATAATGAAAATATGGTTTGACATCCTTTCCTTCTGCATATTGTTTTAAAAGAACCATCAAGTGTCCCCAAGTTGTATTACAGTCTACATAGTAACCATCAGTTGATTTCCAATTTTCATGTCGAAATGAGAGAATTGATTGGCCATTTTCTTTTTTTATCTCAAATGTAATTTGCGTGTCTTTCCACTCATCAACATCTCCTTGACACGTCCATTGGACAAACTTGTTTGGAACAAGCTTATCAATGTGCATGTGAAAGACGGTTTCATGTCCTGGAAAACCAAATCTTGAAACAGTTCCTTCCATAGGGGTTGCTTTTGCGTCAGAAGTCCACCAACTTTTGAGTCCCCTTTCTGTTGTAATTGCATCGTAAATTTTCTCAGGAGCAGCATCAACGAATACACGATGTAGAATTTCTGGCATCAAGTAATGTCTGAATATTTTTATTTAAAGAATTTTTCAGAGCAAAAAAAATCAGATGGGGTTTTAACCACCATCTTGTTTATCTTGCCCTTTTTGCTTTTCGCTTTACTTTTCGGGCTGTTTTTTTAGCAGTTTTCTTTGCTTTTCGAGTAGTTTTCTTTGCTTTTCGCTTTACTTTTCCAGCTGCTTTTTTTGCTGTTCTTCGTGTTTTTCGTCTTGTTTTCTTTGCTTTGCTTTTTGCTTTTCTAGCAGCTTTTTTGACTTTTCTTTTTATAGCCATACGAAAAAACTGGTGTGTACATGTTTTTCTATGCAATACATGTATAATTCTAAACTAAAGTAGTGCAAAAAATTTACATTAAAAATTTAGATTTTGATAAAATTGTACTTTGTTTTGTAAAAACAACCTAAAACATTAATCATGTAAGATCTATTTTCATTCATGGTAAATCAGTATTTTGTAAAAACAGCAAGCTTTTTAGATTTTGCAAGACTTGTTTGTGGGTTTAGAAAAGATCCATTGCGAGTTTATTGCTTTGAATATAAGGAGAAAAAGATTTTTGCAGACAGAAGAACTAGACAAAATTCGATTTTGTATTATTATACTGATGAGATAAAGGATGGAAGATACATTTCATATGATCCACGAGGAGGTTCAGAGATCGCAGATGTTGTCGATACAACAAAAACAGTTTCAAGGTATGCACCTATAATACGGCTAGATTCGTTGCCGTTTCCAACCAGAACTCCAAAAAAACTTAAAGAAAAATTCAAAACTGCAAGAACCCATGACCTTGGTGATCTTGCCAGACTCACATACAATCCTAAACTACCAGAAGAGGTAGAGCTTACTCTAATTTCATTTCCCTACAAGAAAAAGTGGGTTGTAGGATATACCACAGAAATTGAGCTTTTAGATTATGTAAACTGTTTTAATTACGTAGAAGTTGATGAAGAGCCAAAACATCCATTCTTAAAATATTCAAGCCATGAAGGAAAAGAAATTGAATTTTCTAACAAATTCAGACATGGGTATTCATATTTTCCTGTTGTAAAGCTAAAAGAGAATCATCCTATTTTTGGTTTAAAATAATTTGGAATCAAAATGGTTTCTGCAACAAGATTAATGGAAAAGGTTTTGTTTCGTTTTGCAAGCCAATGGATTGCAGGTGACACAATACATGATGCACTAAAATCTGCAAAACAAGCTTATGGAAATGGCAGACATGCAATAATTAACAAGCTTGGTGAATATCACACATCAAAAAGGGAAATCAACTCTACTATCAAAGATTACAAGTATATTATATCATCTTATAGAAAATGGAAGATAAGAGGCGCAATTTCTGTAAAGCCAACGCAGATTGGACTATCAGTTAACAAAAAAGAATGTCTTAAAAATTTTGAAAATATTGTAAAAACTGCGATAAGGGCTCACGTGTTTGTGTGGATTGACATGGAGTCATCTGAACACACAGATGACACTATAGAAATTTACCAAGACTTGTTTTCACGATATGAAAGACTTGGAATTGCACTGCAAGCAAACCTAAAGAGAACAAAACATGATTTGATTGACCTTACAACTCATGGTGCAAAAATTCGTCTTGTAAAGGGGGCATACAAAGAAGATTCTAAAATCGCATTCAAAGAAAAAGAAGATGTTGATAAAAACTATGTCAAATTAATGAGGATTTTATTCAAAGATGCAAACGAGTTTGGAATTGCAACACATGATACTGCAATCATTGATAAAGCAAAAAGACTTTCAAAAAAATATAACAAGAAATTCGAATTTCAAATGCTAAAAGGGATTAGAGATGAGATAAAACCAGAGCTTACAAAAAAGAAATTTGTTGTATCTGATTATATTCCATATGGGACAAACTGGTTACCATACTCTATAAGACGGCTAAAGGAGAGAAAACGAAACATTTTGCTTCTTGGGAGTTCTTTTATTCAGTCACACAAGGTTTGAGTTTGCGCCCTCAGAAACTGCTGTAAGTATCTCTCACCGCCAGCTGCCTTTCCAGAAATTCCTGAATTCTTCCAACCAACAAAAGGTTGTGCCTGAACTAATGCCGCAGTTGTCGCACTAGCTGCTCTGTTTGCATAAACAGTTCCTGCTTGAATTTTATCAAAAAACTTGTCAAGCTCTTCTTTGTTTTCACTAAATATTCCAGCTGTCAATCCATATTCTGTATCATTTGCCAATCTAATCGCATCATCAAAGCTTTCAAACTCATCAACACAAACAACTGGCAAAAACAGCTCCTCTTTTACAATCTTGTGATCCTTTGGAAGTTTTGTAATTATTGTTGGCTTTACATAATATCCGTGTCTGTAATCGTTTTGCTCAATTGGGGCACCGCCTGAAATAATTTGGCCGTCTTTTTTTGCCAGATCAATTGCCTTAAGATACTTTTCTTTGGCATCTTTGTTAATTACGGGTCCAAGAAAGGTTTCTTTTTCCCACGGCAACCCAATTTTTAGTGAATCTGTTTTTTCTCTGAGTTTTTTTACAAACTCTTCTGCAATGCTTTTTTGTACATAGACCCTTGAACATGCACTACATTTTTGCCCGCCATATCCAAATGCTGCACGCATTACACCATCAGTTGCTTTTTCCAAATCAGCATTTTCTGTTACAATAACTGGGTTTTTGCCACCCATTTCAGAGATA
This sequence comes from Nitrosopumilaceae archaeon, assembly GCA_035685445.1. Classification (GTDB taxonomy): domain Archaea; phylum Thermoproteota; class Nitrososphaeria; order Nitrososphaerales; family Nitrosopumilaceae; genus DRGT01. The sequence goes on from DASSAK010000039.1 coordinate 5,555, forward strand.
AATGGCTTTACATTTTGTTCTGTGAATTTCTTAAATCCTGAAATTCCAACATCCCTTGAACCCGTAAATGCAATTCCACTAATCAATGGATGCTCAATCAATGTTTTTCCGACAACGCTTCCTGGTCCTGTGACAAAGTTGATTGCGCCAGCTGGAATCTCTTTGTAAATCGTTTCTGCAAATTTGAATGAGGATAGTGGCGCATCACTTGCAGGCTTTAGTATTGCAGTGTTACCTGTAATCAGTGCACCAGTAGTCATTCCAATTGCAATCGCTGATGGAAAGTTAAACGGTGCAATAATTCCCCATGCTCCATATGGTTTCAGAATTGTCTTGGTTTTTTCATGTGGATTTGGGTGAGGTGTTTGTTTTTCAAAGCCTTCGTTTTTTTCTAGCTGGTACGCATAAAATCGCATAAAATCAATTGCCTCATCAACGTCATTCATTGCTTCTACTCTGTTTTTGCCGTTCTCAAAAGACATTATGGCTGCCAACTGGAATTTTTGTTTTGAAAATTCGTCTGCACAGTTTCTGAAAATTTTTACTCTTGACTTGTATGGCACCGCACTCCAATTTTCAAAAGCATTGTTTGCTGCATTTATTGCATTAATCGTTTCGTCTTTTGTTGCCTGTGGAAATCTAGCCACAACTATTCTGGTATCAGAGGGAGATTTTACATCAAACTTTTCATCAAGAAAGATTTCTTTGCCGTTAATTATGATGGGATATTCTTTTCCGAGGTTTTGTTTTACAATATCAAGTGCACTTTCAAATTGTGCATCAAATTTATCTTCAGACTTTGTTGCAACTGCTTTGCCCCAAGTGAATTCATTTTCAAACATCATACTGCTTTATTTATTACTCTATTTTAAACCAGCAGAAAAAATCACTTCTGCAATCATTCTTGATGCTAAATGCGATGTTCTGTCTTTGACATCAAAGCTTGGGCAAACCTCCATGATGTCCATTCCAACAATTCCATTTTGTGTGATTTTTTTGAGAAGATATACTGCGTCTGTGCTGTTTAGTCCCAGGGGAACTGGGACGGACACTCCGGGAGCATATGATGGGTCTATACAATCCATATCAAATGAAACGTATACCTTTTCTCCAATCGTATTTAAAATGGATTCTGAAATTTTTTCTAGTCCTTTTTTTCGAATATCAAATGGTGTGATGACTTTGATGTTGTGTTTTTTGAGATTATCAAGCTCTTCTTGTTCTGGTGTTCTAATTCCAATTTGAATGCTAGATGAGGAGTCAATGTATGGCAATATGTCGTGAAAAACAGAACCATAGTAATTTGTTGTAGAGCTGATAAAATCTGGATGCGCGTCAAAATAAACCATGGAAAATTTTCCAATAGTTTCAGAAATTGCTTTAACAATGGGTGTTGTGATGGAATGATCACCACCAATACTAATTGGAGTTTTTGAGTTTGATATTTTTTTGAACACATTTGGAATTTGTGGTCTGTCTATATTTCCATAATCAAAGATCTTTCTTTGATTAATATTTGAATATGGAAAGCCGAGCGATTTTTTGCCATCACGTCTATAGGAATCTCTTTCGTTTGATATTTCTCGAATTCTAAAAGGTGCCGCCTCTGTCCCTTTTCTTAGTGCGTGAGATTGAGATTCGTCTGGAATTCCAAGAACTACAAACTGTGCATCATCTAGCTTGTCAGTATTTGCCCAGCAAATTTTTTCCATATCGTTCATAATTTTTCAGGCCCTATACTAATCTTGAAAAGTCATACAGGAATGAAGTTAAAAATATGGTTATGTGACAATCAAAAAGCAATGCCATATTCAAGCAATAGTAGATTGCCAAAAAGAATCAAAGATAACTTGCCGCAAGGTGCACAAACAATTTTTCGCAAAGTGTATAACAGCGCCGAAAAACAATACTCAAAACCAAGCAAAAGAAGAGGCAAAGCATCAAAGACTCAAGTGGCAAACAAGGTTGCCTGGGCAGCTGTTAAGAAAAAATACACCAAGAAAAAAGGCGAATGGAAGAGAAAATAATCAAAGAACGTATTTTTATCGATAATTTTTCTCTAAATCATAGTTAGAGAATTCTTTTTTTTCTTTTTGTGAGATGGAAACGAGGACTTCATCAAATTTTTTGTTGGGTACCCAAATTTTCTTTTTTTCCTCACCATCAAGCTCGATAATTGTTTTTGTTAGACCTAGCTGAATTATCGTTCCCTTTTGATTTTCAATTTCTATTCTATCTCCTACATGTATTCTTGTACTCAAAGCAATGCTTAGACCAGCTGCTGCATTTTGTAATTTATTTAGATAGACAAAAGCCATAAAGATTAGCAACGCACTTAGTGATGTGACAGTTTCTAAGGCATATCCAAGAATATTAAAATTGATTGAGAGATACACGGCCTCTGCGATAACTATGAGAAGGACAATTACGACTAGTGCCTTGTAAGAGCCTTCCAATCCCTTAAACTTGTAATAATCAATAACTTTTACAAATGCTATTGCCCCTACAGTAAAAAGAATGGAGACTATTGCATAGATTTCTGCAGCCATCAACTAGATCGTGCCTTTAGTATTAAAAATTTTTTCTAATTAAAATCGCCACGAACCTTTGGCAGATTCCAGTTGTACTTCATTGCAACTAGTCGCATTCCTGTCGTAATTATTATTCCTGCGATTGATGCAACATAGAGGTCCACCTGAGCCAACAAAAGAAGGTAAAATATCGTTACCCCGACAAAACTGGCAGAAGCATAAAGCTCCTTTATGAAAACAATCGGAACCTGATTCACAAATACATCACGCAATATTCCCCCTCCAATTGCTGTAAGCATTCCAGCCAGAACCATTGCTAAATAGTTTAGACCAAAAATATTGAATGCAAATGTTGCACCAATTATTGTAAACACACCCAATCCAATTGCATCAAACTTCAAAAATACGTTCCAGTGCTTTTTGAGATGAGAATACAGAAAAAATATTACAATTCCAGTTGCAACAGTTATTGCTACATAGGCAGGATCAAGTAATGAATTTGGTGGAAATCTTCCCAAAACAATGTCTCTGATTGTTCCACCAGCAACGCCGGTAATTGTTGCCAGTATTATAATTCCGACAATATCAGACTTGTGTTCTATTGCCTTGAATGCACCAGTCACTGCAAAGGCCATCGTTCCAAAAAGATCTAAAATGTAAATGAAAACCTCTGCAGGTACTGAGAAATCAACCAAATCACTTTGAAACCATTATGAACTCTAATTAAGGTTTGATTAGATTTTTTTTGCTTCTAGCGGCATTCGTGCTGCAAGCCTTGCCACCTTTGAAGCCTTTAATGCTTGTTTCATAGAATATTCAGATTCTTTTGCTGCTCTCATTGCAGCTTGAACCTGGATGTTAAATGTTCGTTGATGTTTTTTTGATGTATTAGATTTTTTTGCAATCTTTTTCGATGTAATAACTGCAGCCTCTGCTGATTTTTTTGACGCAATGGCTGCTCGTTTTGCCCTCGCAGTGTGGTGAATTACCTGAGTTGATGCTTTTTTTACTGCCATTAATCTTGATTTTGCTCTTGATTCTGCTAACTTTGCACCCTTCATTGCCTTGTCACTCATTTTTGCCACATTTTTCATGGTGTTGTTTAGCTGTTCAAGTTTTACTAGATTTGAATGACTTGATTCCACATTATTTTTTTGTAATAACGCACGTGATTTTTTTTGCACTAGCATTGCGTTTTTTATTGCAGAATCTGCATGCTTGATCTGTTTTTCAAAGTCCACACGATAAAACAATTTTTGCTGTATTTTGAACCTATGATGAAAAAATTTTGAATTAATGATTAGCTTTGAATTAATAAAATGAATTGATTATCCAAATAATGAAGAAAGGCCTTCCATTGCTTGTTCTTCAGACTTGCCGTCGTCTGCCTTTTTCTCTTCTTTCTTTTCCTCTTTTGCTTCGCCACCTGCGGTTTCTCCGCCTGCAGCTGGTGCGGCAGATGATGCAACTGCAACTGGTGCTGCCTTAATTGCTTCTTCAATGTTAACGTCAGCCAATGCTGCAACTAGCGCCTTTACCTGAGCTTCGTTTACTTCAGCTCCAGATGCCTTTACTACTGAAGTAACGTTTTCTTCGTTGACCTCTTTTTGAAGCTTGTGCAAAAGTAATGCAGCATAAACGTATTCCATTGTATCGAAAATTCGCTGGGGGCTTAATATAAAACTATAGAGAATTATGTGAGAATTTTCAGACTTCGGCAAACAGAGTAAAGATGCTTTTTTAGATTTTTATCCAACAAAGTATCTCTTCTGTTTAATAGTCGTCTTCTTGCCTCCTCACGTTCAGATCCCTTTGGCAAAGATAAGACATTATTGATTAGTTCTGGAATCTCTTCTCTAATCCATCCATCCAAAATATTGTGAACTTTTGGTGGAAGCATTTGGACATTATCCTTAGTTGTATCTAAGACATCAGTGTAGTTATCATGCTCAATTCTGTAAATTAATGCAAAGATACAGTTTTCTGGTGTTGGGTTTTTTAAAATTTCAACAGAACGTGGGCCAGCTTTACCTTGTTCCACTTTGTTTTTTAGACCAACGGGATTTATTTCTAAACCATTTACACCAATCTTGTTTCCATCAACTCCTGTAACTGTTCCAAAAATAATGTTACTGTATTCTCCGTTTGGTTTTGTTGCAAAAACATGAACTCCTTCTTTCATTTGGGGCTTCTTTCTGCCAAACACGAGATATCGTGATGTTGTATTGTATTTAATTGATGTCTATCGGCAATTCTTAATATCGGTCTTTTCAAGTCCTTGATATGGACAAGTCTGAAATTCTGAAAAAATTTTCAGCTGATGCAGACAGATACTACAAGGTAAAGCTTTTTGAGGACAAAGGATTTGAGAGAAAATCCTGTGGCAAGTGTGACAGATTCTATTGGACAATAGACAGTGAAAGAAACAACTGTCCTGAGCATTCAGATGATACTTACTCATTTATTGGCAATCCACCAACTCAGAAAAGATTTGATTATACACAGTCATGGAAAGAGGTTGAGTCTTTTTTTGTTAAAAACAATCACGCATCTGTAAATCGTTATCCCGTGGTGTGTCGTTGGCGAGATGATTTGTATTTTACAATTGCGTCTGTTGTCGACTTTCAGAGAGTCATGGGTTCAAAGGTTGTTTTTGAATTTCCTGCAAATCCGTTAGTGGTTCCGCAAACGTGTTTGCGTTTTAAAGACTTGGAAAATGTTGGAGTAACGGGACGGCATTTTTCAAGTTTCTGCATGATTGGACAACACTCCATTCCAAATGGAAATGGATACTGGAAGGATGAATGTATTGACTTGGATTATCGTTTGCTAACTGAACAATTTGGCATAGAGAAAAAAGAAGTTATCTTTGTTGAAGATGTTTGGGAAGGTGGTGGCTCATTTGGATCTTCGTTAGAGTTTTTCGTTAAAGGAGTAGAATTGGGAAACGCAGTGTTTACAGAATTTCAGGGGGAGTTGGGAAAACATATGGAACTTGATCAAAAAATTATCGATATGGGTGCAGGACTTGAGAGGTTTGCGTGGATTACGATGGGAACACCAACTGCGTATGATTGTTGTTTTGGACCAATTACAAATCACTTGATTCAAAGAGTTGGAATTGATGCAGATTCTGATATCCTAACGAAATATTTTACATCAATTGCAAAAAACATTGAAAATTATGATGATATCTTTGTTGCAAGAAAGCACACAATCAAAGATGGCGGGATATCTGATGAGCAGGTTAATCGTATCATATCACCACTAGAGGGAATCTATTTGATTGCTGATCACATAAGGACTTTGATATTTGCAATATCTGACGGTGCACTTCCAAGCAACGTTGGTGGAGGATACAATCTTCGCATGGTACTTCGCAGAATAATTGGAACGATGGAGAGACTAAAGCTAAAACTTGACATGAATGAGATGATTGACATGCAGATTGACTATCTAAGGGACACGTATCCTGAGCTAGAAAAAACAAGAGATGAAATAAAAAAAATCATTTCGCTAGAATCATTTCGATATCAAAGTTCAAAATCTCGAATGCAAAAGATTGTTTCAAAAATTTCCAATCCTTCTGTCGATGAGCTAATTACATTGTATGAATCTGATGGAATCACGCCTGATTATCTCAAAGAAATGAATGTAATTTCAGAAATTCCGTCTGCATTTTATTCAAAATTATCTGAGTTACACCAATCTGCAAAAAAAGAACATCAAGTCGAATTGCCACTTGAAGGACTGCCAGAAACTGAGCTGCTGTTTTATGCAGATGATCCAAAAGCATTCTCAGCCAAGGTTCTCAAGGTATTTGACAAGTATGTTGTGCTAGATAAAACATCATTTTATGCAAGAGGAGGAGGACAAGAACCAGATCATGGAATCATTGCAGGGTATGATGTTGTTGATGTGACAAAGCACGGAAACATTGTAGTTCATGAAGTGACGGGAGGATTACCAGATGAAGGCCAACAGGTTTCGTGTTTGGTTGATGCAAACAGAAGACGTGGAATTACAAAGCACCATACCAGTACGCACATTTTGAATTCTTCATCACGAAATATTTTGGGATCATGGGTTTGGCAGCATTCTGCGTTTAAGGAGTTTGATCATGCAAGACTAGACATTACACATCATTCAGCACTAACTGATGACGAGGTAAAAAAAATTGAAAAGCTTGCAAATGACAAAGTAGCTGAAGGTATTCCAGTTACTATAGAAAGTTACGATAGGGGAACTGCAGAGCAAAAGTATGGATTTAAAATTTACCAAGGGGGAATCGTTCCAGTAAAGTCTGTCCGAATTGTAAAGGTTGGAGACTTTGATGTAGAAGCATGCGGCGGAACACATGTAAAAAATACCAAAAAAGTTGATTTGATAAAAATTACTCGCACGAAAAGAATTCAGGATGGGGTAGTCAGATTAGAATTTGTAGCTGGCGAAGCTGCACAGCAATATGTAAAGGATCATGCAGAGGAATTAGAAAAACAAAAACAAATCGAGGCCGAAAAAGAAAAACGCGACAAAGAACGTGCAAAAAGAAAGGAAAAGGCTCGTGAAAAGATTCCTGTATTGCTGGAACAGGTAGCTAGTATGAAAAACGGCAAGGCAGATGACATTGATATATTATCTGAGAAATTTTATGGAACAACCAGTGAAGAATATGATGAATATTTTCACATCAATTTTGGAGAGAGATTGGTAAAGCAAAATCCCGCAGCCATATATTGTGGAATATTTGAGGCAAAAGACACAGTTCGGGCCATTATTCACGCAGGAGAGCAAGCACAAATCAAGGCTGGTGATATTGCAAAGGAGATTTCTGCCATTCTAGGTGGCTCTGGTGGTGGAAGCGCAAGGTTTGCACAAGGTGGAGGACGCGACAAGTCTAAAAAAGAAGATGCAATGAACAAGGCAAAAACGATGGTTTTGGGATGATTTTATGGAAATAGTTTGGCCCGATGTTGAAGAAAAGTGGAGACATATTTGGAATGAGAACAGAAACTTTGAGACTGATCCTAACGACAAGGAAAAAAAGTTCATTACAGTTGCATATCCTTATCCAAACTCACCTCAACACATTGGGCATGGAAGAACATACACGTTAGCTGATGTTCATGCAAGATACTATAGAATGAAAGGATACAATGTCTTGTTTCCAATGGGATTTCATTATACTGGAACTCCTATTCTTGGAATGGCAAAACGTGTTGAAGCTGAAGATGCTGAAATCCTTGATGGATTAAAAAACATTTACCATGTTCCAGACGATGTGATAAAATCATTTGTAGAACCAATAAAGATTGCAGACTATTTTCATGAAGAGATAAAGGCCGGAATGGTTGAGATGGGCTATTCCATTGACTGGCGCCGTGAGTTTACAACAATCGATCCTGTGTACCAGAAATTTATAGAGTGGCAAATAAATACACTTAAAGAAAAAAATCTAATCATTCAGGGAAGTCATCCAGTTGGTTGGTGCCCAAAAGACCAAAACCCTGTATCACAACATGACACGCTAGGAGATGTGGAACCTGATTTCACTGAATATATTTTGATTAAATTCAAGTTTGATAATTATATCATTCCAACCGCAACGCTTCGCCCTGAAACAATCTTTGGCGTAACAAATCTTTGGGTTAATCCAAATACAATGTACAAGCTTGTGACAGTTGATGGGGAAAAATGGATTGTTTCTGAAGAATGTGCAAAAAAGCTGGAATTTTTGGACAGAAAGGTGACATACAATGGTGAAATCTCTGGAGAACAGCTTGTTGGAAAAACTGTAACCATTCCTCACACTGGCAAATCCATTCCAATGTTTGAAGCTAGCTTTGTGGAACCTGCAACCGGAACAGGACTGGTAATGTCGGTTCCTGCTCATGCACCATTTGACTATCAGGCCTTGGTTGATTTTAAGAAAAATCAGCCTCTGGGCTCTGAATTGCAGCTGATCAAACCGATTTCCATCATAAAGACTGAAGGATATGGCGAAATTCCAGCAAAAGAGGCATGTGAGCGTCTTGGCGTAAAGGACCAAGATGACCCAAAGCTTGAACAGGCAACAGAAGAAATCTATGGAAAAGAGTTCTACGGCGGCGTACTAAAGGAGAATTGTGGCGAGTTTGCTGGCAAAAAGGTTTCAGAAGCTAAGGATTCTATCAAAGAATGGTTAACATCAGATAAGTATTCAGATGTTTTGCTAGAATTAACAAACTCACCTGTTCGTTGTCGTTGTGGAGCTGAATGTGTTGTTAAGATTTTGACAAACCAGTGGTTTTTGAATTACGGAGACAAAGCTTGGAAGGAAAAAGCGACAAAGTGCCTTGAAAAAATGAGCATACTTCCACAAGAGATTCGCGGCGAGTTTAATTATGTGATTGGTTGGCTTCGTGAACGAGCTTGTGCAAGACAGCATGGTTTGGGAACAAAACTTCCGTGGGACAAGGACTGGATTGTTGAGAGTCTTTCTGATTCTGTAATATACATGGCGTATTACATTTTGGCAAAGTATGTAAACAATGGAACCATATCAGCTGAGAGCTTAGGAAAAGAGTTTTTTGATTTTGTGTTTTTGGGAAATGGAACATCAGAAAATGTTGCAAAGCTTGCAAAGATTCCAAAAGATGCAGTAGATGAGATTCGCGACGAGTTTATGTATTTTTATCCAGTGGATTCAAGACATTCAGGACGTGACTTGGTTCCAAATCACTTGACCTTTTTTGTGTTAAACCATGTTGCAATATTTTCAGAAAACAATTGGCCGCAACAAATTGTTGTGAACGGTTCTGTGCTGATGGATGGTAAAAAAATGTCAAAATCCATGGGAAACATCATTCCGTTGCGACAAGCTATACGAGATTACGGAGCTGATCCAATTAGATTGGCAATAATCATATCAGCTGAATTGTTGCAGGATGCTGATTTTAATTTAGAATCTGTCATTGGAATTAAAAACAAAATTACTGCATTGCTTGAAGAGTGTTCACAGCTAAAGCCAGACAAGCGTAGTGAGCTGCAAGCTGAGGACAAGTGGATTTTATCAAAGCTTCAAAGCTTGATTTCTGGTGTTAGTGCAAGTATTGAAAAGATGAGGTTGCGAGAAGCACTACATGACAACTTGTTCTCATTTGAGGGTGATTTACAGTGGTATTTCAAGCGAGCTAAAGCCAAAGGGCGAAGCGACTATTCTGGAGTACTTCATGAGATTAACTCAAAGCGAGTTGCAATGCTTTCGCCTTTTGCACCACACATTTCAGAGGAAATTTGGGAAAAGCTTGGAAATTCTGGACTAGTTTCTCAGAGCAGCTGGCCCAAAGTGTCATCTGATGTAATTGATTCAAACGCCATACAATCTGAAGAATTGCTCAAAGGCGTGATTGATGACATTTCAAATATCTTAAAAGTTACTAAAATCACTCCAAAAAAAATTACCATATACACTGCAAGTGATTTCAAATCTAAAGCTTATCATTCCATTTTAGAGAAAGTGATGGCAGGCCAGACAAATATGGGAGAAATAATGAAGGACTTGATTGCAAATGAAGAAACTGCAGAGATTAAGAAGAATCCTGACTTTGTGCAAAAAACAATTAAGGATATTTTGTCTGAACCAGTTGAGATTAGAAAAAGCAAGCTTGAATCTGGCTCTTTTGATGAAAAGGGATTGATTGAAAAAGAGTTGATTAGTTTAGCTAAAGCTGATTTTGGAGCTGAGGTTTCCGTTTATTCTGAGAATGATTCAGATATTTATGATCCGAAAGGAAAGGCTCGTCATGCGAGGCCTTTCAAGCCAGCTATATTGATTGAGTAAAAATCCATTCAGGAGCGCATAGCTAAAGGGGTGAATCTCAACAGATATGGATTTTCTAATCCATGAAATCAGAATCTGCTTAGAACATCAATTGTGTGAATCTTGTCCTGATTGTCTGCCAGATAGTACAAAATTCTATCAGAATCTATTTCTATCCACTCTGATTCTCCCTTGAAGGTTACGATGTCCTCAAGATGAGATCCAGCAACTCCGCTCAGGCGCAGAACCGCCTTTTCATCTTTGAATTTTACTGGCAGTTTGAACAGGTTTTCTCTAAACGCACTCTGGCCCTGGATGTTAATCTTGTACTCTTCTCCGTTTATCTCAGATATTCCAAAAAAGTGATTTGGAAACATGTCAAGGCGTTTTATCTTTATTGACAGGGTTTTTTTCAGCTCATAGTTCACGAATTTTTTTAAAATTTGCAGCAACTTAAGGTTTCATGATAGCACCTGAATCCGAGAAACAATATCTCCTCTTGCCAACATCTTAGCGTGGTACTCGCAAACCTGCCATATTGCCTTGCAAACAGGCCTGCGTCTTTTACCATACACAAAAAAGTACTCTATAATGACCAAATGTCCATCAAAGTCGCAATCATTGATCGCACACAAAACCATTACACAAATTGTTTTATAACACAATAAAGCACGGGGTTATTCTATAATTAAATACACAGATTCTTATTTTATCAGTTCATAACCATTTCTGTGGAGCTATCTGAGAAAAAATGCATCCCATGTGAAAGTGGTGGGGAGCCATTATCAGAAAATGAAGCAAAAAAATACCTAGAGCAGACTCCAAGCTGGAAATTAAACGGCAAAAAAATACAAAGAGAGTTTGTTTTTAAAAATTTTGAAGAATCCATGAAATTTGTAAACAAGGTAGCCAAAATTGCAGAAAGTGAGGGCCATCATCCAGACATTCACATTCACTGGAACAAGGTTTTGCTAGAGCTTTGGACGCATTCAATGAATGGCCTTAGCGAGAATGACTTTATTGTTGCATCAAAGATAAACAACATTATTCCATAATTAAGTGAAAGGCGTCTAATCTAGATTAGAATAATATTTCATTTTAGTTTTTTCAAATTCTAAATAATCTTGATTATGAACATCCTTGTTTCCAAGAATATCTATTAGTTTGTTCTCTGCCTTTTCTTTTTGCAGGTTCTTGAAAAATTCAAATCCCTGATCGTTTCGTTCATAGTTTAGTGGCATTTTAGTTTCTGTCTCAAAAACAGCATCATTTACTTCGTTTAGGTTATCATCCACATGAGAAAATTGTAAAAGCTTGTCAAGTTTATTTTTTGCAAGTTCTTGCTCCATCATTAGCACCATTTCAAATTCAACAGAATCTCGGTTCAACACATTAAATGTCGGTTTATCAGCAACATAAGTTGGCTCTAACCAGTTAATGGCAAGGTTTCGAATAGGTTTGCCCTCAGAATCATCAGAAGTTTCATGTAAAACACGGTTTGAATTTTCATTGTTTTCATGATAAGGGTTTTGCAGTCCAGTTTTTCTAAATTCTAACATTTCATCTCGGATATTTTCAGCAAGAAGAGTTTGATTCTCAATTATTATTTTAAATTCATCACTATCACGATAGTCCAATATAGGTTCCTCTAAAATTTTATTTTCATTATAATTTGACAAATAGTTGTTTTCATTGTTATTTTCATAAGGATTAGAATTCCACTTATGTTGTAGCCAATTAGTATCCCTATATTCTTCCACAATTGAAATTTGTAAAAGCTTGTAGTCATTGAATTCATCAAAATTCCTATTCATAAAACCTGTTTGATTATCAATTGTGAATGAGCTGGCATCTGTCTTTGGAATGAAACCAGGATCAAAAGAATTTGTAATGGTTTTTCCTCCAAGAATTTCCTTGCATTTTTTTTCTGCAAGTGTTATTTCCTCATCTTTGATTGCTTGAAATTTTTCATAATGTCTAGTAATTACTTTGGGGATAGATTCTCCATTTTTCTCAAAGACGATTTGGATTTTATCAGTGGCAACATATGGATTTGAAAGCTTTGATAAAGAAAAAATTTCATCTCTAATTTTTTCTGCTTTGTTGCGTTGTTCGTGTTTGTATAATTCTTGTATCTCATCTTTGCTCAAGTCCAAAGATAAATTGAGAATTCCATCCACCTGTTGTATAGGGAAGAAAAGCATTAGGACGCCTACTAAAATTATAGCACATGTGCTAATCCTAATGCCCCCAATGCCCAAGTAATGGTATTTACGCAAAAGTGATACTTAAGAGCATTGAAAAAGTATGAAGTTAAGCAAAAAATCACAAACAGATTTTTCATTTACACAAAACACTACCATTAAATCTAAAGAATCTCTCCTTACTTTATGCCAAAAAAATTTGCATGCGGAGACGTAGTGGAAGGATGTGCATGGTCGACTACTGCTGAAAGTGAGGAAGAGTTGTTCCAAAAAATATCAAACCACGCAAAAGACACTCACAACATGACAGAAATTCCAGATGAAATACTGCAAAAGGTCAAATCAAAAATTGAAGATGTTTAGCTGAATCTGGTTCTATCTATTTTTTCCATGACAAGTTCCAATATACAAAGTTGATAGCAAAAGCAAGAGAATTGAAATTTTAAATGAGCTAAAAAGAATCAAGGAATTGACTTGAATCAAAATGAAACATCAAAAAAGGCAAAAGAGCTTGTCGCAGAATACAAAAAACTTCTGAAGGAGGCTGAGCATTCTGCAGGCCTTGATGAGGAAAAACTTCCAAGGCAGCTTGAAGAGGTTAGAAATGAATACAAAAAACTAACAGGAAACGATATCGATCAGGCATGATTTTTTTTAAAAAATAATTAACGCCATGGATAACTAGGCACAAATTTCTGTTTTTATACAGAATTGGTTAATTAGCTAAATCACGTATAATATGTTGTGAGTACCATAAGAAAATGTGTGGTGTGTGGTAAGGAATTTGATAGTTGGAAAGATGATGTTTGTTCTTCTGATTGTTTTAATCAGCTAAGAAAGCACTAGGCATGTTTCCAATCCAGCCTCACCAAAAATAGAAGTTCTTCGTGTTCCTTTTTAATTACAAAAGCAATATAATACATTGGTTGGCAGGACGATCTATTGCTTGTGCCTCCCGCTAAGCATTATGTGAACCTGCCTACCGAATATGAAAAAACATGAATTAATGATTAAAAAAGTTGCTACGGATTAGTTCTGTTATAATTATTTTTGAAGACAAGATCAAAGAAACATCTGAATCTCAATTTTTTAAATAATACACATACCTAGTCTTGAGGTGTTTCAAAACATACTAGTTGTTTTTAGGACACTAGAGCACACAGAACACACCTATGAGGCAGCCTTCGAGCTGGCAAAAAAATTTGATTCAAAAATTACTTTTCTCAAATGTGTAGTAAAGCCAACTCCAACATTTGGATTCTTTCAAACAAAAGGAGAGAAGAAAACTCATGAAAAAGAGTTACAAGAGGCAGAAGAATCACTTCATGAGATAGAGGATCTGGCAACAAAGTATGCTGTATCAATTAATACCAAAGTTGAATCAGTAGACTCTTTTTCAGAGTTTATTGTATCACATATTGAAGAAAATAGTGTTGACCTGTTAATCATAGACTCTCACAGTCTTGACAAGGCAAGAGAGGAGGATCATAAAGAAACAATAAACAAAATTTATGAAGAGATTTCCTGCCCATTACTCACTTTGAAATAAAAGAGAAAAAATCTAATTTCCTTTAGCTTTGCAACCAACCTCCCCAGGTAAACAATACACCTGAAACTCGAACAATACGGTTTTTGCCGATAAATCATCTGACACACCAACATATGCAAGCAAGGTCTCTACATCATCAAAGGTTTTTGGAATCTCCCATGAAAATTCAAAATATCCATTCTCATCTGTATATCCATCAAATTCTTTAATGATGTCTTCACCATAATCCTCGATAGTTATGACAACCCAAGCGTCCTGCACTGGAGCATTATTTCTTGAAACATCAACTGTTATAGTATGAGTTGTACCGCGCCTCACCTGCTGAGAACCACTAACATCAACAACAAGATCTGATGCTGAAACCTGAATCATTCCATTCTCAATGAGCCAAACCATTCCATTTACAAAGTCTGAATCTGTAACCTTTCCTGTAGCCCACCAGCCAGCAGTATCTTTAATCCAGTTTGGAACAAACTGTAGAGAAGACGAGTTTTTTGTAGCAGCTGAAATTTTAATTATTTTTTCATCAATTAGAAATTGAATACCAGAAAGAAATGATGCATCATCAATGAGATCTTCAGACCACCACAGTGCGTTGTTTTTTATCCATTCAGGGATTTGTGGTTTTGATTTTTGCTCAACCTCAGAGCACAGCCTATCACCGCAAATGATTGATTCAGTTGCAGAGCCATACTGCCATGCAGGTTTTCCAGATGCCTTTTCTGAAAATGCATTATGTGATGCAAACGATACTAGAACAATCAAAGAAATTACAACAATGAATATTGTTCTCATCATATCATTAATGCAAAATTCAGCTAGATTAATCTAATCCAAGAAAGAAGAATCTCAGTTTACTGTTTTTTCATTATTTCTTCGACTCGATTTTTTTGCTCATTGAGAATCATTTCAAATTCATTTCGCAGATGATCAGTCTTTTCTCGCTTTGTCACATCATCAAGTTCTGAAAATTTTATTGCATTCATTTCCTGTACTATGGCCTCTAGTTTAGATGTAGTTTCAAAAATCAGAGAATCTATTCGTTTTTGTGTTTCTGGCTCCAATTACTAGTACTATACATTTCCTTCCAGTTAACATTTTGTGCAAAATAAAACCCTAATAGTTACAAAGGCGTAGCAAAATAATTGAATTACAAAAATTTCTGCTCACAAATTTTAGAGGCAGATCCTAAAATCAGATTTGCTACAGTTTATGATTCATGGGCAAATCATGTTGCAGGGGGTTTGCGTGAAGGTGTAAAGAACCTACTTTCAGAGCGTGCAGAAAAAGAATTACTAAATCTTGCCATCATTAATTGGAAGGCGCGCAAAGTAATGTCAAAATGGCTTGGCAAAACCATATACACACTTGCAGAGCATGAAAATGTTAAACGCTTTTCATTTTATTTAGGTGATGACCACTTACTTCTTGTAAGCACCGAAAAAGACGCTAACACAGATAGTATAGTTGAGCAAGTAATCAAACTGTATTATGAAAACCAAAAATAGATTATTTTGTATCATAAAATCATAGTACAATTTTTTTAAACTCTATCAAGTGTTTTACTTTCTGAAAATCAATATCGTTTTTGGCCTTGGGCTTGTAGGAACGATCCTTTCTTATGGCCTGCTTCAGAGTTTCTAGTGCTTGTTTGGTTTGGTTTTTTTGAACCAAGCTCGATGCCTTGTTGTATAGTGCTACTGCGCTGTCTGGTTTTATTTTCAGGACTACATCATAGCAGTGTATTGCATCATCGAATTGTTTCATAAAGTGTAGTGCAAGTCCCTTATTTACTAGCGCCAACAAATCATCAGGATTTTGTTCAAGTACCTTATCATAGAAAGGAATTGCGTCTTGGTATTTTCCAAGCTTGCCAAAAATATTTCCTTTTTTTATCAGGGCATCTTTATTTTCAGGTTCTATCTCCAAGACCTTGCTAAAATATCCCAGTGCCTCTTTTGGGTTTCCAAGATTAAGACATCGTTGCCCCATTTTATACAAATAAGAAACGCTTTGTTGCATGATACATTATACAATTTCAAAAAATAAAAGGAGCTAGTGCAATGCATAACAAATTGATTAACCATTCCTGTCAAATCATCAGTTTGATCAAAATTAGAATATAATCAACTTTTAGCCAGTATTTATCCCAGAATTTTCAGGTTTGCCAACATGGAAGCTATCACAATGGTAGGATTATCAGCAGGAGTAATTGCAATACTAGGATATCTTCCACAGATTTTCAAATCCTTTACACTAAAGAAAATGGACGAGGTGTCGGTATGGTTGATGATTCTTTTTATGACATCCTCTCTTTTGTGGACCATTTATGGGTTTTACAAGCAAGACATTATTCTGTCGGGGTTAAGCTCTGTAACCTTTAGTTTGGCAACAACTCTGATTGTTATGAAAATGATTTTTGAAAAAAGATTTTCAAATAATTTCATATTAAGAAGTGCTCACATCATTAGATAAAAACAAAAACTCTAGTTTTTTCTGCTAATCATTTTCCAGCGAAAAATGATAATAATAGATAGCGCTGCAACAATTGCAGCTATTGCCAAGTACTGGTCTGTGTGATCCTCAAAAATACACTCTTGAATCTTGCCATAAATCTCATAGTATTCTAATAGCGCAGCATCATTGTAAGAATCTAGATTTTGTTCTGTTAAAAAATTGATTCTTTCCTGAATTTTTACCTGTAATTCTTCAAGATTTTTCTTATCCTGAGAATTGCAGTCATACGCTATTTGCTGAAAAAATTTTCCAAATGAAATCAAGGTTCACAAGTTCTTTGGGTTGACTACATTTAGTATTATTGATTATTAAAAAAGAAAGGGATCAGCCAATCTTTCGAATGACTGCCATTGCAGTATCGTGCATCATTTTTGAGACATTTGAAATTGTCTGTAGTGTTTGTTGTTGCTTTTGCAATGCGTTTTGAAGGTCAATGTTTGCAAGCTGTGCATCATCACCAGCTGATGTTAGTTCATCTTCCCATTTTTGTATAAGAGCATCAGCATCTCGTGCAGATTCTAGTACCATAACGCCATCAGAAAGCAAAACCTTTGCTGGAAATACACCTTTGGAGATAGTATCCTGAATCAGAGCAATATCCTTTCGTAGGGTTTTTTGCAAAACCATAGTAGAATCAATCCTTTCAGTCAGGCTTTTAATCTCATCTTCAATGGTTTCAAGATCTTTTTGCAACACCATGAATTTTGAAATTGTTTTTTCATGCTCAGCAAGGTCTGCCTTTATAGTCAGTCTATCATAGTCAGCTGTGCCATCACCTGTAGTAGATGTTCCCATCGTTTGCGTTGTTATTATTGTTCTAAGAGACGAAATTGCTTTTTCTTGTTGTTCTGTTGGAAGAGAATCGATTGATTTTTTCATTTCAGAAATATATGCATCAATGTGCTCATCACTTGAATCCCATGGAAATTGCACTTTGACTCTACCATATTCATCAGTATGAATCTCTTCACCATACATTTCAGTCATCATGTCTGTATGCATAGAGCGCATATCAGAAATTTTATCCCGAATTGCCTCTTTCATGTCATTGTGGTATCGAACCTTTTCTGCATAAAACTGCAAATCCTTGTTTGTTTCAATATAAGATTCTCTCAGTACCATTTGCACAATGGAATTGATGTCATTTTTGCTACTAATGACAAGAATTTTTTGCACGCCATCCTCCGTTGGAACATCAACCGTAGCTATTCCACTTATTGCTGCAGAAACTACAGAGCCACCTGGAACGTATGGTGCCGCAGTTGAAGAGCCATCAGGCAGACGTTCACCATGTTCTCCATCACCAAATCTTATTTCACCAGATTCTGAATCAGTAGAATATTCAGAAAGTGCAGACATTTTTTGTTCCAATTGTGAAACTCGCGTCCTTAGATCATTGACCTCTTTTGCTGCTTTTTCAGAAAGATGCATTACGTTGTTATCAAACATCCAGTTCATTGATGTAAGAAGTGTCTTCTCATCAATCTCGCCGTTTACATACCATTCAAACTGGTTTTTCACCCAGTCTGGAATTGCTTTTGTTGTTTGTGCTTTGGCAACGTTTGGATACGGAACAGGTACCGGACCTGAAGGATTTGGCTCTTCAGCAAATGTTTCAAAGCTAAAACCAAGAATCAAAAGTCCCGTTAATGCGGTTACCGCTACAATTGTTGTACTTATCATTGGAACAAGTTATGACACTATTCTACTTAATTATGATCAAAAAAGGACAGGAAATATCTATAACAAAGTATAACAAGAAAAATCACCATGGCAGTTGCTTATGTTTTGATAAATTGTGAACTTGGAGCAGACGAAGAAATCACAGAGGCACTCAAGGAATTAGAAGAAGTTGTATTTGTGGAAAAGGTGCATGGCGCTTATGATTTGCTAGTTAAGGTTGAGGCAAAAAACCCAGTAGAATTACGTGAAACCATTTCTTGGAAGGTAAAGGGCGTGAAGAAAATTCGCTCAACGATTACTTTAATGCGAGAAGAATAATTTTTAAAAAAGAAATTTGCCCTTACAAGAAATTTGTAAAGAGCACTAGACCAGCTACTATGGCAACACCCATGACGGATGCAACGATTCCAAAGAGTTTTTTTCCACTCATTGGTTGTTTTTGTTCTTGCATACAAGAGCGATGCTGTTATCTGATATAACCTAACGAGAGAAAATTTCCTAGTGCTAATTTTTCAAGCTTAAATTAGCCATAATCAATTCTTTTCACACGAACTTGACTTCCAAACGATTCCAAGTAATGTCCAACAAAGTTCTTTATTTGCTCTCCAATTCTAAAGCCAAGCGCTCCTTCCATCATACCAGATTTTTCAATGATTGAAAACATTTCTGCACTTAGATGCAAATTAAAAAAACTCCAGCCTGCTTTGTCAAAGCGTTTCCCAATTGTATACCCATCAGAAACGTTGCATTTTTTCTCAAGAGCATCCATTGCCTTTTTAACTAAAACAATTTCTTTATCATAACTTCTAGTTGAAAGCTGGAATAATGGCTGCATTGATATCTATGAAAAACATAGTGATTTAATCTAATGCAAAAATCTCTAAAAAAACATAATCGAAAAATCATTAAATGCAAAAAATGTCCCCGCCTTGCAAAATACATTAGGAATATTCCAAAACCAAAGCGATTCCAAGATCAACCCTATTGGGCAAAACCTCTTCCTGGTTTTGGTGATGTAAATGCAAAAGTTCTGATAGTTGGACTTGCCCCTGCTGCTCATGGCGGAAACAGAACAGGGAGAATGTTTACGGGTGATTCATCAGGGGACTGGGTTGCAAAAACACTATACCAAAATAAATTTGCAAACAAGCAAACCAGTACACACAACAAGGATGGATTTTCTCTAACCAACGCATACATTACTGCAGTAGTGCGGTGTGCACCACCAAAAAATAAACCACTTCCTGAAGAGATTGCAAGCTGCTCAAACTATTTAGAAACAGAGCTAAAACTATTAGAAAACACCAAGGTATTGGTTTGTCTTGGAAGAATTGCATTCACACAATTGTGTAAGATTCTAGGAATTAAAGGGGAGCAGTTTTCTCATGGACATACGTTTTCATGGAACCATTACACAATAATTTGCTCGTATCATCCAAGCAGACAAAATACGCAGACTGGACGCTTATCTTGGAAAGACTGGAACGTGATTTTTAAAAAGGCCAGAAAAATGTCCGAAATTTAAAATTAAAACAGATACGGATGATTTCTTAGTGCTCCTTATATTGCTGATTTTAAGATTTTTAAAATAATGAGTTATGGGCACATAAATTACTATGCAGTATTTTTTATTGCAACATTTTTAGCTGCCATTCCAATTGGAAATTCATACGCAGAAACAGAACAAAAATTTACCACCATACAAGGAAAAGACCTTGAAAACAACTCTTTTGCAGACATGATTCTAAAAAACATTGAGATTGCAAATCAGCGAATTGAAGCAATGCAAGATGCCGAACGAGAAAGAATAGAGCACCAAAAATTCATTGAAGAGCAAAGAAGAATCGCACAGGCCGAGCTTGAAAAAGATTTGGCATCAATGAACAAAAAATATAAAGATTTCACACCGCGAAACGCATTTGCAAGTTTTGTTTCAGGATTTAATTCCACACATCATGGAATATACTGGGATCAGTTTGATTATCTTGATGCAAAGGTTCAGCAAGCAAACAAAGCAAAAAACAGTGTACTTGCTAATGGTGGATCATACACAGACGCAATGAAGCAATATGTCAAGCATGCATCAATATCACGAGCAGAAATGATAAAGACAGTTTCAGTTCTAAACATAAAACACGGATTTTCAGATGAAGACATTAGCTCGCATTTTGATGAAAACGGCAAGCTTCCCAGATACGAAAACGACAATTACACTCCAAAATGCTTTGGATGTGAAAAGTATGAAAAAATAAAGCAACAAATTCTAGAAAAATCAAAGAGTGTTACTCCAACTGAGAAAACACCAGACATCACAAAAATAGACAACCAAATGGAGATTCAAAAACTACAAAGCAAGCTGGAAAACCTAAAAAAAGAATTTCTTGATGAGGATGACCTAAAACGACAAAAGCAGCTAATCAACTCTATGAACCAAATAGTTGAAAGGCTACAAGCACTGCAAGAAAAAGACAAAACCCTCTAAACCCTTTTTATTTTAATAAAAATACAGAAAAAATTCATACCCCATAGAGAAAATTGTGGCACACTGTATTCTACGAAAGTTTATTATCAATAGGTTAGTTTTTTTTTTTGATATTTGTGGCACTAAAAAGAGTTACAATAATGCTTGATGAGGATCTTTTAAAAAAACTCAGAAATAAACAGGCAAGTCTTCTAAAAACAGAAAAAACTTCGGTAAGTCTTTCAAAGGTTATCAATGACATTCTAAAAAATTCTACAAAAAAATAGAAGTTGGCTGAAAAAATAATTTGCTGGAACTGTAATTCAGAAATAGTCCAGTATCATGATTCAGGATACAAAGGGGATAGAGGAAGATGTCCTATTTGCGGCGTGGATTTTCCTTTAGAATAAAAAAGAAAAAACTGTAATCCTATAGACCTAGGATTGCAGCTAATACTCCTGCACCAATTGGAATCCCCAATCCCAAAAAGAGAAGATCAAAGGAAACAACTTTCCTAAATGATGCATGGATTTGTTTTCTCCAGACACTAGTTTCTGTTTTCATCAATTCTATTATTCATGCAAAAGGGATAACCACTAGTAAGCTGCGCTGATAATTTCTTAGCTAGTTTGTTTAATTCTGGTGTCAATCCATGAAACATTGTATTTATTAGGTCACATTAAACGAAAAATCAAATGAAGATAGCAGTTTGTGGAATGGGGGTTGCCGGCTCTTACCTGATGGCTCGACTCAAAAACGATCACGAGGTTATCGGCTTTGAGAGAATGCCAGAACAAAAACACGACTCTATCTGTGCATGGGGCACAATCAAAAGTACCATGACTGAGCTTTGCGATAAGGTAGGTGTTGATTTTTCAAAGTATGTTATCCATGATGGAAAAAAAATGCATGTAGATATGAACAACCAAGACCAATTCCAGATCGGGCTACATGGTTTGTGTACATACAATAAACTTGGTCTGATCAAGGATTTTATCAAAGATTGCACCGTTCACTACGGAGTTTCGCCAAAGCTAGTAGACCTAGAAAAAGAATTTGATATTATTGTTGACTGTACAGGTTTTCATAGAGTGTATTTACCAAAGCTTGAACGAGATTTTTTCTTGCCAACTTATGAATACAAGATACAATATGATGACAAGGTTCCATTTGATGATTTTTACATAAAGCCATTTCCAGGAATGAGTGGTTATTTCTGGTATTTTCCACTAGGTGAAAAGACGGCACATATTGGTGCAGGAGATTATCATAAGCAACATATTGTAGAGACTGACAAGTTTTTCAAAAAATATGGAGGTAAAGTAACAAAAACAGTGGGCAGACCAATCAGACTTGCAACACCAGACTTGTGCAAACCATTTTACAATGGAAAGGTTGTTGGAGTTGGCGAATCAATTGGAACTGTTTATCCACTTTTGGGAGAAGGAATAATTCCAAGCATGATGTGTGCAGATATCTTTGTAAAAAATCTTGGAAACAACGAACAGTATGAAAAAGAGGTTTTAGAATATTTCAAAATTTATGGCAAGGTCTTCAAGTTTGTCAGAAAAAAGATTCACAAGGATTTCAGCATACTAAAATCACTTGCAGATGTACTTTCAATATTTCGTTATATGAAAAAAAATGAAGATAGGTTTGGAATGGAAATTCATATGCGAGATTTAATGAAGGTAGCAAAGGCATAAAATTTTTGAGTTCCTAAAAACAACTACAGATCGGTTATATCTGAAAACGTTGCATTATACAATATGAAGATACATTGTGAGTGTGGAATTTGTGGTCACATTGTTGACCAAGAATGCATAATTAATGATTGTGATTGTTGTGTCAACTTTCATGTCCGTTCTGGATAAACTATTTTTTCTATTTTGAAAAACTAACCAAATGTTACAGATCCAAATCCTTCTCGTGTGGTTCTATTTGATTTCATGTTATAATCATAAATGATATCAGAGTATTCGTCTAAGACTTCTTTCATTTGGTTAGTGCTTTCTGCAAGATAAAATCCTGGACAATCTCCAGTAAACTGGTATGATGCATGCACACGCGCATTTCCGTTTTCATTTTCAAGCCATGTTGAAAATGGGTACAAATAACACACCCCAGGTCGTGTTGGATGAATGCTGCATGCACCTTCTTCATCTAGAAACCTGCAAGAGATATGAGTTCCATCGTCTGCTTCTGTTTCGTCCTTTTTTCTTTTCAGATTAATGGTAGTCATTGTAGTTGATTGACCAGATGGTCCTGCTTCGCTCCAAGTAACAGGAAGAGTTTCATTTTTGATAAAATCTGATGTTTTTTGATACTTTAGTCCTGCACCAATTGTAATTAGATCATCAGATGTTAAAGGAAGTCGTCCTTGTCTATCACAGCAATTATGACAGTCAGGCCAATAACACTTCCAAAGAATGTATTTTTTTTCGTTGAGCAAAAATGGAATATGAAATACAACGTCCTTTATTTTGAGTGCATGATCAGCAACATTTGAGATTTTTCCAAGTTGAAAGTCTTTAAGAATAGGATCAACATCCCAATTTTTTTCTAGTAGAGATAAAGATTCAGCAATTTCTTTGTAAGACAACTATTGAGTTATAACAGGATTTTCAGATATTATTAATGTTGAGTGATAAAGGCAAGTATGCGTCAGCTACTGAGAATAGAAGATTTGTTTGGTCAGAAATTATATGGCCTCTAATTCTTGAGCTAAATGATGTTTCATTTACACTAAAACAATATCAGAAAAAACGAGATGAGATTTGTTCAAAAAAAAATGTTAGTGTAACTGTCACATCAAGAGGATTAGTGTCATTAATGCAGAAAGGGATTCTCTATAAAGAAAATGATCTTTATTCTATACATTATAGATTAATTGCATACATGAGATTAAAAGCAGATTGTGATTATGCAACTGCAATTCATGAAGCTCAAATGAAATAGTCTAATTTTTTCACTAACTAAATCATTATATTCTAAAATTGCAAAACCGAATCAGTAGCCCGATAGTCTAGTGGCCAATTGATTTTCAGGTTAAGGATTCCGCGCTCTGGATCTCAGGAGAGGATACGCGGGGACGGCAGTTCGAATCTGCCTCGGGCTACTATTTTTTATCGAGAAGCTTGAGCTATTCTTTCTAGCTCGTGTTTTTTCTTTACAGATGGTGCACTTTGATCATTTGCTGCAGCCAAAATAAGATGTTCAGCCAAATGTTCTTCTATGGCTTTTGGATTTGAAAAGGTAGCCTCTTTAACACCATCTGCAATGAATCTTAATGCTAAATCAACACGACGAATTGGAGAAACATCAACCGATACGTGATAAACTGTTCCACCATAAACTATTCTGGTAGTGTCCTCGTTTGGTGCAGAATTTTCTATTGCACGAACCAATACTTCAACTGGATTTTTACCTGTCTTTAGATGAATTATTTCAAATGAAGTTTTAACAGTGTTTGTAAGGCGGGTTTTTTTGCCTGCCATTCTACCAGTGTTTTTTGCATATTTTTTTCCAAAGTGCATTAATTTGTTTACAAGACGTTCTACAATGTTTACATCTGCTTTGTTGAATCGCTTTAATGCTGAACGGCCAAATGTATTTGGCAAAATTTGTTTTCGCAAAGAAATTGCAGTCTTTAATCCAGGATCCTCAATTGAGATTTCTGAAATATCCCACTTTCTAAATAACAAAAGATTCTGAGTTTCTGCCATAACTATCTCCTTGGTTTTTCTTTTTTACCTATTACTAATTCATGCAATGAAGTATCATTTACTTTGAAAACTTTGTACCGCACACCTGGAATATCTCCCATTGCACCACCCTGAGTGGCACCCATTCCTTCTATATGTACTTCATCATGTTCATCAATAAAGTTCATTGCGCCATCTCGTGGCAAAAATGCAGTAACTGATTTTCCATTTTTGATTAATTGAACTCTCACACATTTTCTTACAGCAGAGTTTGGTTGTTTTGCTTCAATTCCAACCTTTTCTAAAACTATACCACGTGCTTGTGGCGCACCAGCAAATGGATTTGCCTTTCTATCTAATCCTAATTTTCGTCTTTTGTATGTAGAGATAGACCAACGCTGTCTCTTTTTTTTAGCTTTCAAAACGCGACCAGCAAATAAACCAAGAGGAGATTTTGCCACGGCGTTACAACTCCAATGTAGTTTTTTCAGGACTGTTTATCAAAACACTAGAAATGTCAAAATATCTTTTTGCAAGTAACCTTGCTTTTTCAGCATTACGACCTTCTCTTCCAACAACAATTCCTTTCTTTCTTGGATCAACAATAACAATTGCTTGTTTTGAGCCATCTGCTCTTTCATTTAATTTAACTTCAGAAATAAGTTTTGAATTTAACATATTTTTCAAAAATTTTGCAGGATCATCATCAAATTCAACAAGTTCAACATTTTTCTTTACAATGTTTTGAAGTGATTTAATGTGAGAACCACCTTTACCAATTGCCAACCCCATTTTTCCAGAATTTACAACAAAAATAACCCTATTTTGTTTTTCATCTTCAACACAATCACGGGCTGTCGCACCAGTGACATTTTGAAATAACGACATTAGTCGCATTTGATCAGTTGTTAGTTTGATTTCTTGTGTCATATTCACTCCTTTTCTCTCGAAGGCTGAACAGTCTCATTTAAACTTTCATCATTTTTGTTTGCGTGCAAAATTTTTAACATCATTAATTTTTTTCAGCTTCTTTTAGAATTGATTTAATGTTTGAATCACTTAGGGAATTAAATGAAACAGTAGAAACTCTGAATTGCAACCCA
Source organism: Nitrosopumilaceae archaeon (assembly GCA_035685445.1). Taxonomy (GTDB): domain Archaea; phylum Thermoproteota; class Nitrososphaeria; order Nitrososphaerales; family Nitrosopumilaceae; genus DRGT01. The sequence continues at coordinate 31,108 of DASSAK010000039.1, forward strand.
CAAAGCTTTCCAAGGGCAACTGAAGACCCATTGAAATTGACTGTAGGAATTTTGGACTTTTCTGCATTTGATTGAACTTTTTCTGCAATATTATTTTGAATCGAGCCAGAAACAATAATCAATTTTGAATCTTTTAAAGAATTCAATACTTGTTTTGAACCTAGTGTACACTTGTTTTCCTTGATTGCATCTTTGAGTGCTTTTTCAAGTAATTTACTCATTCATTCACCTTGTATAATCGAAGCTCTTCTGAGGCCTTTATTAGCTTTATTGATTTACTACTCACAAAACAAACTTTATTTCATTATTGTAAACCAAAAATGCTTCCAATAGACGAAAAAATACTTTCAATTTGTTCAAATAAATCAGCTTTTTCTAAATTTTTTTGTGATTTAATTTCAGTGTTTTCAATCTTTTCATTTTGAATATTTTGTACTGAGGGTTCAAAGATTGGTTTTTGGTTTTCATCTAATGGAATAAATCTTGATTCTGATAAGGCGAGGTTATTGTTTATAATATGATTAGCTGGTTCTAAACTTTTAGCAATTTTATAGATTTCAATTGCTTCATCAAATTTCCATAATTGTGATAATGCATTTGCCTTATTATTTAATGCCGGAACAAATGTAGGATTAATTTCTAGTGCATGATCATAGTGTATGATGGCTTCTTCAAAATGTCCAAGTTTTGCCAATGCTGCCCCTTTGTTTGTCAAGCTTTGAACATTATGTGGATCAGCAGCTAGTTCTTTGTCAAAAAATGCAATTGCATCAGAATATTTACACAATCGAATCAGGGCAGGTCCCATTCCATCATAATATGAAACAGTGTCAACGTAGTCATTTTGATCACAATTCAAGGAGATTTGATTAAGTAAAATTCCAAGTTCAATATCTTCAACAGATAAATTATCTTCTTTAATGGGTTCTTTTTCTTGTGTGGTTTTTGGTAATTGTTTTTCAATTATTGGTAGTTCTTTGGTCTCTGGTATTGGTTCTTTAACAACAGAAATAGAGGATTTTTTTTCTTTTTCAATAATTTTTGTTGGTTTTGTCTCATCTATTTCTTCAACCATTTTACTTTGCGGAGATTGCTCTTCTTCAACTATTTCAGTTGGTTTTTGTTCCTCTTTTTCTTCTTCAGTTATTTCAAGGGGTTCTTGTTTTTCTATTTCTTCAACAACTTGGGTAGGAATTGATTTAACAAAATCAAAAGAGGCCTCTTTTTTGGATTCACCGTAATGTGCAAGAACGGTATAAGTTCCATCAATTTTGAAATTTATTCCAGCCTTAGCCAAGAAACTGGTAGAAAATTCATTGTTTGAATCAATTTCACCAAAATAAAACCCAGTTGGGATTCCAAATGGATCATGAATGCCTATCAATACTGTTGCTTCATCAATGGTGTTAACTGTTCCAGTGATTGTAATGGTATCATTGTCAGTGTATATTTTTTTGTCAGTCTCTATACTGGTTAATTCGGGAATAATTTCTTCAGGCTCTACAATACTAGTTTCTTCAGAAGCAATATCAGATTTTATTTCAAAGGTTATTTCCTTGTCAAGTTTCCCATAATCAATTTTTATTGTATAAACTCCTGGCTTGTCATAAAATGGAGAATCAAGTGAAACCATTTTTGAAAACGAGTTGTCATCTTCAATTTCTACATTATTTGCAGAAAGAATGGAGTCTTCAGGATCAAATATCCTAAGTGCTAAAATTGGCATTTTTTTTTCTTCTACATGTCCAGAAATGAATAATAGTTCTCCAGTTTCATAGGATTCTTTATCAGGGGTTACTGTAATTCCGCCAGCATCATCACCAAATACTACAGGAAATGAAACGAAAATAATCATAATTAGAGGAATTAATCCAATTTTTGTGCCCATAAAATAAAATGATTGAATTTTTCTATTTAATAATCACGTAGAAATTATACTTTTAGAAAAAGAAACTACTGTTCTGCAACAACAGAGTAACTTGCAGTGAATGGTTCTTCATTAAGGGTATGAACGGCAAGTGCATTACCCGAAAATGCCCAAGATCCCATAGCATCATTATTATCAACAAATGTTAATGCAAACTTTGTTTTTCCATCCGGAGTCCATATTGCTTGACCACGATCATCACCATCACTTAATGGTCCATGTAGTGCCACAAGCTGAATTGGCTCAGATGCAGTGTATGTCAATATACCATGATATGTGTTTTCACTTGGAGGTAGGATGATCGCAAGCTGGTGTGTTTCGTGACCAATTCCTGGATCTTGCATTGAATCAACTGTTTTTGTTAAAACGTATTTGCTAGGCTCTTTTTCCATATAGCTTATAGAGTAGCTTACAGTGAATGGTTCTGAATTAAGGGTATGAACGGCAAGTGCATTTCCTGTAAAGACCCAACTTCCCATGGACGCTTTAGGATCCACAAAAGTCATTGCAAATTTTGTTTTTCCATCTGGAGTCCATATTGCTTGACCGTTTGCTTCATCTGGACCTAATGGACCATGTAACACGACAAGCTGAATTGGCTCAGATGCATCATAGGATAGAATTCCTTTGTAAACATTTGATGTTGGTGGTAGAACAATTGCTAACTGGTGCGTTTCATGACCAACCCCTGAATCTTGTGAAGAGGTAATTGTTCCAGACGATGTTTTCCATTCACTCTTTGTTTGGGACGTTAATGGTTCTGTTGTAGATTTTGTTTTTGGTGAAGACATTGATTTAGGTTCTGTTTCTTGTTTTGGTGTAGTTGATTTTTCTTGTTTTGGCGGAGTTGGTTTTTCTTGTTTTGGCGGAGTTGGTTTAGTTTCTTCTTGAGTTTCTTCTATTTCAGAACAAAGTTGAATTCCACAAACAGGCGAACCAGCAGAACCTGTCTGCCTAACCTTGTTTCCTTGACTCTTTAATGCATGAGCATCCTGAATAATGTCAACTGACGCAACTACACCTGCTGAAAATAGAATAAATATCATAAATAGAATCGATGGAACTATTCTTCTCATATTTCATCAAAAATGTAGATTCCGTATAAAAATGCTCATCTGAGTATTTGTGTGTAAAAATTTGAAATTCATTCAATTAGAATAGTTTGAGAAATTGAGGGAGCTATTGGAGTAGGATTTTTCAAAGAATTCCAAACAAAGCTTTCAACTTTGTATTTTCCAGATTCTGTTGGCAACCACGATTGGGATAATTCAAGACTTTGATTTGCAGCAAATTTTCCTTTAATCCAAGACAATGTCATTATAATTCCTTTTTCATTTGTGACTTGGACTATATACACGAAATTTTGGTCAAAGTTTTGAGTGTTTAAAACTTTTGAAACAATTTGGAGTTGATTGTTTACTACAAGTTTTTCAAGAGGTTTTCCACTACTATCGGTAATTACTGTCTTTTCGACGATGGTTCTCTGTAAAGGAGTAATGTTAGAATCAAATGATGATTCAGCAACTATATCTAATTCATCAGAAATACTGTATGGTCTTGGGAGAGTTCTATCTTCATATTTTGCATACAACTTATCTCCAGGAATTACTAATAGTCTGTTACCACTTGAAACAAAGCTTTGTGAAAACGTTATTGTTGCTTCAAAAACTCCTGAATCTTCATCAGTTTCTGATGAATTAACAGTTATACCTGCACCATCAGAATCTGATGAAATTTCAATTTCAATTTGATCAATTGCTTCTGGATTAAGATTCATGTCTTGATCAATAATTCTAATTGTTGCCTCTTGATTAACAAAATATTGTGGTTCTAAAAATTTTATTGTTCCAATATTCCAGCTAATTGGGACCGAGTGAGTCAATACCACACCATCAGCAAATTCAAATGAAATTGTAATTCCGTTACCACGTTCCGTTTCTAAAAACCCATTTGTAGGACCATTCCCAATGGTTCGAGGATTTGTGTCTGAATTTCCATCCCCATCCACATCATGTGAGAAACCTGTCAGGATTACTTCACCAACAAAAATGCCCGAATTGAAATCTGTTTCCGTTAGTTTGTATGGTTCAAGAGAATGTTTTCCCGTTGATAGTTTAATAGAATTGCCTTCAAAATTTCCAATGGAATCGATCCCAAATTTCTCAGCATTCCAACTAGGAGCGATTATTGTTATGACAACTTTGTCAGTCCAAGTATAGATGGGTTTGTCTGTAAAGATTGGAGAGTAAGGATCATCATAGTCAGGAATTTGCGCAAATGCAGATAGTATAAAAAACACAGCAAAAGAAAATTCTAGCAACCTATCATTATCTAAAATTTTTAGAATTTATGGGTTGACCTAAATTTTGTCTAGATATAATTTACTTTTTCTTTGAAACCTGCATGTACAGGTCAACTGTTCCACTTCCAATTGGGATATTGCTGCCTACAATTACGTTTTCAGTAACTCCTTTGAGTTGCTCTACTTCGCCTCCCAGCGCGGCATGGGCAATTGTTGGAACAGTAATTTCAAAGGCGGCCCTAGCTAAAACACTGTCTTTTGTTCCAGCTATTCCATGTCGTCCAATCTGTTGCATGTATCCACGAGAACACATCAAATCAGAAACAAGCATTATGTATCTAACATCAACCTCAAGACCCTGATCCTCAAGGGTTGTGCTTAATTCGTTAATCAAGGCGTTTCTAGCCGCTTCAATTCCCAAAGTGCTAGCAATTTCAAAGACGTTATTTGTTCTAACATTCTTTTTGTCAATTCCTTGAACTTCAAAGACTTTTGCAATGTTTGAACCGGTTGTTTGAATTACCCATTCATTTTCTTTTTGAACTAAAGTAACACGTTCAATGTCTGGAACTCCTTTCACAGTACTGTTTAATACTTTATTTCTAATTGTAATCACAGTTGGTGCGTCTGATTCTTCAACCAGTGTAAGAACTATGCTATTTCCTTGAATTTCATTTTTGAATTTTTTGTTTGATTGTAACACATCATTGATTTCCTCAACAGTCACTCCACGTTCTCGTAATCTATTTGGATTAAAGTGAAGTTTAATTTCGGTGGAATAATTTGTTTCAGTGTCATCAATTACTGAACTAACTTTGGTTTGCAAAATATTTCTTGCAATTTCAATCGCCTTTTCTCTAGAATTTTTTGATTCTTCATCTAAGTAAATATCCATTGTTGGAGTTACAGGTTTTTTTCTTGCATCAACTAGCTCAATTAGTCGAGGAAGGCCTAAAGTGACGTTTCTTTCTCTAATTCCTGCAAAGTGAAATGTTCTTAGTGTCATCTGGGTTCCTGGCTCACCGATAGATTGTGCGGTAACAATTCCTACGGCTTGACCAGGTTCCACTTGGGCTTTGTTGTAAAGTTCCAAGCCTTTTTTGCCAACAGCTTCAATTCCGTCTTTGCTCAATTTTGCATCAAGTAAAGCATCTGTAACAACTTGTCGGAGTCGTGGATTGAATGTCTTTGTGTATTTTTTAGCAATATCACCAGCCTCTTCTTTTGTAGCCTTTTTGCCAGAATCTATGATTGTTTGAGAGTCAATCAATCTATTGACGTTAAATGCTTCACCGTGATCACTTTTTGAAACATCAATTCCATCCTCACCATAAAGAAATTGAACAATGTGGCCATGAGGATCTCTAACGGTTCCATCATATTCTAATTTAATGTGCTCAAGTGCGTTGATTAATCGGCGCTGCATGTAACCGCTTTGTTGTGTTCTTACAGCAGTATCTACAAGACCTTCTCTGCCACCCATTGCGTGAAAGAAAAATTCCAATGCAGATAATCCATCTCGATAGTTTGATTTTACAAATCCATGAGAATCAGGATTATCATCGTGTTCTTTGTAATGTGGTAAAGCACGGTTGTTATATCCAGTAAGCAATCTTTTTCCTCTTCTTGATTGCTGCCCTAGTGCTCCAGCCATCTGACCAATGTTTAATGACGAACCTCTAGCACCAGTTGTTGCCATAATTCTTCCTGCATTTGTTTGATCAAATGATTGATCTGCAGTACCTCCAGCTTTGTCTCTTGCTTTAGATAATTCATTAACAATGTATGCTTCTAGGGCTTCTTCAGCAGAAAGCCCTCTTGTTAATTTTAGTGTGCCTTTTTTTGCTTGAGAAATAAAATCATTTACTGTTTCATAGCTTTGTTGAATGTCATCAAGAATTCCTTGTCTAACTTTTTCTGATAATTCTAGATCACTATAACCATAGCTAAATCCATAATGAGTAATGAATTGCTTTACTATAATGAGAATAGAGTTTAGAAATTGTTTTGCTTGTGCATTTCCATAGTCTTTAGCAATTCTATGCAAAACACTTTCTGGTTCTTCGGCACCAATAGATGACTTGTCAATAATTCCGCTAATTAATTCACCATTTTTAATTACAACATCTCTTGTTGCACCTTTAGTTCCCTTGGACCACTTTGAAGTCATCACATAGTTGAAGTCTTTTGGTAAGAATAATGAAAATAGTTGTTTACCAGAGTACATGGGGCCATCTTTACCCTTTCCGGATGGTTTTGGCAATTCGCCATCGTATCCTCCTAACATCGCAAGATTTGAAAATTCTTGAACTGTTAATTGTGTATCGTCTTTTGTTAGAAGATATGCTCCTGTGATAAAGTCTCTTAGCCCACCAATTATTGGACCTCCATATCTTGGAGATATTAGTTGGTCTTGAACTCTCATCAAAAGTATTGCTTCTGCCCTGGCCTCCTCACTTTGTGGAACATGAAGATTCATTTCGTCACCATCAAAGTCTGCGTTGTATGGTGGACAAACAGATGGATGAAGTCTGAATGTTTTTCCTGGTAAAACTCTAACATAATGTGCCATTATTGACATTTGGTGCAAAGATGGTTGCCTGTTAAACATTACAATATCACCATCGGCAAGATGACGCTCAACGAGGTATCCAATTTCCAAATTATCTGCAATTGTTGAACGGTCTTCAACAAAATCTAATCTGATTTTCACTCCATCTGGTCTAACAATATAATTTACTCCTGGAAATTTATTTGGTCCATTGATTACGAGTTTCTTCATTCTTTCAATATTCCACTCAGTAATGATTTCTGGAATGGTTAGTTTCATTGCAACTGTTTCTGGAACACCAACTTCTGAAAGATCAAGATTAGGATCAGGAGATATTACTGTTCTACTTGAAAAGTCAACTCTTTTTCCTGAAAGAGAACCACGGAACCTTCCTTCTTTTCCTTTTAGTCTTTGTGTAAGTGTCTTTAATGGTCTTCCAGAACGATGATGAGCTTGTGGAATTCCTGAAACCTCATTATCAAAATAGGTAGTGGTATGATATTGCAAGAGATCAACCAAGTCTTGAACAATTAATGGGGGGGTTCCTGCCTCTTTGCTTTCTTTCAATCTTTGATTAACTCGAATTATATCCACCATTTTATGTGTCAAATCATCTTCTGATCTAATTCCAGTTTCCAAGATAATTGATGGCCTTACTGTAACTGGAGGTACTGGTAATGCTTGTAAAACAAACCACTCAGGTCTAGCAGTAGCAGGATCATATCCAAGTAAAATCAAATCTTCATCCATAATTTGTGAAAACCTTTCTCTGATTGTTATTGGAAGTAATCGGTGTTCACCAATTTCAGTTTTTTCAATAAATATTGTGGGTTTTGTAAAAATTAGTTCGTATTGAGTTTTTCCACAATGAGGACATTCTTTTGCTTTTTTTGCTTTTTCTAGAATTTGTTCTGGAATTCTTTTCTGAGAAACTACAGAATATGCTGCCTCTCTTTTTCTAATCTTTGCAAATTCGTCAAGATCTTCTTGTGGCATTTTCACACGAGAGCAAGAGCGACATGTGGATAACAATAATTTGTAAATATTATCAATAAAAGCAATATGTAAAACAGGTTCTGCGAGCTCAATATGTCCAAAATGACCAGGGCATCTTGCTGCAGTGTTTCCACATGTTAGGCATTTTTGGCCAGGCTCTAAGGTACCTAGCCTGCCATCCATCAGTCCTCCCTGAACTGGCATTCCATCTTCATCATAGGTTTCAGGAGCAGTAATTTCAGCGACGGAGTATTTTCTAATTTCAGTTGGCGACCAAACAGAAAATCTTATTGCATCAATTGATTTTACAGTTTGAAGCGACATTATACTTTCTCCTTTATCAAAAGTCTTGGTGCAACGTTTAGACTCTGCATTTCTTGTAACAATAATTTGAAAGCGTATGCAACTGACACTGATGAAACTTTGGCTTTATCACCACAAACTCTGCACACATACTTTCTTTGTTTTACATCGTGATAAGCTACAAGTCCACATCTTTCACAAACATAAATTTCAGCCTTGTCAGATTCATCAAGCAATCTATCTTTTAGAATCATAGAAGCACCATAAGCAATCAAACAGTCGCGCTCCATTTCTCCAAATCTTAATCCGCCACCTCGTGCTCTACCTTCAGTTGGTTGTTTTGTAAGCATTTGAACTTGACCTCTTGCCCGTGCATGAATTTTGTCTGCTACCATGTGATGCAATTTTTGATAGTAAACAACTCCAATGAAAACCTCAACTGGAAATGACTTTCCAGTTCTGCCATCATACATTATTTCTTTTCCAGAATATTTGAAACCAGTTTGATCCATAACTTCTTTAACTTCATCCATTTTTTCACCAACAAAAGCAGAACCATCAAACTTTCTTCCTCGCAGTGCAGCGGCTTTTCCCGTAATAGATTCCATAAACATTCCAACAGTCATTCTTGATGGAAATGCGTGTGGGTTAATTAAAACGTCAGGAGTAATTCCATCCGCAGTATATGGCAAGTCTTCATTTTTTGCTAAAATTCCCAAGACACCTTTTTGTCCATGTCTTGATGCAAACTTGTCACCAATTTCGGGGATTCGCATGTCTCTTACTCGTATCTTGTACATTTTTCCACCTTCATTTGATTGTGTCATAACCACAGTATCAACAACTCCAGTTTCAGAAGGCCTAACACCAATTGAGGTATCACGACGATATGGTCCGGTTGCTTCAAATTCTCTATATTCTTCCATGAATCTTGGAGGACTGGTTTTTCCAATCAATATGTCACCGCCAAGAACCTCAGATTCTGTAGCAACTACACCATCATCTTCTAGTAAACGATATGCTTTTTCTCCCTTGTAACCTCTAATATTGTCCTCAGCGTTAGGAATTTCAAAATTATCTCGCATTCCGCCCGGGTATTGCTTTGCTTCGGCATCATAGATTCTAAAGAAAAATGTTCTTCCAAGACCTCTGTCAACTGATGCCTTACTAAGTACAATTGCATCCTCAATGTTGTATCCATCAAATGGTAAAACAGCAACAACACAGTTTTGGCCAGCAGGTCTATCTTCTAATCCTAACAAATTCATTGCTTTCGTTGTAACAATTGGCGTTTGTGGATAAAGCATAAAATGCTGTCTAACATACGTGCTGGTATTCATCATTGGAGTTGAAAATCCTAGACTTTGCTTTGCCATTGCAGACTCGTATGTATTTCTTGGGGACTGGTTGTGCTCTGGATATGGTATTATTGAAGCGCCAGCACCAAGAATTGCTGATGGGAAAATTTCCAAGTGTGTGTGTTTTTTAGTGTCTTTATCATCAAATGTGATGTAACAGTTTTCTTCCTCATTTGCATCAATAAGCTCAATTATTCCCATCCGTAAAAGATCATTCCAGGAAAGCAATTTCTTTGAAATTTTGTCTAAGAGCTCTGTAGAAAGAAGAGATTTATTTTCTTTTATGATGATTAGTGGTCTAAGTACTCTGCCTGCATTACAATTTACATAAAGTCGCTTGGTAGCACCTTCAATTTCGGGTTGATAAAATGAAATCCCAATGTGTGGATGAATTTTTGAGTTGCGTCTAAGTTCTCGTAAATCCTCTGCTAATTTGTCACCTTCTTTGAAATAGCCTATTAATCTCCCATCAACAAAAATTCTAGTGCCATCTTTTTTAATTTCATCTTTGGCGTCGGAGAAATGAACGGTTCCAAGATCATATAGTTTTTCAACAATTTCTTCAGATGGAACATTTACTGAAATAATTGCTGAAAGTGCCAAGTTTTTTACAAGACCACAGTTTGAGCCTTCAGGGGTTTCGCTCGGACAGATTCTTCCAAAGTGCGTTGCATGTAAATCTCTAGCTTCAAAATTTGGTTGTGTTCTACTAAGAGGGGATTGAATTCTTCGAAGATGGCTTATTGTTGAAAGGTAGTTTGTTCTATCAAGAAGTTGAGTTACACCAACTCTTCCTCTTCCCCAATTACCAGTTGCAATTGCGTTGTTTAATTTATCAGAGACAATTCCAGGTCTAATTGCAGCAGCAACTGCATTAATTCCTCTTTTTTGTCCTGATCGCTCAAGTTGGTATTTCATATCTCTAACCAAATTTCTAAATGCAGTTCTAAACAAATCAGCTAACATTTGTCCGGCAAATTTGATTACTTTGTTTCCATAATGATCTTTATCGTCAGGATATATCCAACCAAGTCTTAGTTCGAGTAATTTACAAGCTGCCTCCCCAAGAAACTGAGCTTTTTCCTTTCTGTTTTCTGGATGTTTTCCCAAATGAGGAAGCAATCCCCAATCTAACAAAGTTTCAGCTCTTTTTATTTGAAATTCCTCTAACATTCCAGGAGCAATTCTTTTGCTGATGTATACTATTGCATCTTTAGAAGTTGGAACGTCTCCAGCTTTTTCAAATGATGCTTCTAGTTCATCTTGTATTTCATCGACAAGAGATACTGCAGCTGCAATTTCTCTATCAGATTCAAGACCAAGTGCTCTCATCAAAGTTACAACTGGAATGTCAACTGGAGAGCCAGGAATTCTTGCAACAATAAGACCGTCGTTTTTCATTACAAGTTCTAATTTTGCACGATATCCAACTATTGAAGAATAAACTTTAGCTTTAAAGACAGCATTTCCACCAACCGTTTCTTTATCGACTATAATTTTGTTGTAAGAAAGATCTTCTAATCCAACGATTACTCTTTCTGACCCATTAATGATAAAATATCCGCCAGGATCATTTGGATCTTCTCCATGTTCAACAAGTTTTTGAGATGGAAAGTTATGTAATATGCAAGCATTTGATCTAACCATTACTGGAATGTCACCAATGTGAACGAATCTAGATTCTAAAATTTTTCCGTCTTCAACAACACTTGCTTCCATCATTACAGGTGCAGAGTATGAAACGTTTCTTAATCTAGCTTCAGCTGGTGTGATATGTGTGATGGAACCATCAAGTTCCATCATTCTTGGTTGCTGTAGTTTTACTTTTCCTAATTGAATTTTATATGGATACTCGGCATTTTCAATTTCAATTTGCGCAACTTCATTGATTATACTTTGTAATCCTCTTTCTAAAAATTCATCAAATGAGTTAAGATGCTGACGTGCAATCCCTTCTCTTCGCAAAATGTCTTGTATGATCGGCCAACGTTTGTTTGCAGGATGTGTCAACTATATCTCCACCACGTATCTATAATACAGACTTTCACCAGCAGTGCTACTTTTTCTTGTAATCTTTATCATGTCACCGGGTTTTATTCCTAGTCCAACAATTGCAGGATCGTTAACAAAAATCAATGGAAGCTCAGTCGGTTTACAATTAAATTTTTCTAAAACTTCTTCAGCCTCTTTTTTTGACATGATTTCATGTTTTGGAACATACACATGATCTGGAACTAAAATGGGGTTTTTTTTAGATGCCAAAATTCAAAACCCCGCGCATAACATTAGCTGTAACCAAAAAGAGAACACACAAACTGAAAAAAGTCACCGAGAGGTTAATATATATCTAATCTGACGAGATCAAAAATTTCTATTTTAGTCAAGAAATTTTTTCATAACCTTAAATAGTGCAGATTGAAGCGTAAATTCGATGAGATCTCAATTGATGGTGTTTGCTTTATCAGCAATTTTAATTGCAAGTATTGGAGCAACACCAGCTTTTGCACAGATAGTAGAACCAATTGTAGTTTCCACTGACAAGTCATCTTATTCAGAAGGAGAAACAATTATGATTTCTGGAGAAGTAAAAGAGCTTCTTTCTGGATTCCCAGTCAGTCTGCAAGTATTTGCACCAAACGGCAATTTGGTTGCAATTGCACAGCCCGAAGTTGGGCCTGACAGAATGTACAGTGCAGAATTAACAGCAGGTGGGGAAATGAGAAGTTCAGGAACTTACACAATCAAGGTTCTCTATGGAACAGAATCTAGAACTGCCGAAACAACGTTTGAGTTCAGCGGAACAGGTGGACCGGGTCCAGGACCTTCAGGACCTTCAATTAATGTTGAAGGGTTCAATGTTAAGTACAATATTACGGGCGGTAGTATTGTCAGCATAACTCCTGATGTGGATGCAAATTCATTGATAATTGAAATTTCCTCAACAAGTGATGGACAGTTAACTATAACATTGCCAAGAGAATTAATTGATGCAAAATTAAATGGTGCTGATGATGAATTCTTTGTCCTAGTTGATTTGGAGGAAGTAAATTTTGATGAAACAAAAACTAGTATGGATAGAACCCTTACAATACAATTCCCTGTAGGGGCTGAAGAAATTGAAATCATTGGTACCTTTGTGATTCCAGAATTTGGTGCCATTGCGGCTTTGATTCTTGCGGTTGCAATTATATCAATAATTGTAGTATCTGCAAAGACAAGACTAAGCCTAGTTCCAAGGTACTAGATCTTCAAATTTTTTCCTTTTTTAGGGATCAAAATACATGAAATAGTGGACTTTTTTTTACATTTAAAATACATAAATAATGACACTTTCTACTTCTCAGATAAGATGAAGATTAAAGGGCCTACACTGATGTTTTGTTTGATCGCACTTGGCGTGTTTCTGATTTCAGGATTTGCATTTCAAGAAACATCTGCACAACTTGAAAAACAAGGAATGCAGATGACTGTTACCGCAGATGAAGGAGGTTCTATAATTTTAATAAGTGGCTCTACAAGTAAAGTTACACCAGTTGCAATTAAGGTAACGGCTCCAAATGGAAACTTTATAGCAGCTGATCAAGTTTCGCCTGATATAAATGGCAATTTTATGACCAGCATTAATGTTGGAGGCTCATTGTGGAAATTCGATGGAACATACAAAGTCATAGCTCAACATGGTCAAAATACTCTTTATACAATAGCACTGCCTGTGGAAATTGCAGGTGGAAAAACCCTAGCAACTAATGTCTCAGAAGATTTTTTGGAAAACATGGTTTTTGGAGGTCAAGGAATAAATGAACAAGCAGGTTTATCAATCCAAGTTGATGCCCCTTTAGGTTCTAAAACAATTACCGTAACTGGAAAAACTCTAAAGACCAACACGGATGTTACATTAATTGTGACAGAGCCAAAGTTTGGAAACATAATACATACTGCTCAGGCAACACCTGATGCAAATGGTAATTTCATGGCCACGATCAATATAGGTGGAAGTCAATGGAAACAAAATGGATTTTATTCCATAACTGCTCAACAAGGAACAAATCAAATCTATAGAGATTCTGCAGAAGTTGAAATACTTGATGGTGCAGTAATTCCAGAATTTGGTGCCATTGCGGCTTTGATTCTTGCGGTTGCAATTATATCAATAATTGTAGTATCTGCAAAGACAAGACTAAGCCTAGTTCCAAGGTACTAGATCTTCAAATTTTTGCATTTTTTAAATATACATAAATAGAGACTTTGCTAAAGCGCAAACAAGATGAACATGCGA
>DASSAK010000040.1:0-13878 GCA_035685445.1 Nitrosopumilaceae archaeon
AGGTCAATGCAATAAAGTAGGAATCTATCCATTATTTAAAAAACAAAGTACTATGATTCTTCAGGACGGTTTTGAGGAATTGATATCCACCCCCATATTACCAGAAAAGAAGAAAATTATCTATATTTTCAACTAAAAATCTAGAAAAAAATCTTTTTCAGATAATCCCATTATCATGATTTTACATCAAATATCAAATACGGTATGGTTATGTGATTTAATGTGAATGAAAATTATAGGCAATATTTTAAATTAAATAGAAATCTTTTCGTTGCATTTGTTGTTGATATTATAGTTTCAGCTATCATAGCGCAGATTCTTGTAGATCAACAACACTACCTTAATGCAACATTAACTTTGTTAGTTGATCACGCCACATTTCTTTCCGTGTTAGGTGTGTTGCTATATTTTGATAGACGGAGATATTACAAGCTTGAGTCGGGTCAAACTAACTGGCCACTTCTGAAAAAAGATATACTAAAAATTATTACTTCACTAGGCATTGCAGAAATTGTATATTCTGTTATAAGATGGATTTTTCAGTACTATTTTCTTATAATAGATTATGATCCTTATATTGCCTCAATATTTGGTCAACTTATTGCAATTGTAGTTTACATAGTATTTCTTAATTTTTTAGTAAAGATTACAAAATGGCACGGTTTTTCAAAAAAATCTAACTAGAAAATGCACGCGTTAGCATCATAATTTCAGGACCATTTGTTAATTTTCCAACAACAACAGAATGATTATTTGCTAAAATGCCAGAGGATACAAATGGAATTCCTCCATTAATTGTTACAGCTTCTACATGAACGCCCAATACATCTGAGATTATTTTGATATCTTTTTCATCAGTCTCTGGATGAATCACAGCCCCATTATCTGTTGCAACAATCATTGCACCTACCTGATGGTAACCTGCTACTCTTTTTTGAATAACTTCAACGTCTAGTGCATCTTCAATTTTTTTGATATTCTCTTTTGAAATCATTGGAGACACAATAGCTCCTTTACCATTTGCTACAATCATGTTTCCAAGTGCAGTATACTTTGTGTCAATTACGGTAACATTAAGACCCGTTGATTTTTCTAAATGTTCTAGTTCATATTGAGCCGAAGTTCGTGGAATCAAAATTCCATGGTTATTTACAACCATTAAGGCACCAATCAATCTAGTATTTGCAATAGAGGTAAACACATAGCTAGCATCAAGATAATCAGCTAAATGCTCAGCCTTTGATTTTGCAAATCCGTTTGGAATAAACACATAATCATCATTTACACTTGTGTAAATTCCAATGTTTGGTCCTCGGTAAACATCATATTTGATAATATCCAACGAAGGGACAATAGTTCTAAAAAATATGAACGTAAGGACAAAAACAGTGTTATGAATGTTGATCGTTTAATTTAGGGTCGACTAAGTTTGTCTAGCTTTAAATATTATCTGTAATCAAGCATCTTTATGCCAATAGCAGAAAATTTTCCTGAAGGCCTAAAACCAATTGGAAAAATTAGTCTCTCAGACGGTGAGCATTTTCACTTTGTTTGGGGACCAGGTAGAAAAGACGCAGAGTCTGCAACAAATGAAGATGTTCAAGCTGCATACAAAGCACGTGGTGAAAAGTATGAACCATTAGGTGTCAGCGGAACCATGGTTGCAGTTGATTGGGATTCTTGTGTTGCTGATGGTGCATGCATTGAGGCATGTCCAGTACAAGTATTCCAATGGTACAGAACAGAAAAAGACATTCCAGCAAAAAAGGCAATCAAAGAAACTTTTGAAGGAACTGGCAGTTCAGTCAAAGAAGAACGAAAAGACTATACTGACAAAGCAGATCCAATCAGAGAACATGATTGTATATGGTGTATGGCATGTGTTTCTGTTTGTCCTCCACAAGCTATCAAGGTTGATCAGTCAAACTTGGAAGCACATGAAAAGGCTGCTGGAACTTTTACAAAGATGGAATCTGGAACAGCGAACCCACATTCACACTAGAACTTTCCATTTATTTTTCAGTTTTTATTTTTTCTTAACAAATTTTAGTTAGATATTATCACCGAATTTCGCAGAGGTCGCCTAGCTCGGTAGGGCGCGGGCCTTGAGAGCCTGTGTGGTTCGCCACGCGGGGGTTCAAATCCCTCTCTCTGCGCTTATTTTTTTCCAAATTTTCCTAGTTCTGCAAGTAAAGCAGATAGCTGAATTTCAGGATTAGAACCAACTAAAATTCTATAATCATATTTTGCAATTGTTTCTAAAATATCACTTAGTTTATCATGTTTTGATTCAAACACTGCTGAGTTTAGATATTTTAAAAAATCAGATTCAGACATGCCATAAACTTTGATTAATTCAATCATGTGGTTTCTTGCATCAGTAAGCTTGCCGTTTAATGCAAGTTTTAGAACGTCTGATACATCCTTGGTTTTTGTAAGTCCAGCTGATGATTTTACATTTTTTTCTGAAATTTCTCCAAGACTTGCAGTGGCCTGAAGTAGATTTATTGCATGTCTAAGATCTCCTTCAGAATAATCACAAATTGCCTTGAGTCCTTTTTCATCTGCTTTAATTTTTTCTTTTTTTGCAATAGATTTTAAATGAGATATTGTTTCCTTTTCGGGAATCGAAGTAAATTTGAATACAGCACATCTACTTTGAATAGGATCAATAATTCTAGAAATGTTATTTGCAATCAAAATAAACCTACAAAATTTTGCAGTATCCTCTATTATTCTTCTTAGTGCAGTTTGTGCATCTGCTGTCATCTCATCTGCTTCATCCAAAATAATTATCTTAAATGGAATCTCTGTATCAAGGCCTGCAAATCTTGAAAACTTTTTAACTCGTTCTCTTACCATGTTAATTCCTCTTTCATCAGAAGCGTTAAGCTCAAGAGTATAATCTCTAGCTCGATCGCCAAGAATATGCTTTGATATGCAAAGAGCAACAGTTGTTTTGCCAACACCAGCACCACCCGAAAATAAAAGATGTGGCATTTCTGATTGATTTTTTAATAATGATTCAATACTTCCAATGATCTCTTTCTGATTTACCACATCAGCTAATTGAGAAGGCCGATATTTTTCTACCCACATAGTGTTTAAGGACATAGATCTCCTCATTTCTTATCCGCTAAATAAATGCCTGTAAGGGAAGGATCAATTGATCTCACCTTTTTGTTAGCTAAATTGATCGATCCGTTTGATGTAAATCTTAAGGAGGATCACGATCCATGAACATACAGGACTTAGAGAAAGTACATGCTACAGGATTTGATTTGGAGGATGTCAAAGTTACCTTCAATCATGATGTAAAAATTAGAGTCTCAGATATTGATGTTGAGGGAAAACAAGGCGAAATGCTAAACATTCCTCGTTGGGTTGCAAAAGTACTTGAAAAAGAAAACCATGTAATCATTCAGGATGCCGATATGATAGTAGAGTTAAAGCAAGCAATTGTGAAAGAAAATGTTCAAGGTGAGTTTGAGCTTGCAACACTTGATCCACATTTTTACATCAAACTAAAATCCTACATGAAAACACTAGAATCGTCTGATTTTGATAAAGTTGAAAGTATGCTAAATTCTCTAGTTCGAAAGAGAAAAGGAAAGATAATTCATCTAGCAGATTCTTCAAAATTAACTTCAAATTTAGCAAACAAGTTAACGGTTGAAGAAAAAGAATATTACAATAACCTACACAATATCAGTACAGATTTTACAAAACATATTCTTGGTGAAGAAGATTGAGCCGAGTAGAGGCTAAACAATATACAGAATCTGCAATGGCAGATATGGTAAAAAATTTTCTAATTCAATTCAAAGACAAGTCGGGGTCATTTAGTTATGTAGAGCAAATTGACCAAATGATGTCAAAAAATTCAAAATTCATTATAATTGATTA
Source organism: Nitrosopumilaceae archaeon (assembly GCA_035685445.1). Lineage (GTDB taxonomy): Archaea > Thermoproteota > Nitrososphaeria > Nitrososphaerales > Nitrosopumilaceae > DRGT01. The sequence goes on from DASSAK010000040.1 coordinate 3,907, forward strand.
CAATGATCTTGTTTCTTATTCGGAAATAGAATCAAGGTTTAATGAAAATCCAGATGAAATACTTAATGCGTTTGGTAGGGCAATAAAAGAAATTTTACAGGAAAGATTTCCAAAATATGCTGAAAAAATTAAAGATGATATTAGAGCCAGGGTTGTAAATTATCCGGTTCAACGGAGTCTAAGGCAAATCAATGCCGAAATAATTGGAAAAATGACAAGCGTTTCTGGAATGGTAGTGAGGTCTTCAGAAGTAAAACCATTAGCGAAAGAACTTACTTATGTTTGTCCAGAACATCATGTAACTCAGATATTTTTACTCAAAGGAATGAGTGTAAATGTACCTGTAAAATGTTCTAACCCAAAATGTTCTCATAAAGATTTAGAGATTAAACCTGAATCAAGCAAGTTTATCGATTTTCAAATTCTTAGATTACAAGAATTACCAGAAGATCTTCCCCCTGGACAACTTCCGCACTACATCGATGTAACCATCAAACAGGATTTAGTCGATAATTGTAGGCCAGGAGACAGAGTTATTCTTACTGGAATTGTAAGAATTGAACAAGAATCAATTGTAGGTGTGAGTAGACAAAACAGTGGTTTGTACAGATTAAGAATTGATGGAAACAATATTGAATTTCTTGGCGGTAGAGGAAAAAAGTCATCACGAAGATCAGAAAGAGAAGAAATTTCACCTGAGGAAGAAAAAATCATTAAAGCATTAGCAAAGGATTCAGCAATTGATCAAAGATTGATCGATTCCTTTGCACCACATATTCAAGGTCACTCATTAATCAAAGAAGCAATCCTTTATCTCATCGTAGGTTCTACACAACGAACACTTTCTGATAGCAGTAAAATTCGTGGGGACATTAACATATTTTTGGTCGGTGATCCTGGTACTGCAAAAAGTGAGATGTTAAAGTTCTGTGCAAGAGTTGCTCCGAGAGGATTGTATACATCAGGCAGGGGTTCTACCGCAGCCGGTCTTACAGCAGCAGTTGTAAGAGACAAAAGCGGTATTTTCATGCTTGAGGCAGGAGCTGTTGTTCTAGGTGATCAAGGACTTGTTTGTATTGATGAGTTTGATAAAATGACACCAGAAGACAGAAGTGCATTGCACGAAGTTATGGAACAACAATCAGCAAGTATTGCAAAGGGAGGAATTGTTGCAACACTTAATGCAAGAACATCTATTCTTTCTGCTGCAAACCCAATGTATGGAAAATATGATCCATTCAAAAATATTACAGAAAATGTAAACTTACCAATTCCATTGCTTACACGATTTGATCTTATTTTTGTTGTAAGAGATATTCCATCAAAAGAAAAAGACAGAAGAATAGCAAAGCACATCATAGAACTCCACACGCCGGCAGGAATTGAAAACCGTTCTCTTATTGATGTTGACATTCTAACAAAGTATCTTAGTTATGCAAAGAGAATCAATCCAGTTCTTACTAAAGAAGCTGAAGAAAAGATTCTAGATTATTACATGAAGATGAGAAATGTAGAGTCGGAGGAGATGATTACAGTAACTCCAAGACAACTTGAGGGTCTTATCAGACTTGCAACAGCAAGAGCAAGACTACTCATGAAGGATCAAGTGGAAGCAGAGGATGCTGATCGTGCAATATTTCTCATTGAAAGTATGCTTCAGGATGCAGGTGTTGATGTCAATACTGGAAAGGTTGATCTTGGAGTATTACAAGGTAAACCTCAAAGTGAAGTTTCACGAATGCAGTTGTTTATGGACATTCTAAGATCACTTGAAGGCGAACCAAAACAACCAGTTGAAGAGAGAATGTTTGTAAATGAGCTTGTAAAATCAGGCAAATTTACAGAAGAAGAAGCTCATAACTATATTAGAAGAATGCTTCGCGAAGCATCTATTTATGAATCCAAACCCGGTCATTATAACCGAGTATGAGAATAACAGAGCTAAATTTACCAAAATCAGCAAAAGACTTTCTTACAACTGAAGGATTTTCAACACTTTATCCACCTCAAGAAGATAGTGTAGAAGCAGGTCTTTTGAATGGAAAAAGCATTCTGGTATCAGCCCCAACTGCCAGTGGAAAAACTCTGATTGCTATTTTAGCAATACTAAACTATCTTTCAAAAAACAAAGGTAAGGTAGTTTATCTTAGTCCACTTCGTGCATTAGCGGCTGAAAAATTTTCAGAGTTCAAAAAAATAGAAAAAATCCCATTTGGAAGAAAAATAAAAACGCAGATATCAACGGGAGATTTTGGATCAATTGATAAAACTCTTGATAAAAGCGATATTCTAATTTTAACAAATGAAAAAATGGATTCGTTAATTCGTCATGGAGCAGAGTGGATAGACAACATTGGGTTAGTGATTGCAGATGAAGTACATTTAATCGGTGATCAAGATAGAGGTCCAACACTAGAAATGGTTTTAACAAAACTCAAATTGCTACAATCAAGACCACAAATAGTTGCACTTAGTGCCACCATAACAAATGCAGATGAGATATCAGAATGGCTTGATTGCTCTCTCGTGGAAAACAATTGGAGGCCAGTTCCTCTATCCGAAGGGGTTTACGATGGAGGAAATGTCACTATGTATGATGGAAAAATATTTGAAGTGGAACCAACAATAAGAGGTCCACCTGTTGACTTAGGTGCAGAATCTGTAAAAGAGGGAGGCCAGTCATTACTTTTTGCAGAAACAAGAACACGTTCTGCATCACTTGCAACAAAAGCTGCGGATATAATTTCTAAATATTTGAAAAAATCTGAAAAAAATGAACTCGAAAATGTTTCTAAAAAGATTCTAGGGACAAATGAACACACCCAACTAGTAAAAACACTTGCAGAATTGGTAAAAAAAGGCGTTGCATTTCATCATGCAGGTTTAAATCAAAATTGTAGAGAGACTATTGAAACTGAGTTCAGAAAAGGTACAATAAAGTTACTCTCATCAACTCCTACACTTGCAGCAGGTGTTAACCTACCAGCAAGAAGAGTTGTAATATCAAATATTGCAAGATATAATGCCAAAATTGGTGCCAATAGGCCAATTAGTGTTCTTGAATACAAACAACTTTGTGGAAGAGCAGGAAGACCACAATATGATAATTATGGTGAAGCTATCATAGTTGGAAATTCTAACAGCTCTGAATTGATTGATTATTATGTAAAAGGTAAGCCAGAACCAATCGAATCTAAAATTACTGATGACAAATCATTAAGAATTCATGTCTTAAGCACCATTGTTACAACTCCTGGAATAAAAAAAGATGAAATCATAGATTTATTTTTACAGACATTAGCTGGATTACAATCACGAAAATCTACAATAAAATTTGCAGTAGATATTGCACTACGATATTTGTTAGAAGGTAATTTTCTTATAAAAAAAGGTGATAGGTATGTTGCGACAGAGTTTGGAAAAAAGGTTTCAAAACTTTACATTGATCCATTAACGGCTACGTTTTTTCGATCTGCGATTGAAAATGTTTCAAAAGAAAGAAAACATACTTTTGGATTTTTGCATATAGTTTCAGAGTCAGAGGAGTTTTTTCCAAAATTTGCCCTTAGAAACAAAGATTATGAAACAGTAAGTCTTTTGATTGAAAATCATGCTTCTGAGCTGATAGAACCTATTTCAGAGTATGATTGTTCAAGAAGCTTAATTGCTTTACAAGCATGGATTACTGAATCTTCAGAGATTTCTCTATCAGATAATCTCAAAATTGAGTCAGGTGACATGCATAGAATGGTAGAGACTGCAGATTGGCTATTTTATTGTGTTCGTGAGCTTGCAAAACAGCTTGAAAGAGTGGATCTTTTAGACGAATTGGATATTATTCGGACACGAATTAAGTATGGAATAAGAGAAGAATTGGTTGATTTAGTTAAAATTAAAGGGATTGGGCGAATTCGTGCTCGTAAGTTATACAAACACGGTATAAAGAACCTCGAGGATTTGTCAGCAATTCCGGTTAAAAAATTAGCAGAGATTGATAAAATTGGTTCGACACTTGCAGATAACATCAAGTCGCAATTACGAAAAGGTAGGTAATTGGAGCAAGAAATCATTTCAGCAGTAATAACATCAGTTATTGCATTCTTTGTAGTTTATTTAGTAACACCATTTTTGATAAAATATCTTTTAAATCAAAATCAGACTGTAAAAGATGTTTTTAAAAAAGGAAATGTCATGGTTGCAAGACCTGGTGGTCCTTCAATTATTGCTGGAATATTAGGGGCAGAATTTTCATTGTATGCATTTTTTCCAACAAATGAAATTATAGCTATTATTATCACAACTTCACTTTGTTTTATCATTGGATTAATTGATGACAAAAAAGTTTTAGGCGGTTGGTTTAAACCAACAGCTCTTGCTGTAGCAGCTGTTCCGATAATTTTATTGGGTGCCTATGATTCGGATCTAGCATTTCCATTATTTGGTGAAGTAAAAATCCCAGTGTTATATTTAGCAATCATAATAATAATGATAGTAATTACTGGCAATACAGTCAATTCAATTGATGTCATGAATGGCGTAGCAAGTGGGTTTATGACAATAGCTGGATTTGCATTAACAGTATCCTTGTTTATTACTCAAAATTATGAAATTGCCATAGCCAGTCTTCCATTGGGATTTGCATCTCTTGCTTTTTATAAATATCATAAATTTCCAAGTAAAATTTTTCCTGGAGATTCAGGAGCTTTAACTCTTGGTGGGATGTATGGTACATTAGCAATTGTGGGTCATGTGGAAGTAATTGCAGCTGTAGCACTTTTGCCAGCAATAGTTAATTCATTTTTGTTTTTAGCGAGTATGAAAAAAATTGTTGAACATAGAGAAATAAAAGCAAAACCAGTAGAAATTACTGAGGATTTCAAAATAAAATCATCTTCTGATAAAAAAGCACCTATTAGTCTAGTTAGATTAATCGTTAGTGCTCAACCACTATCAGAAAAACAGATAGGTTTAGTAATTTTTAAACTTGGATTATTTTCTGGGATTCTTGCTGTAATAACTTCATTTTTAATGGTAGTAAAGATATGATCAAGGTGGTTTTATTTGATCTAGATGGGACCTTGGTTCACATCCCTACAAATTATAAAATTATTCAAGAAAAATTAAAAAATATTTTTCAAACAGATGAAAAATTTTCTCCTTTAATTAAATCAATCATTACAAAAGCTAATGGAGATGAATCGAAGATTAACGAGGCATTTGAATTGATTTGTGAACAAGAAATAGCTGCAGTAGAAGATGTACAAGTTGTCCAAGGTATGAAAGATATTATAAATTTTTTAAAAACAAAAGATTGTTTGGTATGTTTAGTAACTATGCAATGTAGAAAAGCAGCTACTAAAATTTTAAATGAGCTAAACATAATGGATTATTTTTCTAATATTGTTACACGGGATGAAAGTTATGATAGATTTGAGCAAATACAAAAAACTTTGGAAATAATGAAAATTAATTCTGATCAAGCTCTTGTTATTGGAGATACAGTTAATGATATGGAGTGTGCAAAAAAAGCTGGCTGTCAACATTTACTGTTAAGTACAAAATATGAAAATGATAATAATTTGAAAATTATAAAAAAATTAGCTGAAATTAAGGAAGTGATAAAGTAATGAAAAGAATTTTAGTAACAGGTTGTGGGGGAGCTGCTGCAGCAAATTTTGTAGCATCACTAAGAGCAGCTGATGAAGATTTTTTTATTATCGGAACTGATGTAAACAAATTTCATTTAGAACTTGCTGATGTTGATATTCGTTATATCTTACCTTCAGCATTAGAACCAACATATTTAGAAAAACTTAATCAAGTAATTGAGAAAGAAAGGGTTGAATTTATCCATCCTCAACCTGATCCTGAAGTTTTATTTTTATCAAGAAATAGAGAACAGATTAAAACTCGCCTATTTCTTCCCGCAAAGCAAACTATTGAAACTTGTCAAAACAAGATGGGGCTTGTAGACCATCTTAGAAGAAGCCAGGTTCCAACTGCAGAATCATATATTATAGATAATGAAACTAATCTTTCAAAACATGTCAACAAATTGTTGGAAAATAATGAAAAAGTGTGGCTTCGTGCCATAAAGGGTGCTGGCGCAAGAGCAAGCCTTCCAATAAAAAATACAACTCATGGAAAGGTTTGGATTGATTATTGGAAGAGTATGAAGGGTATAGGTTATGGTGAATTTATGATAAGTGAGTTTCTTCCAGGAAAAGAATTTGCATTTCAGAGTATTTGGAAGGATGGTAAACTAATTACCTCACAGGCTCGTGAGAGAATAGAATATCTTTTTGGTTATCTAACTCCAAGTGGACAAACTTCCTCACCATCAGTTGCTCGAACTGTTCACAGAGATGATGTGAATAAGATAGCAACAAAAGCAGTTTTATCATTAGATGAAAATGCCACAGGCATATTTTGTGTTGATTTGAAAGAAAACAAAGATGGGGTTCCATGCATTACAGAAATAAATGCAGGAAGATTTTTTACAACTAGCAACTTTTTTTCTTCCGTGGGGTCTAACATGCCATCTTATTACATCAAAATGGCTTTCGATGAAGATCTTCCGAAATTATCTCAATACAATCCTTTAGAAAAAGATCTTTATTGGATAAGGGGAATGGATATGGGATTTAAGCTTGTAAAAGAGAACCAGTTTTCATCTGAAGAATTATGATAGCATTACCAATTTTCACTTTTGTTTTTGTAATGTGGGTATTGATGCTTATAGGTGGCGGAATACTTGTGCTCACCATAGCACCAATTTCTATTACTGGTTTTGGTGATTTTGATATGATTTTATCATCTGGATTAAAAGCAATTATTGCGATTATCCTAGTAATAATTTGGATAATAGTATTATCAAAAATGAAAAAAGCGATATTTCATAGAATGTTAAAACTATAAAGCCTCAAATATGCCATGGAAGTGCATTATTGATAATTTTTTCGGGAAAAGTTTTTTTATTTTTTTCCAAAAATTCTAAATCTTTCTTTTTGTTCCTTAATTCATCTGGTAATAATACAGGAATTTCTTCTAAAATAGGATAAAATCGTGAACATTCTGAGCAATATAATACTCCTTCAATAACTACATCTTCGTTAGAGTTTGATTCAAAAATTTCAAGAGGAAAATGCTTATCGATAGGACATACTAGTATCTCCATCATTTTTTTCTTCATTTTAGATCCAGATAGATTGGCGTTCCTTTTTGACTTGATAAAAGTGTCGCTTCAGCAATTTTTGTCACATTTACTGCCTGCTCTGGTTTTACGATTAATTCTTTTTTCCCTTCAATAGAATCAAGAAAATTTTTAATTTCTAACAAAAGAGGTTCTTGTTTTTCATGTTTTGGCTTCTCAGTAGAATCTTTTGTTTCAACTACAATTTCTTGGCTGAGAAAATCTGATGAAATTATTCCTTCGGTACATACAACATTAAAACGACGAATCTTTGTTGGAGTAATCCAGTTAGATGAAATTATTGCTACTTTGTTGTCTTTGAATCCTAGCATTATGCTTGCAAAATCTTCATGTTCATGTTTTATTTTTCCAGCTTTTGCGAAAACCACCTCAGGTGTTTCATCAAAAAGCCACATTGCAGTATCAATATCATGGACCGATGTATCATAGATGATCCCAACATCTTTAATGTGCAATGGCATTCTATTTTCACGATGAAATTCTAACATAACAGGATCACCATATTTTTTTGATTTAACAAAATTTTTCACAACATCAACAGCTGGATTAAATCTCTCTATAAAACCACATGAAAGAATAATTTTATTTTTATTTGCAAGCTCTAGCAAATCTTCACCTTCTTCGGATAGATAGGTTAGTGGTTTCTCAACAAAGACATGTTTGTGAGATCTAATAAGTTGTGATGCTATTGATGAGTGTGTTGATGTAGGAGTACAAACAAAGGCAGCGTCAAATTCTTCTGAATTAAGTAAAGAATCAGTTGAATTGTAAGAATTAACAGAATATTTTTTTCCAAATTCATTACTTTTTTGCTTATCTTTATCACAGATTGCTGACAGAACCCCTAATTTTGAAAGAATTCTAGCATGGTTTTTTCCCCAACCGCCGGTTCCAATCAATACAACTTTCAATCAATACACCTTAGTTAACCAGTGAGAATATTTTTTGTTTTTATTCATTACTATATCAGTATATGACGTCATTAGCAAGTTTGTAATTTTGCCAACTTTGGCATTTCCTATTTTTTTATGATTTATTTTGATGATTGGAGTAATTTCTGCTGCGGTTCCACTAAGAAAAACCTCATCAGCAGAAAGCAGTTGCGGCTTTGTAATTTTTTTTATTGATGTCTTAAATCCTAAATCTTTAGAGAACTTTATGATAGAATCCCTTGTAATTCCTTTTAAGGCTGAAGATGAAATTGGCGGGGTAATGATTTCTCTATTTTTTACAATGAAAATATTTTCTCCCGGTGCCTCACTAACATTGTTGTACATATCTAAGAGAATCGCTTCATCGAATCGTTTTCTTTTGGCTTCTTGTGTGGCAATAATTGAATTAAGATAATTTCCTCCCATTTTGGCCTGAGTTGGTGTAGAAGCATCTGAAAATTTTTTCCATGAAGATATTCCTGCAGTGATTCCATTTTTGTTGAATAAATCACCAAAGGGAAACATGAATATTGCGAGATGTGTTGGAGCTTTTTTGGTTACGTGTAGATTGATGCCATATTCCCCTATGAAATAAAACGGTCTAATGTAACAAGATTTTTTCATGTTATTTTTTTTACAAATACTAATTATTGCATTTTTTATTTTTTTATCTGAGTAATTTAATGAAATAGAATAAAATTTTCCAGAATTTCTAAATCGCTTAATGTGATCATCTAATCGAAAGATAAAGAGATTTTTAGAATTCCAATAAGCTCTAATTCCTTCAAAAATTGATGTTCCATAATGTATAGCATGAGTGGTAATGGGAACTTTGGCATTTTTTAAGAGGGTTAGTTTTCCATCATACCAAACATAATTTGAAAGAGGTAGCTTCATAAAAAATCAACAAAATTCATTATAATTAATCTATTTGGGATTAATTAGTCATATTCCATGACTAAAACAAATTTTGCTTTTCATTATGTATTTAATATAGAAAATTTATATTCAAAATTCATTGGTTTGGTGTAGAGATTACTTCGTTATGTTTAGGAGTTAGTTGGTTGTATTTTCAATTAGTTTGTGTACGTTTTCCACAAGTGTTGGTACATTTTCAAAGTTTTCTAGAGTTAATAACAATAGATTTTCTTGATCAAGTGGTACTGTTAGCCTAATTAGTTTTTCATATACTGCCAACGCAAATTTACCTTTTCCAAGTTTGTATGATAATTTATGTCGATAATGCCAAGAATTTGCTGCTTCACGAAGTAATTTCGAAGTTTCATATTCGTTTAGATGGAGTGATATGCCTTCACGTGGAAATTTTGATGAAATTTCACCATATTTATTGCAAATAGCGCCAAAACGAATAGAATTATCTAAATCAACAATTTTTTTGATGAGTTGTTCATTCTCAGAATGAATAGTGCCCAGCAATTCTTTATTATAATCTACATTCGTTTTAAGTATATCCAACCCAATTATGCAGCTAGTTAATACTTACTATCAATTACTGAGCAAAAAAGTGGGTCAAATTATAAAAAGATTGTTTTGTTCGATTGTCTGTAGATCTACTTTATGGTTTTTCTATCACGTTGTAGTTCAATGATAAAGCTTGGGTATCCCCTCGCATTTTTAGTCCTTGTCTCTATGGTTATCCCAGCTTCTGCCCAAAATGTTTCAGATGAGGACGCAAAAATACGAGAGGAGATCCTAGCTTGTTTTGCAGAAGTTGATTCAAATGATGAATTAACAGTTGCAGAAAAAACTGTTGCAAAACGTAATTGTGAGACAGATATTAACAATAAGTATAGTGAAATAAATAAC
>DASSAK010000041.1:0-10111 GCA_035685445.1 Nitrosopumilaceae archaeon
TAATTTTTCATGATCAAGTAAAGATGTATACCCTTTGATGATCTTTTCTTTTTCAAGTTTTTTTATTCTTGATAACACTGTCACCGTTGACATGCCAAGTTTAAGAGACAGCTGTCTTGCAGATAATCTAGCATCTACCAATAAATTTTTTAAAATCTTCTCATCAATTTTATCCATATCTACCATCCTTGAATGAAAATACATTTAAATTTTCATAATTTTTCTAAAAAAATGTTTGAAAATTCTTTAATCTATTGACGTCTTGTAATTTAATTGAATATGTGAATGATGCTCTAAAACTACCTTTAAAACAAATTTTGATAATAGCATATTGTGGTAAAAATTGATTCTCTAATCAAACAAGGAAACAACCTACTTGATGAAGGAAAGTTTGAAGAAGCTCTTGGATGTTTTGAACAGGCACTCTTATTAGATCAAAAAAATCCTGAGCTTTGGAATTACAAGGGTGTTGCATTAAGAAGTATTGGTAGATACGATGATGCAATTGAATGTTTTAACAAATCTTTAGAAATTGATCCTAGGGATAAAAAAGCATCATAATTGATTTGTCATTAACAACAAGTCAATGTATATTACAGATTAATTGTTATTACAAAATTATGAAAAAGAATCTTGTGAAGTTATTTGAAAATGCATTTAATTATTGTGAGGAAGAAAACTATCTTCAAGCCTTAAAATGCTACGATGAAATTCTAACAATTGAACCACAAAACATTGCTGCTCTGATTGATAAAGGAACCACTCTTCAAAATCTAAACAAATTAAAAACAAGTATTCAATTTTATGATAAAGCATTATCGTTAGATCCTGATAATCTTGATGCGCTAGTAAACAAAGGTTCTGCTTTACATTCGTTGGGTTTATTTTCTCAAGCCATTGATTGTTATGATCATGCATTAAAGATAGATGACAAATGTGCAATGGCATTTGCTTACAAAGGATTGTCTCTTGGTGAACAAGGAAAGATAAAAGAAGCCTTGAAATTTTTCAAAAAAGCACTTAGCATTGATAAGGATTATGATATTGCAAAAATTAGTAAAAACATTGCGCAAGATCTTTTAAACTCTATTAAAAGAGAACAACTAAAATTTAAAACACGGTGACGTCGCCAGGAGCTGGCTCTCTTTTCATGTTCTTTTCATGAAATTCAAAAAAATCCTTATGGGCACTTTGTTGATGTTTTCTAAGCTGTTCTATGTCATTAAATCCTTCATGACACAAAAAGCATTTTGGTTTGTCTTCGTCAATCAGAGGTAGGACCATTCTAATTATTTAATGGCTTGATACTACTTAATTTTTGAGTTTTTTCACCAAATCTAGCCAAATTTTATATTTACTCAGAAATGAGTTTTGGCATATGTTGGAGAAACTAATTGGCCAGTCTCAGGCATTGGATCGTGCCATTGCGGGCGAAGAACTTTCTTTCAATGATGGAATTGAGCTGATGAATTATGATAATCTACATATGCTTGGCGCAGTTGCAGACATGAATAGGAAAAAACTTGTTGGCGATACAGTAACTTTTGCAGCATCCTATTACATGAATTACACAAACGTTTGTGCTGCTAGCTGCCAAATGTGTGCATTTTATAGAAAAGGAAACGAAGATGATGCATATACTCTAACCCCAGAACAAATTGAGCAAAGAGTAGCTGTCGCAAAACAGATGGGAGCAACCGAAGTTCATATTGTAGGTGGATTCCATCCAAAAGCTCCACTCGATTACTATGAATATATGATGAGAATTATCAAAGACAACCATCCGGAATTAAACATAAAAGCTTTCACCGCAGCAGAAATTTTTTTCCTATCGAAACTAACAAAAAATTCTGTAAAAGAAATTTTGTCAAGACTAAAGGACGCAGGTCTTGATTCAATGCCTGGCGGTGGCGCAGAATTGTTTCATCCAGAGGTTAGGAAACAAGTTGTTCGAGGAAAATGCACCGGTCAAGAATGGTTGGACACCATAGAACAAGCCCATAATATGGGAATTAAAAGTAATGCCACAATGCTTTATGGGCATGTTGAAAAAATTGAACACATAATTGATCATCTCATTAAAATTAGAGAATTACAAAAAAAGACCAAAGGCTTCATCACGTTTATTCCTCTTAGATTTAGTTTAGATAATACAGAACTTGAAAAGGAAGGATTAGTTACACATGAATGCTCTTCTGTTTATGATCTTAAGGTAATTGCATTATCGAGGTTAATGCTTGGTGGTTTTCTTAACAACATTTCTGTATATTGGGTTGCTTATGGAAAGAAACTGGCACAAGTGGCACTATCTCACGGAGGTAGTGATCTTGTGGGAACTGCATTTTCTGAAGAAATCTATCGTGCAGCTGGAAAACCAACTAATTCATCAATTTTGGAATTAGCTACTATGGTAAAAGAGGCAGGACGACAACCTGCACAAAGAGATACGTTCTTTAATATTTTGAAAAAACTCTAACAAATTTACAACTATTTTGCAGGCTTTTTTTCAACTTTTTTTGCTCCGCCTTTTCTTCTCCTCCTTGCACCAAAACTAATTAAAACTAAGAGAAATCCAATTCCAATTAAAATGCCGGCCAAATTACTCATGTCTTGATTTTCTTGCTGTCTTACCAAAAGATCTAATGTCTCTTCCTCTGTCATTCCTGGCGTTCCAACAGGTAAAACTGAATTCAGATATAATGATAGAGAGATGCCTACTACGACCATGGCAATTCCACCTGAAAGAATTCTCTTATCAACTAGAACCATTTAGTTCACAATTGTCATCAACCATATTTAGAGTATCTTGGAATCTTGTCTTGTTTTTAGGCAATATGTAATTTGAAATCTGGTACTAGTTTTTGATTTTTGGCCATTTCGAACATTTTTCGAATGGCCTTTTCACCCTTTTCTCCCATCTCTACAGTGATATTATTTACATACATTTTTACAAATTTTTCAATCAATTGACGTGATTTTCCACGACTATACTGCATAGCATAATCAATTGCTTCATCTTGGTGTTCGCGACCATATTTTATAGAATCTCTGAGAAATACATCAAATTTTCTTATAACATCTTTTCCAAAACTTGATTTCATAACATTGATTCCTAAAGGTACAGGAAGACCATTGGTGGTTTTATCCCACCACTCTCCAACGTCTAATATTTTCACGTTTCCTTCTTGTTCATATGATAATTGAGTTTCATGAATTACTAATCCTGCATCAACATCGCCGTTTTTTACTGCCTTTGGAATATCACTAAAATTCATTTCAAGAAAATCAAATTTTCCTATCATTAACTGTAATAACAAAAAAGCTGACGTCATTTTTCCAGGAATTGCTATCTTTGATTTTTTTAGTTCTTCTAAACTCAGTATTTTTTTTGCAGTGACGATTGGACCGTAACCAATTCCAAAGCTTCCACCACTTCGTAAAATTGTATAGTCTGGAATGTATGCGCATGCGTGTACCGAAACTGCTGTCACGTCCAACTCCGGATTTATAGCTTTTCTGTTTAATTTCTCAATATCTTCAATTACATGCTTTACAGTAAAGTCAGAAGAACTAATTTTTCCTGTGAACATCCCATAAAACATGAATGCATCGTCTGAATCTGGCGTATGTCCTACTGAAATTTCCACGGTCATACTCTTTAGTGTGGTTATAAAAATCAAAGTCGTTTACATACAGTTTTTTTGTTGACGCCGTCATGAATGAAACAAATAATAATTTTGCAAATAATTAGTGGTTCTAATATAGAACTTGTTTTTCATAATTTTTCATGAATACAATTTCTGCCTTAGAAAAGGATATACTTTTACAGGTTCAAAACTTGTCTAGATTTAAGCCTCCTGCACCTCTCAGTATAATTCAACAAAAACGCTCTGTTTTTTGTGGAAGTGGTGATTCACTTGCAGCATCTTTGCTTGCAGAAGTATTTTCTGAAAATACCGTCAAAGCCATAGACCCACTTGATCTACTCAAAAACAAATCAATAGCACAAAAAAATGATGTCTATATAGTATCAATTTCAGGTAAGACGATATCTAACATCAAAGTAGCAAAATTGGCAAAAAAATCCATTGCAATTACTTCAAATTCTAATAGTAAACTTGCAAAAGTTTGTAACAAAACAATTCTACTTAATTTTCCAAACTCTGACGTTGTTACTGCAGGAAGTATTAGTTTTTTGGATAGTGCGTTAACTTGTATATCGCTTGTGAGATCATTTAAAATTAAAAATCCTGAAAAAATTTTTCAAGATGCTATTCAACAAAGCAAAAAAGTCAGGTTAAAAAACAAAATCTTCTTTTTAGGAAATCTTCAAACGTATCCGCTTGCATTATATGGTGCTGCAAAAATATTTGAAATTCTAGGTCTTGATGCATTTTATGAAAGATTAGAACAGTTTTCACACATGGAATTATTTTCTACAAAGCCTGGCGACACAGTAATAATTTTTGAGCAAAAAAATTCTCATAATACTTTACTTTCAAAAAATCTAAAAAAAGCTGGCATACATGTAATTAGACCAACCATAAAATATGACGATAAAATATCACAGTTTATTTTTTACACCTTTTTTTCACAACTTGTACCTTTATTTTTAGCAAAGAAAAAACGACAAAAAGAATGTCATTTTGTTATGGCAAAAAAATTACGCAAAATCAGTGACAATATGATTTACTGAAATTTTTTCAGAACGTTTAATACCTGAAGTTTTAGGATTTGCAAATATGGCGAAATTCAAATCTACAGAACAAGTTCTGAAGATTATTAAAAATAAGGAACAAATCCGAAATTTTGGGGTAATCGCTCACGTTGATCATGGCAAAACCACAATGAGTGATAGTCTTTTAGCCCATTCAGGAATTATTGCTCCATCTGCTGCAGGTTCTGCGCTAGCCATGGATTTTGATAAGGAAGAACAAGAAAGAGGAATTACAATTTATCAAGCAAATGTCACATTGCATTATTCTCAAAAAGGCAAGGAATATGTCATAAACATGATTGATACTCCTGGGCACGTTGACTTTAGTGGAAGAGTCATTCGTAGTTTGAGAGCAATTGATGGTGCTGTTGTTGTTTGTGATGCTGTTGAAGGAATTATGACTCAAACTGAGACAGTAACTAGAATGGCACTTGAAGAAAGAGTCAAACCCGTTCTTTTCATTAACAAGGTAGATAGGCTCATCAAAGAATTACGATTAACTCCTGAGAAAATGCAAGAAACTCTTGCAAACGTCGTTTCAAACTTTAATCAACTATTAGATACCTATGCTGAACCTGAATACAAAGACAAATGGAAAGTATCAATACAAGAGGCAAGTGTGACATTTGGTTCTGCAAAAGATAGATGGGCGATTAATATTGATGTAATGAAGGAAAAAGGAATTACATTCAAAGATGTTATAGAAGCATATCAAAATGAAAAAGTTAATGAACTAGTTGAAAAGGCACCGCTTGCAGATGCAGTGTTGGGCATGGTAGTTAAACATCATCCTCCTCCAGATGTTGCACAAAAATATAGAATACCAAAGATTTGGCACGGCGACTTAGATTCTGATATAGGTAAAGCACTATTGGAGTGCAAAGATGATGGCCCAACTATCATGATGGTAGTTAACATGGTATTAGATAAAGCAGCAGGACCCGTTGCAATTGGACGATTATTTTCTGGAACAATAAAAGACGGTCAAACAGTTAACATAATTGACGCAAAACGTGATGGACGTATTCAATCTGTAAATTTTTTTATGGGAAATCAGCGAGAACAAGTAGGGGAGCTTGGAGCTGGAAATATTCCTGCATTGATGGGATTAACTGAAGCTCGTGCTGGTAATACATTATCAACTGTAAAAGACATTCAAATGTTTGAAGGGATTAAATACATTTCTGAACCCGTTGTGCAAGTGGCAATTGAGCCAAAACATCCAAAAGACTTGCCAAAATTGGTAGAAGTTTTAAAACAATTAACAATTGAAGACCCAAACTTAGTCGTAAAGATTGATGAAGAAAGTGGAGAAACAATTGTTGCTGGAATGGGCGTGCTCCATCTTGATATTGCAACTCACAGAATACAAGACGCTAAAGTAGATATTGTCACTTCTGAACCTCTCATCAATTATAGGGAGACTGTAAAATCTGGATGTGAACCAATAATGTCAAAATCACCAAATCGCCATAACAAAATATTCATGAAAGTTGAACCACTAGAACCATCAATTGGTGATATGTTGAGGTCTGGTCAGATTGGTGAGATGAAAGACAAAAAAGAAATGGCTGATCTTTTAAAGAAAGAAGGATGGGATACTGATACTGTTAAACGAATCATGAGACTTGATTCACGCGGAAATGTTTTGATTAATGGAACAAAAGGAGTTCAATTCATACAAGAATCAACTGATTCAATTAATTCTGGATTTGATGAGGTGATGAAAGAAGGCCCTCTTTGTAAAGAACAAATGAGAGACTGTAAATTCACATTTACTCACTTTGTTCCTCACGAAGATCCTGCACATCGAGGTTTATCACAACTAGGACCTGCATCAAGACGTGCATGTATGGGAGCTCTTTTGACAGCCGGCACTGCGATATTGGAGCCAATCTTGGCAATCGAAGTTAGAGTCCCAACAGATCTTGTGGGAAATGTTGCAACCGTTCTTTCTGGAAAACGTGGCAAAGTTTTGGATATGGTACAAAAAGGTGCACTAAGTATTGTTACTGGTGAACTACCTGCTGCTGAAACATTTACACTCTCTGAAGAAATGAGGGGTCAAACTGCAGGAAAGGCAATGTGGAACACCCACTTTAAAGCATGGGCCGAAGTTCCAAAATCAAAATTGGCTGAAACCATTTCTGAAATTCGAAAACGAAAAGGTTTGTCGCCAGATCCGCCTGACGTTAGCGAATTTATTGATAAAGAATAATCATCTGTTTTTTGGTTTTAAAATAAAACCTGCCCCAATCAATACACTCCCTGCAATAATCCAACCTATTCCATATGGAGTCAAATCCTCATCTGGATTAAGATCACCCTCAACAGTTAAGGTCATTCCTAGACTAATTGCTCCACCTAAAATAATAGCTATTCCTGCCCAAATTAGCCAACGTCGCATAATTGAATTTAGAAAATATGCTAATATGTATGAAATCCTAATCTGGCTTCAGGCAATACAAAATTTGCCTTGTTATGGGCAAAGTTTTCTCATCAGTTTTTTTATAGCACTATATGATTTTCAATCATAAGCCATGAAAATGTGAGCCAAACTTGATGAGTCAGACATTAACAATCAATGAGACAGTATCAAAAATTAAAAATCTTATAGACTCTGGAAATGGTGATGTAGGCAGATTAAACTATATTTTAGATTTTGTAAAAAGCAAGAAACCATTATACAAATCTGATCATCAATATCTTGAAAAAAAATTTAATTCAAAAATAGATGCAATCATTACAGAAGAAAAAAAACCAAACAAAGAACTTGAAAATATTCAAAAATTAATTAATCTGGGTGTTGGCGACCTTGGAAGATTACAATTCATCGTTGAAATGATTTCCGATGGCAAAAAATTATACAAATCAGATCAACAGTATGTTAGTTGTAAATTAGAAGAATTAAATAAGAAAAATGAATTAAAGAAGAAAAAAATTACTCCAATTGAATCAGATAAAAATGCCATTACAGAATTAAAAACAAAACTAGCAATATGTAATGATAAAATTTTACAACTAGAGTCTATAATAGTAAAAACAAAGCAAAAATCAAAAGAATTAGGAAAACCACAAGAAAAAATTGCCAAACTTAGGGGGGCGATGCCAAAAGATTGGAAACCTACGGATGATTCAAAAGAATTATCAAATATTGAAAAACAGATAAAGATTGAAGAAGAAAAATTAAAAAAACAAAATAAATTAACTGCACAACTTAACGCCCAAAAAGCCCAATTAGAGCGACTTATTCGAAATAGAGAGGATTTTGAAAAAGAAATTGCACGTAAAAAAATCACTTTAAACGAAAAAATTAGAGAAGAACAACAAAAACTACGCGATCAAACCAAGATATCCAATGAAATTAAGGAACAAGAAAACGAACTCGCTAGAGCTAAAAAAGAAAGAGATGAATTAGAAAAATCAATTAAAAACAAAAAACAAGTAATTGCCAATGAAATGAAACAACAAAAAAAGGAACTTCTAAAAGTTCAGTCTGAAAAAACAAAGCTTGCAAAACAAGAAAAAATTGCTGAAAAATTAAGTACTCAAAAAGCCCAATTAGAGCAACTTATTAGAAATAGAGAGGATTTTGAAAAAGAAATTGCACGTAAAAAAGCTATATTGAAAGAAAAAATCCAAGAAGAAAAAAAACAATTATCTAATCAGTCTAAACTTACTCATGAAATAACAGAACAAGAAAACGAACTCGCTAGAGCTAAAAAAGAAAGAGATGAATTAGAAAAATCAATTAAAAACAAAAAATTTACAATAGAACATGAAATAAAACAACAAAAAAAGAATATACAAAAAATTCAATCAGAACAATCCAAATTAGAAAAACAAGAAAAACGAGAAAAGCAAGAATTATCAAAACTTCTTCAAAAAGAAAAAACAAAGCTTGGAAAACAAGCAGAAATTGCTAAAAAAATTAAACAAAAACAACAAGATCTTAAACAAACAAAAATTGAATTTCAAAACATGATTAATCTCGTTAAAGAGGAAAATAAAAAACTACTCGAAGAACAAAAACTTCAAAAAATAATTGAAAAACAAGAAAAAGAACTTATTGAAGTTAAGGAAGAAAGAATAAAATTAATCAGTAAGCTTGAGCGACAAAAACAAACAATATCAAAACGTACTAAACAAGAACAATCCAATCTAAAAAAACAAAAAAAGATTCAACAACAGCTTTCCTTGAAAGAAAAAAAATTAGAAAGACTAATTGCTCAAAGATTACTAAAAGAAAAACAGAATAAAACTAAAAACAAAAAATTACAATCCTTAAAAAAGAAAAAAACTACCCGTAAAAAAGCTATTAAAAAGACAAAGAAAAAACGCTAACCTGTTTTCAATGTAATCTGTTCCCCATTACCAAGAGCTAAAGTAAAGGTCTGAACATTTGGAATTTTCTTAACGTG
This sequence comes from Nitrosopumilaceae archaeon, assembly GCA_035685445.1. Taxonomy (GTDB): domain Archaea; phylum Thermoproteota; class Nitrososphaeria; order Nitrososphaerales; family Nitrosopumilaceae; genus DRGT01. Next base: position 9,139 of record DASSAK010000041.1, read on the forward strand.
ATCAATAAATTTACTCATGATCGGTCTGAATTTTTCTGGATACAAAATATTATCAGTTGCAATTATGCCTCCAACTTTAATCATGGGTAAAATTATATCAAAATATTCTGAATTTAGTTCTTTATCGGCATCTAAAAATGCAAAATCAAATTGATTTTCTTTTTCACTTTCACTCAACTGCTTTAGAATTTTAATTGCTTCCCCCTGTAGATTTTTTATGATGTGATCAACTTTTGCTTCCTTAAAATTGGCTTTTGATCTTGAAATTTTTGATGAATTTTGCTCAATCGTAGTAATGATGCCTCCATTTTCTAATAATGCATCAGCAAACCATAGTGTAGAATAACCTACAGATGTGCCTATCTCTAGGACCCTTTTTGCCTTGATAGCTTTAAGAAACAGATTGAAAAACTGCCCTGTATCTTCAGTAATTGCTAACATTCGGTCTTCATGTTTTACTTTAACTTGGTCATTTTCTTCTAGCCTTGACCTTTTCTCTAGTTTTTTTAGTACAGTTAGAATATGTTCATTCACAATACATCTTAACTATTAAACAATTTAATCCTGCTTGATAAATTAGATGGCACAAAATTGGTTACTCTTAATACTTGTAGCTAGTACGCTGTTTGGCTTTCAACAAGTTTTTGGGGTTGAAATTTCAGCAACTCCTTTAAAAGATCCATTTGGACCAAATGACTGGATTGAAATTGATCTAAAAATTGATGGTTATCAGGGTGGCCCAGTAATATGGGAGCTAACACGACCTGATGGTTCTATGAATATTGGTGAGCTTGAAAGTTTCAAAGCAGCAAAAAAATTACACGTTATACAGCGAGATGCATTTGATCGTCAGTTTGGCAATTGGACATTAACTTATAATTACAATGGAATAAACAAAACACTTTCGGTAGATGTTGAACCTCTAGTTGTGGAAATACATACTGATAGAGAATCATATTATCCTGGCGATACA
>DASSAK010000042.1:0-5360 GCA_035685445.1 Nitrosopumilaceae archaeon
CCACTAATTGCAATAGGCCCTGATGAAACCGTAATGATGGCAGCTGATCTCATGTATACAAGAGAAATTAGAAAGCTTCCTGTGATTGATAACGATAAAGTGGTTGGAATGCTTACTGCAACGGATTTAGTGAACCAACTAGCAGTCTCAACTGAAAATGACATGATAAAGATGTACCATCAATCAGTTTCAAAAATTTACAAGCAATACAACCCGTACAATTAGTACGAGAGTCGATATTTAGAAAATAGTTTTTATACCTAGAGTTAAGCCAAGCTAATGATGACAATAAGACTTGCATGCAGAGATTATGGTTTTGAATGCGATTTTGTTGCAGAGGGAGAAGGAGGCCCAAAGCTAGTTGAGCAGCTACGCACACATTTTGATAGCGAACATGGAATTGATTATGATACGGAATTTTTGCTTCAAATGGTAATCAACAAAGGACATTCAAGGGCATCACTCACAAAAGAATAGGATTTTACGCAGCATTTTTTGCGAAACAAACCAAAACTATAACAAGTCTTGCCTGTTTGATCTACCTTTTATTTTGCTTTAACGTATAGAAAGTAACAGTGGTACAGAATTATTCTAGAGATTATGATGTCAAGTGTCAATTAGATACTTGCAAAACCTACCCCGTCATTACAGATACAGAAAGAGGTGAAATGCTCTGCGGGGGTTGCGGTCTTGTCCTAGTGCAAAACATAGCTGACATGTCACATGAAAGTCATGGATACACATCAGAGGAGTTTATGTCTCAAGCAAGAACTGGTCCTGCAACATCATTAACAATGCATGACAAGGGATTATCAACAGTTATTGGAAACAACACTGACTCATCTGGTCACGCATTATCTAGTAAAACAAAACTTACTTTTGGAAGACTAAGAGAGTGGGATAAGCGTAGCAAGTCAAGAACTACATCTGCGTTAAGCAAGGCATTCACTTTACTTAATGGAATGAAAACTAAGCTTGGAATCCCAGACAACGTGGTTGAAGAAGCAGCATATATCTACAGAAAGGCAGCAAATGCAAAGCTAACCAGGGGAAGAACCATGGTATCTTTAGTTTCAGCTGCACTTTATGCAGCATGTAGGGAAACAAACACGCCAAGAACACTAGATGATATTGCAAAGGCAGGAAATATAGAAAGAAGAATACTTTCTCGTGACCTTAGAACTTTGATTCAGAAATTTAATCTAAAATTAGATCAGTATAATACGGCATCATTTATTGTAAAAATTTCAAACAATCTAAATCTCAGAGAGAAAACAAAGCGTGATGCTTTATCAATATTAAAAAGATCACAGGATGAAAAAATTACCTCAGGAAAACATCCAGTTGCACTTGCAGCAGCTTCGCTTTATCTTTCATGTATAATCAATGGAGAAAAGCTTAGTCAAAAAAAGTTTGCAACAGCTGCTGGCGTAAGTGATGTTACAATTAGAACAAGGGCAACATTAATCAAAAAAACGCTTGGGCTTACAAACGTAGCAGATAGTATCTAGGCCGAATTAAAAGGCGAAAATATATTTTCAAACACAGTTTCTTTTAGTTGAACTACCAAGTCCATAATTACTTTGATTTGCTCAAGAGCTACTGCGTTCAAGTCATTTAGCTTCTTTTGTAGCTCATTAATTTGGCTTTGCAAAAATCCTTTCTCAATTTTTAATTCATCTACTTGTGACTGTAGCTGAGCCTTTTCAGCCTTGAGTTTTTTGTTTTCTTCGGTTAGTTTTTCAATTTTTTCCTCATCTGTCAGTCCTGGAAATGGTTCCTCAATTGGTTTTGGCTCTTTTTTTGGAATTGGTTCAGGCTCTTGGATTGGCTGGGGGGAAGGAGGAGGTCCTGGATCTTGTGCAAAAGTTTGATTTATTGGAATAGTAAATAAAAATAAAAATAATACTAGTATAAGTATGGTCTTCATGCCAGTGTTTTAGAAATAATTTTTGTAAATAAAAAATTATTTGAAGAAATCAAATTCTTGATCTCTTTTTTGCTTTGGCAAATCCCGCATTACTGCCTGAACCACTTCTGTGTGGTTGTATGTTAAATGTCTGAGAAACTTTGCAGATTCATCTGCTCTTGTTTCATCATCAGCTAAAAGCATTTTTGGGTCGCTAAGCTCACTCATCATGGTCTTGCACTCAGTACAAGGGTTAAAATCAAGATAGAGTTTCAATTTTAGTCATATCCTCCTTTGATTTACCCTACTTAATCGTCTGAGTTAAGGCTTGTTCCACTTTTGTGCTAACAGGTCTAACCTTTTTTATAGAATCTTCAAGGTCTTGCTGTGAAATTTCAATTTCTTTGAAGTTTTTGGACTTTGCTGAAACGTATCTCTTTAGTGCCACAATGGCTGCTCTGTTTGCTACTGCTGCAATTTCTGCTCCACTATATCCTTTGGTGAGCTCGACTAGTTTCTTAAAGTCCACATCTTTTGCTAGTGGCTTTTTCTTTGTGTGAATCTTGAAGATGTTTTCTCTTCCCTTTTCGTCTGGCATTGGAACCTCGATGATTCTGTCAAATCTTCCAGGACGTAGTAATGCCTCATCAACAATATCAAGGCGGTTTGTTGCACCAATAATTATCACGTTGTTTAGCTCCTCTAGTCCATCAATCTCAGTTAGAATTTGAGATACTACACTTTCTGTTACGTGTGAGCCTAGACCGCTTCCTGAGCGCTTTGGTACAAGTGCATCAATCTCATCAAAGAAGATGATACATGGTGCAGCCTGTCTTGCCTTGCGGAAGATTTCTCTGACTCCTTTTTCTGATTCGCCAACCCACTTTGAAAGCAATTCGGGTCCTTTGACGCTGATAAAGTTTGATTCAGTCATCTTTGCGACTGCCTTTGCAATCAAAGTCTTTCCAGTTCCTGGAGGACCATGCAAAAGAATTCCTTTTGGGGTGTCAACATCAACGTATTCAATTGCTTCTTTGTGTTTGAGTGGCCATTCAATTGCTTCACGAAGTTCCTCTTTTAGTGAATCTAATCCACCAACGTCATCCCAAGTTACATTTGGGATTTGTACTAGAACTTCACGTAGTGCGGATGGTCTGACCTCTCTTAGCGCATCCTTAAAGTCTTCACTAGTTACTTTGATCTTTTGCAATACATCAGCTGAAACTTTTTCTTCATCCAAGTCAATGTCTGGCATTACACGTCTTAGTGAACGCATTGCAGCCTCTTTTGCTAGAATTTCTAAATCTGCTCCAACAAATCCGTGAGTTGTCTTTGCAATTTGTTTAAGGTCTACACTTTTTTCAATTGGCATTCCTCTTGTGTGTATGTTTAGAATTTCATTTCGTCCTTGCTCATCAGGTATTCCAATTTCAATTTCTCTGTCAAATCGACCTGGTCTTCTTATGGCAGGATCAATGGAATCTGGCCTGTTAGTTGCTGCAATTACTACAACTTTGCCTCTAGCCTTCATTCCATCCATTAGTGTAAGTAGTTGTGATACGATTCTTTTTTCTACCTCACCAGTAACTTCCTCTCTTTTTGGTGCTATAGAATCAATTTCATCAATGAAAATTATTGATGGTGCGTTTTCTTCAGCTTGCTTGAAAATTTCTCTGAGTCGTTCTTCTGATTCACCATAATATTTTCCCATGATTTCAGGACCGCTTAGGGATGTGAAATTAGCGTTAGTTTCGCCTGCAACTGCCTTTGCAAGGAGTGTTTTACCCGTTCCCGGAGGACCGTATAGCAACACACCTTTTGGTGCTTCGACTCCAATCTTTTCGAAAAGTTCTGGATGTCGCATTGGCAATTCGACCATTTCACGAATCTTTTGAACCTCGTGTCGCAATCCGCCTAGATCATCATATGTGATTCTTGGAATAGAAGAGTCAACTGCTTGAGTCATTGAGCCAAGCTTGAATATAGTTTGTTCAGTAACAATTACTGGCTTTGATGGTTTTGTACTAGTTACAATGAATTGTATCTTTCCACCCATCTGTGTACCAAGTGTTATTGTATCGCCAGTTGTAAAGACATGATTCAAAAAGTTTTGTCTCATGTATTCTTGCAATCCTTCAGCTTGGATCTTTTCTGTGGGGGACAGAACGATTTGCTCAGCAGAGCTTGCTTCTACAGCTTTGATTTTTATTTTATCGCCAATTCCTGCGCCAATGTTGTGTCGTGTGATTCCGTCAATTTTTACAATACCAGATCCATAGTCTTCAGGATTTCCTGGCCATAACTTTACATGAGTTTTTTTATTATAAGTTAATTCTAAAATTTGTCCAGTATTCCATTTAGCATCTTCAATAATTTTTGGATCAATTATCGCACGTCCGTTTCCAACGTGTTGCTGCGGAATTTCTTCTATTTTTAATTCAAATTCTGTCATTTTTTATCACCATAAAAAATTGATGAGGTTTATTCAACCTCCACCGTTTTGCCTTTTGGCTTTTCCTCTTCTTGTAGCTTGAAGAGGATTTCAAGAATACCGTTTTTGTAAGATGCTTTTACAGAATTTTCATCAACTTTGTATTTGATTGGCACTTTGGCATGGTATTTCTTTTCACCATGTTCTGCGTCTATATTGACTAGTTTACCATCAACTACAATTTTGACATCTTGCTTTTCAACTCCGGGCATCTCAGCAACCAGTTTTACAACCTTTTCTTTTTCATCAACAATTGTATCAACTAGAGGCTCTCTAGTGTCTGATGTTGGCAGTAATCCTGGCTTTACGTTTCCGTATTCTTTTACTACAGGCTTGCCGTCAGGTCCAACAGTCATCGTATAACCGTAATAAAATGGTCCAGAGACATTTCCTGTTGATTTTGCTTCATCAAGCAGTTCGTCTAGATTCGCAAAGGAACCAGACATCCTCTTGAAGAGCCTATCAAATTCGTCATCAAAGAACATATGTCATATTCACCTATGTTATGTAATAGGTATTACATTATATAAGTATTATTACTTTATATACGAATAGTTACACAATCCTCTTATACATGACATTATATATTACTTTATTATGAGGCTGGCAAGCATGTCCGTTCCTGAGGCAGTCAGAGAGATTGTGACAAGAAATCGCTCAATCTATGACTGCATGAAGATGGATTTGATCAACTATACGGCGCTGGCCTTGAAGATTCAGCCCCAGGTTGAGAAAATGCTTGGAAATCCTGTGAATCCAAATACCATAGTTGTTGCAATCAAAAGATTTGCAGATTCGTTTGAGCAAAAAGAAGAGGTTACTGAAAAGCCTCCACTCAAAGATGCCAGACTTTCTGTAACTGATGGAATTTTAGATATTCGTATCCCTCGTGATTCATTTCAAATTGGACAGGCATCCACTCTGTTTGATGAGTTTTCAAAAATTGATCCTGACTATGAG